>NZ_JCANTT010000013.1:0-491455 GCF_059568645.1 Phenylobacterium composti DSM 19425 | reverse complement strand
GCGACTGGAAGACCCTCGGGCCGAAGCTTCAGGGCAAGATCCACATCTATGTCGGCGACATGGACAACTTCTACCTGAACAACGCCGTCTATCTGATGGAGGACTTCCTCAAGAAGGCCGACCCGCCCTACCGCGGCGAAGTCGATTACGGCGATCGCGCCGAGCACTGCTGGAACGGCGACCACGCCAACCCCAACGGCATCTCGCGCCTCCGCTACAACACCTTCTACGTGCCCAAGATCCTCAAGCGCATCGAGGAAACCGCCCCCAAGGGCGCCGACCTCACCAGCTGGCGCTACTGAGCCTTCCCACCTTCGGCGTCTGACGCCGCCGGACCGGGCGCTGCGACCTCGCAGCGCCCGCCATCCGGATCATGCCTAACCGCCACCGGCATAACGCCGGAAAAACTCGAAAACCCAGGGGGATAGATATGGCGAACCTGAGTAGACCTGGCGCGGCCTTCCGGTCCGCGTTGCTTGCCACCAGCCTGTTCAGCGGCGTCTTCGTCGCTGGCGCGGCCGCGGCCCAAGATGCGACCGTCGAGGAAGTCGTCATCACCGGCACGCGCATCCGCTCGGCCAACATCGAAAGCGTCAGCCCGGTCGTCCAGATCGGCGGCGAAGAGGTGGCCGCCCGCGGCACGACCCGCACCGAAGACCTCGTGAACGCCCTGCCGCAGGTGTTCGCCGCCCAGGGCGCCGCCGCCTCGAACGAGGCCACCGGCACCGCCCAGGTCGACCTGCGCGGCCTGACGCCGGACCGCACCCTGGTGCTGGTCAACGGCCGTCGCCTGCCGTACGGCTCGCCGAAGTCCACCCCGTCGGACCTGAACCAGGTTCCGGCCGCCCTGATCAAGAACGTGGAAGTCCTGACCGGCGGCGCCTCAGCCGTGTACGGTTCGGACGCCATCGCCGGCGTCGTCAACTTCAAGCTCCTCGACAACTTCGAAGGCCTGAAGTTCTCGGCCAGCGTCAGCACCTACCAGCACACCAACGACCGCGACGGTCTGCGCGACCTGCTGGACACCCACAACGCCCTCCTGCCGGGCGCCTATGAGAAGCCCGAAAAGCACGTCTGGAACGGCTTCACCCAGGACTACTCGGTGATCGCCGGCGCCAACACCTCGGACGGCGCGGGCAACATCACGGCCTATGCGACGTA
The DNA here is from genome assembly GCF_059568645.1 of Phenylobacterium composti DSM 19425. Taxonomy (NCBI): domain Bacteria; kingdom Pseudomonadati; phylum Pseudomonadota; class Alphaproteobacteria; order Caulobacterales; family Caulobacteraceae; genus Phenylobacterium; species Phenylobacterium composti. The sequence continues at coordinate 490,294 of NZ_JCANTT010000013.1, read as the reverse complement.
CCGCAAGGTCAACGCGATCCTGCAAAAGGACTACGACTACAGCGCATGCGCCCTCGGCACGACGGGCCCGAACGGCAGCCTGTATTCGTGCTCGGGCTCGAGCTACAACGACCCGGCCAACTTCTCGAACACCGGCGGCCTGGCCGGCGTTCCGACCTCGTTCCGGGCCTCGAACGGCTCGTTCGTGGCGGGCAGCCAGACCTACAACTACGCGCCGTACAACTACTATCAGCGCCCTGACCAGCGCTACACGCTGGGCGCCATCGGCCACTATCGCATCAGCGACAAGTTCGAGCCCTACTTCGAAGTGGGCTTCATGGACGACCGCTCGACCGCCCAGATCGCCCCCGGCACCGTGTCCGGCGGCATCTTCGGCAGCCGCGGCGGCATGAACTGCGACAACCCGCTGCTCAGCGCGCAGCAGGCTGACTTCCTCTGCACCGCCGCTGGCCTGTCCACCGGCAGCAACTACGACGCCTCGGGCGCCTACATCGGCCCGCAGGGCATCGCCAACGGCCTGGTGGTCGCCCGCCGGAACGTGGAGCTTGGCCCGCGTCAGGACGAGATCCGTCACACGACCTTCCGCTTCGTCGGCGGTCTCCGCGGCGAGATCAACGAGGCGTTCAGCTATGACGCCTTCGCCTCCTACGCGAACGTGAGCTACCGCAGCCGCTTCACCGGCGACGCCAACCAGGCTCGCGTGGCCAACGCCCTGAACGCGGTCATCGACCAGCGTCCGGGTTCGGCGACCTACGGCAAGGTGGTCTGCGCCATCAACGCCGACGCCAACACGGCGAACGACGACGCCAAGTGCGCCCCGCTCGACTACTTCGGCGCCTCGGCCAGCAAGGCCGCGGTGGACTACATCGCCGAGTCCAAGGGCATCACCGGCGACACCTCGCTGACCAACCTGGTCTTCTCGGTGAGCGGCGACCTGGGCCACTACGGCGTCACCAGCCCGCTGGCTGAGAACGGCGTCGGCGTCGCCTTCGGCGTCGAATACCGCAAGAACACCCTCGATCTGGTGCCGGACGAGGCCTACCAGAACGCTGTGAGCCCGGAATATCCGGTCAGCGGCGTCACCAAGGCCAAGGAACTGTTCGCCGAAATCAACGCCCCGCTCGTCGAGGGCCGTCCCGGCGTCCACCTGCTGTCGTTCGAAGGCGGCTACCGCTACTCGGACTACAACACCGGCTTCGAGACCGACGCCTACAAGCTGGGCCTGAACTACTCGCCGGTCCGCGAACTGCGCCTGCGTGGTTCGTACCAGCGCGCCGTCCGGGCTCCGAACGTCGTCGAACTGTTCTCCTCGCAGAGCAAGTTCGAGGCTGAACTGAGCCAACTGGCCAACGGCCTGTACGATCCCTGCTCGGGCCCGACGCCCTACGCCAGCTTCGAGCAGTGCGCTCGCACCGGCGTGACGGCCGACCAGTACGGCAAGATCGTCGACAACCCGTCGGGTCAGTTCAACGCCCTCATCGGCGGCAACCCGAACCTCGACGCGGAAAAGGCCGACACCTACTCGCTGGGCCTCGTCGCTCAGCCGAGCTTCATCCCCGGCCTGACGGTCTCGCTCGACTACTTCAAGATCAAGGTCACGGACATGATCGGTTCGGTGAACCCGGGCCTGGCCATGACCAACTGCCTCGCCAACGGCGATGCTTACTTCTGCGGCCTGATCCAGCGCGGCGCCGGCGGCAGCCTCTGGCTGACCGACGACGGCTACTTCAAGCGCTTCAACATCAACACCGGGTCGCTGAAGACCTCGGGCCTGGACCTCTCGGTCGATTACCGCCTGAACCTGGCGGACCTCGGCCTCGAGGACATGGGCGTGGTCAACTTCAACCTGGTTGGCACCTGGCTCGAGAAGTACAAGACCAAGCCGCTCCCGAACTCGCCGGAAAGCGACGTTTATGAGTGCTCGGGCCTGTACGGCGGCCTCTGCGGTCGTCCGCGTCCGGAATGGCGCCACAAGCTGCTGGCCAGCTGGGAATCGCCCTGGCAGGTCCAGCTGAACGCCACCTGGCGCTACGTCTCCGAGGTGAAGATCTCGCAGACCAGCAGCCAGCCGGCGCTGCGTGGCAGCTACGCCGAGCGCAACGCCAAGCTCGGCGACCGTCACTACTTCGACCTCTCCGCGGCCTATGACATCCGCGAGAACATCGGCCTGCGGGTCGGCGTGAACAACATCTTCGATCGCGACCCGCCGCTCACCACGACGGCGGCGATCGAGGACGGCGGCAATGGGAACACCTATCCGCAGTTCTACGACGCCACCGGCCGTTACCTGTTCGCCGCCATCACGGTGGCGTTCTAAGGGCCGTATCCGCCGGCGCCCCCACCGCCGACGGATACATCCGCCTGGCTGAAAGGGGGCCTTCCCGCTCACGCGGGGAGGCCCCTGCTCGTTTGAGGAGACCCGCATGTCGCGCCATTTCCGAACCGCCGTCCTGGCCGCCGCGGCGGCTTGCGCCCTGATCGCCCAACCCATGGCTGCGCTCGCCGCGCCGGCCGGCCCCGCGCCGACCGACGCCGACCGGCAGGCCGCCCGCGCCCTGCTGCGCCAGCTGATCGAGATTCCGACGGCCAAGGGCCGCGGCCAGGTGCCGAAGCTGGTGGACGTGCTCGAAGCGCGGCTGACCGCCGCCGGCTTCAAGTCGGAAGACATCGTGCGTGTGCCGCTGGAGATAGACGGCGAACGCACCGAAGGCCTGATCGTCCGCTACGCGGGCCGCCAGACGGGCCGCGCGCCGGTGGCGCTGCTCGCCCACATGGATGTGGTGGACGCCGCGCGCGACAGCTGGGAGACCGATCCCTACAAGCCGGTGGAGAAGGACGGCTACCTCTACGGCCGCGGTTCCAGCGACAACAAGTACGGCGTCACCGTGCTGGTGGAGACCTTCGCGCGGCTGAAGCGCGCCGGCTGGACGCCTAACCGCGACCTGTTCCTCGCCTTCTCGGGCGATGAGGAAAGCGGGATGCTCACCACCCGCAAGATCATCGACCATCCGATGATGCGGGGCGTGGAATACGCCCTGAACGCCGACGCGGGCGGCGGCGCCGCCAGCCCCGACGGCAAGAAGATCAGCTTCAGCATGCAGGCGGCGGAGAAGACCAGCGCCACCTTCGAGCTGACCGCCACCAACGCCGGCGGCCACAGCTCGGCGCCCCGGGCCGACAACGCCATCTACGACCTGGCCGACGCCCTGAAGGCGGTCCAGGCGATCAGCTTCCCCGTCGAGTGGAACGAGATCACCCGCGACATGGCCGCCCGCACCGCCCGCGAGGAAGGCGGCGCGGTGGGCGCGGCGCTGCTGCGCCTGCTGGAGGACCCAACCGACGCCGCGGCCATCGCCGAGATGCGCCGCCAGCCGAACGTGGCCAACATCCTCTGGACCACCTGCGTGGCGACCATGCTGAAGGCAGGCACGGCCGAGAACGCTCTGCCGCCGTCCGCCAGCGCCCTCGTCAACTGCCGGATCCTGCCCGGCACGCCGGCGGCTGAGGTCCAGGCCAAGATCCAGGCCGCCGTGGGCGACAAGATCTCGGTCAAGCTTGTCGGCGAAGCGGTGGAGAGCCCGGTCTCGCCGATCCGCAAGGACATCATGGCCGCGCTGCAGAAAGCGGTCCGCGCCACTCATCCGGGCGCGGTGCTGGCCCCCAGCATGTCCGCGGGCGGCACCGAGGGCCGGGAGTATCGCCGCAAGGGCATCCCGACCTATGGCGCGGGCAGCCTTGTCATGGTGATGCCGGACGACATGCGGGCCCATGGCTCCAATGAGCGCCTGCCCCTGGCCTCCTTCGACGACCAGCTCACCTACTGGAACGTCCTGCTCGGGGAGATCGCCGGTAATGGCCGCTAGCAGCCCCTCGTTCGCCCTCAGCCGGCGGGGCCTGCTCGGGGCGGGCCTCGCCGCCGCCGGCGCGGCGCCTGCCCTGGCCCGGGCCTCGGGCGGCATCGTGCGCCCCCCGCCGATCTCGGCGACCGAGCGGGCCGTCCGGATCGCCAAGGCCCAGCGTCTGCTGCAGGAGCTTGGTCTCGCCGCGCTGATCGTCGAGCCCGGCTCGACCATGATCTACTTCTGCGGCGTCCACTGGTCGCTCAGCGAACGGCCGACCCTGCTGATGATCCCCCGCGAGGGGGCGGCCGAGATGGTGACGCCCGCCTTCGAGGAGAGCCGGCTGAACGAACTGCTCGGCATTCCCGCGGGCATCCGGACCTGGCACGAGCACGAGGACCCGTACGCCCTGGTGGCCGACTGGCTGACCGCGCGCAAGCTGGCCTCCGGAAAGATCGCCTTTGACGCGGGCGTTCGCCACTTCGTCTCGAACGGTATCCTGCGGGCGGCGCCCTCGGTTGTGGGCGTGAGCGGGGAGCCTGTCGTGGACGGCTGCCGGATGATCAAGTCGCCGGCCGAGATCGCCCTGATGCAGGCGGCGACCGACATCCTGATCGCCGCCTATCGGCAGGTGGGCCCGGCCATTTCGGCCGGCATGACTGGCCGCGACATCAGCCAGGCCATGAACCGCGCGATCCTCGCCCTCGGCGGCGAGGACCCCGGCGGCGGCGCGGTGGTGGGCGCGGCCAGCAGCCTGCCCCACGGCGGCATCCGCTTGGAGCCGGTGGGGCCGGGGGCGGTCGTGCTGATGGACTTCGCCTGCCGCGTGCAGGGCTACTACGCCGACATCTCGCGCACCTGCGTGTTCGGCGAGCCCGACGCCCGCGTGCGCCGGGTGTGGGAAGACGCCCGCAAGGGACAGGAGATCGCCTTCGAGGCCGCCCAGCTCGGTCGGCCTGCGGGCGAGGTGGACGATGCGGTGCGCGCCTACTACCGCAGCCGCGGTTATGCGCCGGGCTATGGCACGCCAGGGCTCACCCACCGCACCGGCCACGGCATCGGCCTCGACGTCCATGAGCCGGTGAACTTCGTGCACGGGGAGACGACTCGCCTCGCCCCGGGCATGTGCTTCTCGAACGAGCCGGGCATCTATGATCCCGGCGCCTTCGGGGTGCGGATCGAGGACTGTCTCTACATGACGGAGAAGGGCCCGCGCTGGTTCTCGCGGCCGCCGTCGTCGATCGACGCGCCCTTCGGCTGATCTGGCCGAACGCTCCCGCGGCTCAGGCTGCGGGAGCCTCCTTGGGGCCCCGGCGCCCTTCCTTCCGACCAATGAAAAGGCCCCGCCGGCGTCGCCGGCGGGGCCCTCGGTCGCGGTTGACGCCGGAACCTCAGTAGCCCTGGATCCGCGCGTAGCGGTCGCGGTGATAGGCCTGGTTGCCGAAGGCCGCCTCGGCCGCCCGGGCTCGCTTCAGATAGAAGCCCGCATCGTGGGCGTCGGTCATGCCGATGCCGCCGTGCATCTGCACCATCTCGTTGGACACGAGGTGGAAGGTGTCGCCCATCTTGGCCTTGGCCAGGGACACCAGTTCGGGCACGTCGGGGCTGTCGTTGTCGATGGCGGTGAGGGCCGCCTCCACCGCCGAGCGGGACAGTTCGAGCTCGGTGAACATCTTGGCCGCCCGGTGCTGGAGGGCCTGGAAGCTGCCGATCACCTGGCCGAACTGCACCCGGGTCTTGAGATATTCCAGAGTGGTCTCGAAGGCCTGGGTGGCGGCGCCCAGCATCTCGGCGCAGAGGCCCGCCCGGGTGCGGTCCAGCACCTTCTCGAGCGTCTCAGCGCCGCCGGAGAGCGGCTCGGCGGCCGCGCCGGCGAACTCGATGTTGGCGGCGCCGCGGCTGTCGGCCAGCCGCAGGCGGCTGCGCTTCACGCCCGGATCGTCCGCCTTGACGAGATAGAGGCCGACGCCGTCGGCGCCCCTGGCCGAAACCACCAGCAGGTCGGCGGCCATGCCTTCCAGCACGAAGGTCTTTTTGCCGGTGAGCTTGCCGCCCTCGACGGTCGTATCGACCTTTTCGGGCTTGTGGTGCGGGCCCTCGTCGATCGCCAGAGTGGCGACGACCTCGCCGGCGGCGATCTTCGGCAGCCAGGCCTGCTTCTGCTCTTCCGAGCCGCCCAGGACCAGGGCCGAAGCCGCCCCCAGGGCGCTGGCCAGGAGCGGCGAGGCGGTGAGGGTGCGGCCGGTCTCCTCCAGGATCAGGCCCATGGAGAGGTAGCCGAAGGCCGAGCCGCCGTACTCCTCGGGGATGATCACCCCGGCCCAGCCCATCTCGGCCATCTCGTTCCAGGCCGCCACGTCGTAGCCGAGCTCGGCGCCGCTATCGCGCATCTTGCGGAAGGCGGTGACGGGGCTCTTCTCCTGAACCCAGCTGCGGGCCGCGTCGCGCAGCATGTTCTGTTCTTCGGTCAGAACGGCCATGTGTCGTGTTTCCCTAAAATCTCTGTCTTTGCTGCGTGATCAGGCGGACTTGGTCGCGTCTGGCAGGCCCAGGATGCGCTTGGAGATGATGTTGTTCTGGATCTCCGCCGAGCCGCCGTAGATCGTGGTGGCCTTGCCGCCCAGCCAGTTGCGGACGAACGTCAGCTCTTCTTCCGAGAAGCCTTCGCCCTCCCAGCCGAGGCCCTGGCTGCCCAGGACTTCGATAGCCAGCTCCGCGCGCTCCTGCAGGGTCTGGCTGGCGGCGTTCTTCATGATCGAGGTCGCCGCCGAGGGGCCCTGGTTGCCCCTGGACTCCTGCATGGCGCGAATGGCGGTGAGCTGGAAAGCCTTGAGGTCGATATCGTTCTTGGCGATCCGCGCGCGCAGTTCGCTGTCGGCGATCCGGCCCTGCTCGTCCAGGCCGACGTACTCCTTGGCCAGGGCCGAGGGCGACCGGCCCGAGGCGTAGCGCCCGGCGCTGCCGCCGCCCCCCGCCAGGCTGTTGCGCTCATGCTGGAGCAGCCGCTTGGCGATGGTCCAGCCGCCGTTCAGCGGCCCGACCAGGTTCTCCTTCGGCACCTTCACGTCGGACAGGAAGGTCTCACAGAAGGGGCTGGCGCCGCTGATCAGCTGGATCGGCCGAACCTCGACGCCTGGCGTCTTCATGTCGAACAGCACGAAGGAAATGCCCTCGTGCTTCTTGGTGAAGTCCGTCCGCACCAGGCAGAAGCACCAGTCGGCCCACTGGGCGCCCGAGGTCCAGATCTTCTGGCCGTTCACCAGGAAGTGGTCGCCCTTGTCCTCGGCCCGGGTGGACAGCGCCGCCAGGTCCGAGCCGGCGCCGGGTTCGGAGAAGCCCTGGCACCACTGCACCTCGCCATTGGCGATGAGCGGAATGTGCCGCTTCTTCTGCTCCTCGGTGCCGTATTCCAGCAGGGTGGGGCCGAACATCATCGTCCCCATGCCGACGATCGGATTGTAGGCGCCGGCCCGGGCGAACTCCTGGTTCACCACCCGCGCCTCCGCCGGCGAAAGGCCGCCGCCGCCATAGGCCTTGGGCCAGGTCGGAACGCCCCAGCCCTTTTCGCCCACGGCCAGTCGCCAGGCCTTCTGGTCGGCGGTCTCCTGCTCACGCTCGGGGCCGACCGCCGGCCCCTTGCCCTTGCACGAGGCTGGGAAGTTCGCAGCCACCCACTCCCGCACTTCCGTGCGGAAGGCCTCCAGGTCGCCTCCTCCGAAATCGGCCATCGTAAAATCTCCGGCTCTAGGTTTGTTTTTAAATCAAATGCTTATTTGGGGTCGGGCAAACCGAGCACCCGTTTGGAAATGACGTTCAGATTGATTTCGGACGTGCCGCCTTCAATGGAGTTGGCCTTGGTCCGCAGCCAGCCGCGCACGGCCAGGAGCTCGGCGGGCTCGTAGCCTTCGCCGGTCCAGCCCAGGCCCTGGTGGCCCATGGCCTCCACCATCAGCTCGGACCGCTCCTTGGCGAACTCGGCGGCGGCGTACTTGATGATCGAGGTGGTGGCCGAGGGACCGTTGCCGGCCTTCGATTCCGCAGCCGAACGGGCGATGGTCTGGCGCAGGGCCTGGAAGTTCATCTTGTTGGCGGTGATGCGCGCCCGCAGGTCCGCATCGGCGAGGCGGCCCTCGCCGTCCACGCCCACATATTGCTTGCCGATCTGGCCAAGGTCGCCAGCGGCCCCGCCGGCGCTGCCGCCTTCGCCGAAGCCGGCCGAGATGTTCTGCCGCTCGTATTGCAGCAGCCGCTTGGCGATCTCCCAGCCGCCGTTCACCCGGCCCACCAGATTGCCCTTCGGCACCTTCACGTCGGTGAAGAAGGTTTCGCAGAACGGGCTCTCGCCGCTGATCAGCGGGATCGGCCGCGTCTCCACGCCCGGCGAGGTCATGTCGATGAGGATGAAGCTGATGCCCTCATGCTTCTTCGAGGTGTCGGTCCGCACCAGGCAGAAGCACCAGTCGGCCTTGTTGGCGTAGCTGGTCCAGATCTTGGAGCCGTTGATCAGCCAGTGGTCGCCCTTGTCCTCGCACTTGGTCTGCAGGCCGGCGAGGTCCGAGCCGGCGCCCGGCTCGGAATAGCCCTGGCACCAGCGGATTTCGCCGCGGACGATCTTGGGCAGGTGCTCGCGCTTCTGCTCCTCGGAGGCGTACTCCAGCAGCACCGGCCCCAGCATCCAGATGCCGAACGAGGCCAACGGCTGGCGATAGCGGCCGGCGGCCAGCTCCTGCTCCAGCACTCGGGCCTGCTGCGGCGACAGTCCGCCGCCGCCGTATTCCTTGGGCCAGGTCGGGGCGGTCCAGCCCTTCTCGGCCATGCGCTGCATCCAGACGATCTGCGGATCGCTGGAGCCGGCGAACGCCCGGCCGCCCCAGACGGCCTCGGGGTTGGTCTTCGCCTGCGGGTCACGCAGTTCGGCGGGGTAGTTCGCCTCCAACCACGCGCGGACCTCGGAGCGGAATGCGTCCAGCTCGGCGCCGCCGAAATCGGCCATGGCGTTCTCCCGTTTTTGATAACCTGTCTGTGGCAACTCTAACGCCGCTCCGCTCGCGGGCAAGCGGTTTGAAACAGTTGTTTGAGCTTCCGGTCGCCAGTTCAGCTATGCACCGCGCGTGCGATTCCTGAGGGATTTGAAGCCCGCCGCCTTTGCGGCGGCTCCATCGATGGCTGCGCTGCTCGCCCTCGGGTGCGGCGTGATGCTGCTCGCCTCCGGCGCCCGACCGTCCGAGCCCGAGCGGTTCGTCCAGCTCTTGGCCACCACGCCGGTGCTGCTGATCGAGCTCAGCCACCTGATCTCCAGCCTGCTCGGGCTGGTGCTGGTGATCCTGGCCTTCGGCCTGCGGGCCCGACTGGGGGCGGCCTGGGCGGCCACCATGATCGTCCTGCTCATCGCCGCGCCCCTCGGCCTCGAGAAGGGCATCGTCTGGGAGGACACCGCCATCCTCCTGGCCGCAGCGGCCCTCATCGCGCCCTTCCGCCGGGCGTTTCCGCGCACCGCCCGCCTCTCGCGAATGGAGGTGACGCCCGGATGGCTCGCCTCGGCGGCCTGCCTGCTCGCCGGCGCCGGCCTCATTGGCGTCTGGTCCTACATGAACGCCGACTATGGCGACGCCCCGTTCTGGCGGGTGTTCGTGGACGACGACATCGCCCGGTCGATCCGCGCCTGGGCGGCGGCGGCCATCGCCCTGCTGGCCTTCGGGCTGTGGCGGATGCTGGGGTCGGCCGCGCCTCCGCCGATCGCCGGCGAGGCCGATCCCGAGTTCGCCCGCGTCCGTCAGATTCTCGCCAAGGCCGAGGCCGCCCGGCCCAACTCCAACCTCGCCCTGCTCGGCGACAAGCGCTTCCTGTTCTCGGCGTCGGGCGAGACCTTCCTGATGTTCGGTGTGCGCGGGCGGTCCTGGATCGCCCTTGGTCCGCCGGTGGGCCGCGCCGACGAGCGGCTGGAACTGTTCTGGCGCTTCCGTGAACTGGCCGACGCTCACGCCGCTCGGCCGGCGCTCTACGCCCTCGACGCCGAGGACCTGCCCGACGTGGTGGAGATGGGCTTCTCGATCCAGAAGGTCGGGGAGGTGGCCGTCCTGCCGCTGCAGGGGTTCACTATCGATGGAACCCGGCGAGGCAAGGCCCGCCGCGCCTGGCGCCAGGCCCTGGAGGCAGGGGCCACGTTCGAGGTTGTTCCGCCCGAGGACGTCGCGGCGATCATGCCTGACCTCCAGCGGATCTCCGACATCTGGCTGGAGCGCCACGCCGGGGGCGAGAAGGGCTTCACCATGGGCGGCTTCCACCCCCGCTATGTGCAGGAGTTTCCGGTGGCGGTGGTCCGGTTCGAGGGGCGCATCATCGCCTTCGCCACCCTCTGGCCGGTGGCCGACCGCTCCGCCTTCTCCATCGACCTGATGCGCTATGTGGACGAGGGGCCCAAGCGCATCATGGACTTCCTCTTCGTGGAGCTCCTGAAGTGGGGCATGGCCCAGGGCTATGGGGCCTTCGACTTCGGCATGGCCCCCCTGTCGGGCCTGCAGGACCGGCCGCTGGCGCCCATGATGTCGCGCGTGGGCAGCCTGCTCTTCGAGAACGCCGAGGACCTCTACAATTTCCAGGGGGTCCGGGAGTTCAAGAACAAGTGGGATCCGCTCTGGCGGCCGCGCTACGTGGCCGCGCCGCGCAAGTGGGCCATTCCCATCGCCCTGGCCGACGTCAGCCTGCTGACCTCGGGCGGCGTGGCCGGACTGGCCAAGCGGCCCAGACGGGCCGACGACTAGCCGGCCTTAACGTCCGCCGCCGGTGGTGACGCCCAGCAGGTTCACGAGGTGCACCGCCATCAGCACCACCCCCGCCGCGGCCAGCAGCATGATGAAGCGCCACGGCGCCATGCGCGGGCCCCGGTGCGGATCGGGCGGCCGCGCGCCGCGCCAGCCGGCGAACAGGCCCAGGGCGGCGAGCACGGCGAGGCTGATCAGGGTGGTGTGCAAATCCATGGCCGCCGCCTAGCGCAGGCTGGGCCGTTGATCCACAGAAACGCTAATTCGCCACAACTAATAGGGTTAACGACGCGTTTACACCACTAGAATCGGTGGGTAGCGTCTCCTGCGGTTGGGAGAGCGATTCTATGACGGCCGGCGCGCCCTGGAGCGTCAAGGGGATCGATCCAAGGGCCCGTGAGGTCGCCAAGGACCTTGCCCGGCGCTCGGGGATGACCCTCGGCGAATGGCTTAACCGCGTCATCCTTGAGGACGATGCGGGCGAGGAGGCCGACCACGAGCCTCCGGCCCCGGAACGCGTCGCGCCCGAGCGCTTCCCCGAACGTTTCCCTGACCGCTTCGCCGACCGCACCCCCCGCCTGGCCTATGACGCCGGCGCCCGCTTCGCCCCGCCGCAGCAGGATTTCGACCGGGTCGCCTATGCCCTCGACCGGCTGACCGACCGGATCGAGGCCTCCGAGACCCGCACCGGCCTCGCCATCTCCGGCGTCGAGCATTCCGTGCGCCAGGCCCTGGCCCGGGTGGAGACCGCCGAGCGCGAGCATTTCACGCTTGGTGAGCGTCTGGCTCGCTTGGAGGCCGCCCCGGCCGGTCCGCGTTCGGCCGAAGCTCTGCGCATCCTCGAGGAGCGCATCCTACGGATCGAGGCCGGCGAACGGCGCACGGCCGAAGCCCTCGAGCAGATGGGCCGCCAGGTGCTGGCCATGGCCGAGGTGGTGAACCGCCGCCTGCAGGCCGCGGAGCAGCAGAACGCCGGCGCCCTGGAGCAGGTGGGGGGAGAGATCGCCCGCATCGCCGGCGCCGTCGAGGCGCGCCTCTCCCGCGCCGAGCAGGCGCAGGCCGAGAGCCTGGAGCGCTTCGGGGCGGAGATCGGGCGGCTCACCGACCGGTTCACCGAACGTCTGGCGGCCACCGAGCGCCGCACCGCCCAGTCCATCGACGAGGTGGGCCAGCAGGTCACCCGCGTCACCGAGCGGATGGAACAGCGTCAGGAGCGCGTGTCCACCGACCTCGCCGAGCGGATCCGCCGCAGCGAGGAGCGCACGGCGCGCCTGCTTGAGGAGGCGCGGACGCGGCTTGAGGGCCGTCCCTTTACGCGCCCGGTCGCCCAGCCCGCCGAAGGCGAGAACCAGGGCGCACGGATCGCCCCCCTGGACGCCCCAGTGGACGCCCTCGTGGCCTCGGTGGTCGCGCCGGCCGCCGATCCGGCGGCCGACGCCCCGCCGCGCGGACCGTTCAGCCCTGAGCTGTTCTCCCGCGCCGAACCCCTGGCCGACGCCTCCGTCGATCCGGTCCGGCCGCTGTTCGCGGCCGAGGACTTCGACGCCGCGGAGGATTTTGCGCCCATCGCCGAGCCGGAGGACGACGAGGTCCTGGAGCTCGACCGGCCGGAGCCGGCCGGCGCCGATGGCGGGCGCCCGCTTTCGACCCGCGAGGTCATCGACCAGGCCCGGGCCGCCGCCCGGGCGCAGATGGGCGTGCAGTCGGAGGCTGAGGCGCCCCGTCCCCGCCCGGTCGAGCTGCGGGCAAAGGTCGACCGGCGTCAGGCCAGCGGCCGCATGTTCGCCGGCTTCGGCGCGCCGAGGGCGCGGCGGTCGAACGGCGCGGTCCACACCGCCCTGATGGTGGCCGGCAGCGCCGCCTTCCTCAGCGTGGGCGCCGCGGGCGTCGTGCTGATGAACCGCCCCCAGGCCGACCAGCCTACGCCGGCCCAGGTTCTGGGCCAGAACCCCCGCGCGGCGGTGGCCATCGCCCCCGAAGCGGCGGCCGACGCCGGCTCTGTGGCGGCCAATGCGGAAGTTCAGGGCCGCTACGCGGAGGCCCTTCGCCTCATCGAGGCCAAGCGGGCCGGCGGCCTGGCCAAGCTCAAGGCCGTGGCGGAAGAGGGCTATGCGCCCGCCCAGTTCCATCTGGCCCAGCTTTATGAAACCGGCGGCGAAGGCGTGGTGCGCAACATGGCCGAGGCGCGCCGGTGGACCGCCCGGGCGGCCGAGGGCGGCGAGGCCGCCGCCATGCACAATCTCGGCCTCTACTACTTCCGGGGCGAGGGCGGCCCGCAGGACCTCGCCTCCGCGGCCCAATGGTTCCGCAAGGCCGCCGAGGCGGGCGTCGTCGACAGCCAATACAACCTCGGGCTCATGTACCAGTCGGGCAGCGGCGTTCAGAAGGATCCGGCCGAGGCCCTGAAGTGGTTCGACAAAGCGGCCGCCCAAGGCGACCAGCTCGCCCGGGCCGCCGCCGACGCGCTCAAGGCCAAATCGCAAAAGGCCGCGGCGGGCTAGCCCCGCCGAGATCGGCGGCTAGGGTAGGGCGGCATGGACATCTATCTGCCCATCGCCGAGGTCTCGGTGAACGCGCCGCTCATCGTGGCGCTCGGCCTGTTCGTCGGCTTCATCTCCGGCATGTTCGGCATCGGCGGGGGCTTCCTGATGACGCCGATGCTGGTGTTCCTGGGCATCCCGCCGGCGGTGGCCGTGGCCAGCATGTCCAATCATGTGGCGGCCTCGTCCATGTCGAGCGTCATCGCCTATGGCCGGCGCAGGGCCGTCGACCTGCGGATGGGCGCCGTCCTGGCGGTCGGCGGGATCATCGGCGCCATCCTCGGGGTCGAGCTGTTCCGCTGGCTGCGGCTGCTCGGCCAGTCGGAGCTGGTGGTCGCCGTCTCCTACCTGCTGTTCCTGACCATCATCGGCGGCCTGATGCTGGCCGAGTCGCTCGGAGCCATCCTGCGTCGCCGGCGCGGCCAGCCCCAGCCGCCCCGGCGCGACCGCCGCCCGCCGTGGCTCTATGGCCTGCCGCTGAAGATGCGCTTCCCGCGCTCGCGGCTCTACATCAGCGTTATCCCGCCCCTGGCCCTCGGGGCTTTCGTGGGCGTGCTCTCGGCGATCATGGGGGTGGGCGGCGGCTTCATCCTGGTGCCGGCCATGGTCTATCTGCTGCGCATGCCAGCCGGGGTGGTGGTGGGCACCAGCCTTCTGCAGATCATCGTCACCACCGCGCTCACGGGCGTGCTCCAGGCTGGCCGAAACCAGACCGTGGACATCGTGCTCGCCACCCTGCTCCTGGCCGGGGGCATCGTCGGCGCCCAGTACGGGGCCCGCGCCTCCCAGCGCTTCCGGGCCGAGGAACTGCGCGCAGTTCTGGCGCTCATCGTTCTCTTCGTCGGGCTCAGGATGGGCCTTGGGCTGTTCATCGCCCCTGACGAGCCCTTCGTCCTGATGAACGGGATGCACGGCTGATGGCGGTCGAGGCGCCCCCTCCGGCCATCTCGGCGGCCCTGACCGAGACCAATGTCCAGGTCAGCGCAGACTTCCGCGGCGCGCGGATCGTCCTCTATGGCGCGGTTTTCCAGCCGGACAACCGGCCGTCCGACGTGGTGGTCATCGTTCGTGGTCCCGAGCAGCCGGTGCGGATCGCCCGCAAGGTTCGGGTGGCCGGCCTCTGGCTCAACAGCCGTCCTGTCGTCTTCCGCGGCGCGCCGGGTTTCTACATGGTCGCCTCCAACCGGCCGCTGGAGGAGATCTCCAACTTCGGCCAGCTCCGGCGGCTGGGGGCCGGGGTCGATCACCTGCCCATCGACGCGCCGGACGAGCAGCGCATCGAGACGCGCTACGGCGTGCGCGACGTGGTCGTCTCCACCCTGGGGGCGGACTACTACGTCTGGCGCCGCGCGGTCGTGCGCCTCAAGCAGGCCGCCGGCCTCTATGACGAGGACGGCCGCGGCGTCCGCTTCGTGGACCAGGGGCTCTTCAGGGCCGAGATCGCCCTGCCGGCCGGCGCGCCCACAGGCGTCTATCGGGCGGACATCCTGCTCTTCCAGGACGGCAAGCCGGTGTCCCAGCGGGTTCGCACCCTGACGGTGGAAAAGGTGGGGCTGGAGCGGACTCTTTACCTCTGGGCTCATAACAGGCCATGGTCCTACGGCTTAGCCGCCATGGCCTTCGCCCTGGCGGCCGGCTGGGCCGCGTCGGCCGTATTCCGGAGAGACTGATTGCTCATGGATGACGTGCGGCCCGGGCGACGGGTCGAACCCGCCCCGGCTGCGCTCTGGATCATGGCGCTTCTGGCCCTGATCCCGTTTCCGGCGTCAGCTCTGGTGTACGGCTACGGGCCGCGGGAGGTTTCCGGGGCGGCGCTGACCATTCTCCTGAGCTGGGCGGCGCTGATGATCGCCTTTCTCGGCGGCGTGCGCTGGGGCCTGGAGACGCGGGAGGCGAGGCCCCGCTGGTATCGCCTGGCGTTGTCGGCGCTGGTCTCCACCGCCGCGCTCCTGGTGCTCCTCGGGCGCGGCCGGTTGCCGGACACCTGGATCCTCGGGGGCTTCGTGGTGGTCTTCCTGATCCAGTGGCTGTTCGATCACCAGACGCCCCAGACGCCGGCCCGCTATCCGATCCTGTCCACCATGATCACCTCCGGCGCCTGCATCTCCCTGGGCCTAGCGCTTGAGAAGGCGCTGAACGCCTAGCGCGGCATGGCCAGCATCCAGACGGCCATGGCGATCATCATCAGGTTTTCGGTGAGCGACACGAAGCCCAGCGGCACGTTCGAACCGCCGCCGACGCAGGCGCACTTGAGCTGCCGCCGGTCCACATAGACGGCCTTGTACACGGAGACGGCGCCGACGCCGCCGATGAACAGGGCCAGCGGGGCCGACAGCCAGGTCAGGACCCCGGCCACCATCAGCACCCCGGCAAGCCCCTCGGCGAACGGATAGACATAGCCGTAGCGGACCCATCGCCGCGCCAGCAGGTCGTAGTTCAGGAACATGGTCGAGAACTTCTCGATGTCCTGCAGCTTCAGCATGGCCAGCAGGCACATGCTGAAGGCGACGAACCACTCGCCCGCCCGCACGGTCAGGGGCGAGCCGAATGCGGCCAAGCTGGCGGCCATGGCCATCAGCGCCGCCATGGCGAAGACCGCGATCACGGGCCGGTAGCTGGTCTCCCCAGGCTCGGCCACCTTCATCCCGAAGTGTCGGCGAAGGTCGTCGTAGCCGCCGATCCGCCGGCCGTCGATGAAGACCTGGGGCGTGGTCTTCACCCCGTGCTCGGCCTTGAAGGCGTCGGTCTGGGCCCGTGTGGTCAGGTGGTGATCCTCGACCTGGAACCCGCGCCGCTTCAGGAGGTCCAGGGCTTTCAGTCCATAGGGACAGGTGTGGTCGGCCATCACCATGCGGTGGAGTTCGGCGGTCTTGGCGGCGGGGGAGGTCATCGAGGGGCTAGCTTGTTTCGCAACTCGCCCTGACCATATGGGTTCCGTACCATGGTACGGAGTCAACCATGCCCGGGATGACCATCTCCGCCCTGGCCCGGGCGGGCGGCGTCGGCGTCGAGACCGTGCGCTACTACCAGCGCCGCGGCCTGCTGCCCGAACCGCCCCGGCCTGCAGGGGGCGGACTCGGCGGCGGCGTGCGCCGCTATGGCGAGGAGGAGCTGCGGCGGCTGCGGTTCATCCGGTCGGCCCAGGCCGCGGGCTTCACTCTTGAGGAGATCGGAGAGCTGCTGGAGCTGCAGGCCACCGATGGGCGGCCGCGCGCCCGGGAAATGGCCCGCGCCCGGATCGCCGCCCTCGACGCGCGCATCGCCGAACTCTCTACCGCCCGGGCCGCCCTGGCGCGCCTGGCCGACGAATGCGCCGAAGACTCCTGCGGCCCCTGTCCGATCCTGACGGCCTTCGAGCGGTGAGGCGGCTCATACCAAGGGCTGATACCGGCCAGGCGGCGGCGTCCCTACTCTGACGTCATCGAGACCGGAGCGGGACGATGCAGGGGGAAATCTGGATGGGGGGGCGAGATCGGGCGTTTCGAGGGCGTGCAGGCGCAGCTGCGGTCGGCCAGGCTGCTGATCGGCAGGGATGACGCCCTGGCGAGCCAGCTGCTCTCGGACGCCATGGAAGCGCTTGGCCGGCTGCTGGGCGAGGCGGCCCATCCTGTGGCTGCCGGTCAGGTCCGGCTGTAGCGCGAGACGGCTTCGCGAACGCCGAGCGCCTCGGCCATCCGCACCAGGTCCGCGAGGGACTCGGCCTCCATCTTCCGCATCAGGTTGCCGCGGTGGATCTTCACCGTGATCTCGGACAGCTCCAGGCGTCCAGCCACCTGCTTGTTCATCAGACCGGCGGTCACCAGGCCCATCACATCGCGCTCGCGGGGCGTCAGGGACTCGTAGCGAGCCTTCAGACCATCGGCCTGCCGCCGCTCGGCCCGCCGGGCGCGATCCTGCGCCATGGCCTCCTCGATCGCGGCCAGCAGTTCGGCTTCCTCGAAGGGCTTGGTCAGGAAGGTCACGGCGCCGGCGCGCATGGCCCGCACCGTCATGGGGATGTTCCCGTGGCCGCTGATCAGGATCACCGGCGTCAGCGTCTCGCTGTCCTTCAGGGCCTGCTGCAGATCTAGGCCGTTGGCCGCCCCAAGCTGCACGTCCAGCACCAGGCAGGCCGCCTTGTCCGCCGCCTCGTTGGCCAGGAAGTCGTCGGGCGCGGCGAAGGTGAGGACCTGATAGCCCGCCGCCCTCAGGAGCGCGTCCAGGCTTTCGCGGACGTCCGGGTCGTCGTCGACGATGCAGACCAGGCCGCCGGTTTCGCTCTCGTCCATCGGTCCCTCCATACGACGCCGCCGATCAGGCGGCCAGCAGCGCCTCCACCTCGTCCAGCAGTTCCTCGGGGTCCGCAGGCTTTTCGACGAACAGGGCGACGCCGTTCGCCGCCGCCCGAGCCCGCGTCTCGGCTGTGGGGAAGGCGGTCATCAGGATCACGGGCGCCGCGTATCCCTGGCGGCGCAGCGTCTCTGAGAGGTCCAGGCCGTCCATGCCCGGCATGTTCAGGTCGGTGATCAGGCAGGTCATCTGCGCCAGCTCGGGCGCGGCCAGCAGGGCCTCGGCCGCTGCAAACCCCCTGGTCGCCACCCCGGCCGAGCGGAAGAACGAGCCGATGCTTTCGCGCACCTCCTCGTCATCATCGACGATGCAGATCAGGCCACCGGCGCGCACAGGTCCTACTCCCACCGCTTGGCGCGGTCGCCTTCCATAGGCGCCTGTTCGGCGCGCCGGGCCATCATATCAAGATATGAGTTCGGCGGCTCGCCGGGCGGTCTGCCCCACGGGCGGCAGGGTGAAGGCCACGCAGGCGCCAGGGCCGTCCGGATTGTTGGTCGCCGTGATCCGGCCCCCTTGAGCTTCGATGATCGAACGGCAGATCGACAGGCCCATGCCCATGCCGTCGGGCTTGGTGGTGAAGAACGGCCGGAAGATGCGGTCCTCGGCGCCATTGGGAAACCCCGGGCCGGTGTCCTTCACCGCCAGTTCGGCCTGGCCCTCGGGCGTGGCGTCCAGGGTCACCGTCACCTCCCGCCGACGCTCCTGGGTCTCGCGCAAGGCCTGCACGGCGTTCAGCATCAGGTTGAGCAGCACCTGCTGCACCTGCACTCGATCGCCGAGGGCCATAGGCGCATCGTCCCGCCAGCGCCGGTGAATCGCCGCCCCGGCCGCGCGGGCTTCGCGCTGCACCAGGACGATCGTCTCCTCGGCCAGGGCCGCGAGGTCCAAGGGCTCGGCCTGGGGGGCGGTCTTGCGGACCATGGCGCGCACACGCCCGATCACCTCCGCGGCGCGGGCGCCGTTGGCGATGATCCGGTCGAGGCAGGCGTCGGCCTCGGCGAGATCGGGCTCCGTCCGGTCCAGCCAGCGCTTGCCCGACCGCGCGAAGTTGATGATCGCCGTCAGCGGCTGGTTCACTTCGTGCGCGATGGAGGCGGCGAGCTGGCCCAGGGTCGCCACCCGGGCCGCATGGGCCAGCTCGGCCGAGGCCTCCTCCAGTCGCGCCCGCGCGGCGTTCTGCTCCGTCACGTCCATGGCCATGGCCAGCACATTGGCTTCGCCCTGAGCCGTGGGCAGCAGGGTCAGCCGCAGCACCACGTCCACGAGCCGGCCGTCCAGGGTCTCAAGCCGCGTCTCGACCTCGGCGCCGGGCCGCCCGGCCGCGAGACCGCCCAGTAGCCGTCCGCAAGCTTCCAGGCTCTCGGCCGGGAACCGATCGCCGATGCTCATGCCGCAGAGCACGGCCGGGGAGGGCGCGCCCAGGAGACGCGCCGCCGCGGGGTTCGCCGTACGCAACACCGCAACCCCGATCGCCGCGCGCACCGTCTCGGGGCGGTTCGCGAGCCAGGCTTCCAGCGCCTCGCTACCCGCCAACGCCTCGGGGGCGGCGGATCGGACGACCCGCAAGGTCTGCGACCAGTCCGATTCCCAGGCCGCGAAGCCTGCCGCGTCGAACATGGTCCGGTAGCGTTCTTCCGAGGCCTGGCGCTGGCGGTCGGCGCGTCGCTGCTCGGTGAGGTCCGCGCTGGACTCGATCACTCCCACGCTCCGGCCCTCGGGATCGCGCCGCACGAGCCAGCGGCTGGCGAGCACAAGCCGGGCGCCGTCGCGTCGGGTGCGGATCAGTTCGCCCGACCACTGGCCGTCCCGGGCCAGGGCCGCCTCGACCTCCTCGGTGGGGAAGACGCTTCGCAGGAGGTCCTGACAGGGGCGGCCCACCGCCTCGTCCCGGCGCCAGCCGTACAGCTGCTCGGCGCCCTCGTTCCAGTGGACGATGACGTCATTTCGATCCCGGATGATCACCGTGTCGTGCGACAGCTCCAGGATCCGCGCCTGCTCGCCGAGGGTCGTGCGGATCGAGCGGTCCCGCAGGGAGAGCGCGGTGGTGGCGCCGATGGCCACCAGGCTGACCACCAGCCGCGACCAAGCGCCGCCCGACGGACCGGTGATGTGGCCGCCCCAGAACGCCGCCACCGCGAGGAGCGCTGTGATTGCGCCCGCCGCCGCCACCATCCCCCGGCCCAGGGGCGCCAGGAGCAGGACGATGACGATGTAGAGCACCGCCACGGCCCCGTCGAAGGGGCTCAGCAGGTCGAAGGTGAAGATCGCGCCGGCCAGGATCAGAGAGGCGCCGAGCAGCAGGCGCCGGCGCCGTGCGAGGCCGTCGATGTCCGTCCAGCCGGCCATGCCAATTTCCTCGCGCCCAGGCGCCGCCCGGCGGCGTTCAGGCGACCCGTGTCGCCTCGAGCACCAGGGCGGCGATCTGCTTCGGCCTAGAGATAGGTGACAGGTGGCTGGCCTGCACCTCGATGGTCCGCGCCTTCATCCGTCCCGCCATGAACCGCTGCAGGTCCGGGTCGATGGTCCGGTCTTCGGTGGAGACCGCATAGAAGCTGGGCCTCGCCTTCCAGGCGGCGGCGGTGGTCCGTTCGGCCGTCAGGCTGCGGCGGAACGGCTGCTGGACCGCATAGAGGACGCGGGCTCGCTCGGCCGGCAGGTCGCCGGCGAAGTCGCGCAGGAAGGCGGTTTCGGTCAGGCGCCCCTCGTCGGCGTCGAACACGATCCCGGCGCCGGCCGGAGGCGTCGGAAACAGCTCAGCCAAGGCCGCATAGTCCTCGCCGGCGTCAGGCGCTCGGGCGGCCACATAGACCAGAGAGGCGACCTTGGGGTGCAGGCCGGTCTCGGAGATCAGCACGCCCGCGAACGAGTGGCCCACCAGCACCGTCGGCCCGTCCTGCCGGTCAAGCACGCGGCGGATGGAGTCGGCGGCCTCGGCGAGCGTGGTGAGCGGGTTCTGCACCGCCGTGGCGTTCAGGCCCGCGGCCTGCAGTCGGGCGATCACCTCGCTCCAGCACGAGCCGTCTGCGAACAGGCCGTGGGCCAGCACCACGTTGCGTACGCGGCCCGCAGGCTGGGCCCGCGCCTCCACCTGCCTGGCAAGTCCGAAGACCGCGCCGGCGGCCAGGGTGGTCATCACATCGCGGCGACGGAGGGGCATGGTCCGAACTCCTTGCGGAAGCCGGACCATCACCTAGGGCGAACGGCGTTCGCTCGCATCTATCCTTTGGTGTGTGGGCGCGTCGCTTTTCACCTGCACCCGGTGGATTGCGCCCTACAGCACAGGCAGTGGCCTGCGGATATCGCTGGACCAGAGGGCGGGAGGGAAGGGCTGGGGGCGGATATGAAAAAGGCGCGGCCGGACGAGCCGGTCGCGCCTTCGTCTTTAGTCGAGCGTCTGAAGCCTTAGGCGGCTTGCAGGTTGCCCGCGGCGGTCTTGCCGCTGCGCGAGTCCCGCTGCAGCTCGAAGCTCAGCTTCTGGCCTTCGTGCAGCGAGGGCATGCCCGCGCGCTCGACGGCCGAGATGTGCACGAAGACGTCGTTGCCGCCGTCGTCGGGTTGGATGAAGCCGAAGCCCTTGGTGGCGTTGAACCACTTCACGGTGCCGATGATCATATGTCGTTCCTTTCCGGATACGAGTTCTCACGCCCGAGAATGAGCTGTGAGATCAAATTTTCGGAGAGGTCGGTGGGCGGATCTCGGTTCAGAAAGCGGAGCTTTCGGAGAAGTCGCCGTAGAGCGTCAACGAATTTGATTTCAGAAGAATGGGCCGGATATCGATGGGATGCAAGGATGAATTTGGAATTATTTTGTGGGGCGGCGCTTTTTCGGCCGTTTAATGCTAAGCTTTAGGGATCGCATGCGTCCTCCGGCGCGTTCTCAAGCGACGGCAGAGTCTGAGGTTGCATGGCTACTATCGATCGAACCGTCTTCACCGTGCTGCGCCACGACGGGCAGTGGGCCGTCGAGCAGGACGGCCGCTATTTCGGCCACTCCCGCGAGAAGGAGGAGGCCAAGGCCGCCGCCAATCGCGAGGCGCGCGCCGCCCAGGATGCAGGCAAGCCCTGTCAGGTCCGGGTGGTCGGCGAGCACGGCTTCTTCGGCGGCTAGCCGCTAGTCGGCGGCCAGCTGTCTCCAGCCTACGGCCCGGACCCGCGACGGGCCCAGGGCGGCCGCCAGCGGCGGGCGCGCGAAGAGCCCGGCGAAGGCGGGATCGCGCACGTTCAGACCGCCCGCATAGGCGCCGAAGGCGGGCAGCACGGCCCGCTCGCCATCGGTGACGAAGCAACGTCGCCGGATCGTTCCGCGCGGCGCGCGCACCTTGGCGGCCGGGTGCAGGTGCCCGGCGATCTCGCCGGCCTGAGGTCCGGGCTGCGGCTCGTGGCGCAGGGTCAGGCCGCACAGGGTCAGTTCGTCCGCCGTCTCCCCCGGCAGCGCCCGGGGACCGTCCGCGTCGTGGTTGCCCACCACCCAGACCAGCCGGCGCTCAGCCGCCAGCGCCCGCAGTCGCGCCGCGTCCTCGGCCGCCAGGCGGTCCTCGGAGCGCCGGTCATGAAAGGTGTCCCCCAGAAGGATCACCACCTGCGCGTCGGTGCCCGCCGCCTCGGCCTCCAGCCGGTTCAGAGTCTCCCGGGTGTCATAGGGCGGCAGCATCTGGCCGCGCATGGCGTAGCTAGACCCCTTCTCCAGGTGCAGGTCGGCCACCACCAGGGCTCGTTCGGCGGCCAGCCACAGGGCGCCCGAGGTCCGGCAGACCGCCTCGGCGCCGTACAGGTCGATGCGCAGGCCGCCGCAGTCGCTGGCCGCGAACCGGTAGCTGAAGGTGGGCGTAACGGCGTTCATGGGGCAAGCGCCTCGGCGATCAGTTCCTCTTCCGCCTCCGCCAGCATGATCTCGGCCGCCCCGCCGGGCGAGCGTTCCTTGCCGATCTCCAGCAGGATGGGCACCGAGAACGGCGACAGATGCTCCAGGGCCGCGTGGCGGATGCGTCCCCGGATCCGCTCCAACAGCCCGCCCAGGCGCGCCACGTCGATGAGGCCGGTCGCCGCATCCGCCCGGGCGCAGCGCAAGAGCAGATGGTCCGGCTCGTGCCGGCGCAGCACGTTGTAAATCAGGTCGGTGGAGAAGGTGATCTGCCGTCCGGTCTTCTGCTGCTCGCCGGGGAAGCGCCGCTCGATGAGGCCGGCGATGATCGCGCAGCCCTTGAAGGCCCGCTTCATCATGAAGCTCTCGGCCAGCCAAGCCTCAAGGTCGTCGCCCAGCATGTCCTGGGCGAACAGCTCGTCGAAATCGAGGCAGTCCATGGGCTTCAAGGCCCAGATCGCCAGGGCGTAGTCGTTGCAGACGAAGCCCAGCGGCCCGACGCCGGCCCGTTCCAGCCGCCGGGTGAGCAGCATGGCCAAGGTGGTGTGGGCCAAGCGTCCGTCGAAGGGATAGCAGACCAGGAAATGCCGCTGCCCCCGAGGGAAGGTCTCCAGCAGCATCTCGTCCTCGCCGACGATCAGGGAGCGCTCCCGCTGCGCCTCCAGCCACTCGCGCACGTCGCGGGGGAGAACCTGCCAGTGGCTCTCGTCGAACATCAACTGGCGCACGCGCTGGGCCAGGTAGGTGGAGAGGGCGAACTTGGAGCCGCCCCATGACGGCATCTTGGGGTCGCGGTCGTTGGCCGGGCGGACCAGGACATCGAGGTTGGTGACGCCCTCCAGCGCCCAGACCTGACCGGCGAAGATGAAGGTGTCGCCGGGATCCAGCATTTCCAGCATGCCTTCCTCGACCTCGCCGATCTTCCGCCCGCCGCGCCCGCCGCGCCCGCCGCGGCCGGCGATCCGCACCGAGAGCACCGCGGGGGAGACGATGGCGCCGACGTTGAGCCGGTGGCGCTGGGCCGTCTGAAGATTACGCACCCGCCAGCGGCCGTCCTCGCCCTGCACGATCCGGCGGAAGCGGTCGTAGGTCTTGAGGGCGTAGCCGCCGGTGGAGACGAAATCGACCACCTGCTCGAAGTCCTCCCAGGGAAGGTCCCGGTAGGGGCCGGCCGTGCGCACCTCCTCGTACAGCTCCAGCATGTCGAAGGGCTCGGAACAGGCGCAGCCCATGACGTGCTGGGCGAGCACGTCCAGCGCGCCTGTCCGCGGCGGGTCGCCGTCCAGCCGGTTCTCGGCGATGGCCTCCCGGGCCGCCTGGCACTCCAGCATCTCGAAGCGGTTGGCGGGCACGAACAGAGCGTGTGAGGGCTCGTCCAGCCGGTGGTTCGCCCGGCCGATCCGCTGGACCATCCGCGAGGCGCCCTTGGGGCTCGCGAGCTGGATCACCAGGTCGACGTCGCCCCAGTCGATGCCAAGGTCGAGGGTCGAGGTGCAGACCACGGCCCGCAACTCGCCCCGGGCCATGGCCGCCTCCACCTTCCGCCGCTGTTCGGCGGCAAGGGAGCCGTGATGCAGGGCGATGGGCAGGCCGTCCTCGTTCAGCCGCCACAGCTCCTGGAAGGCGAACTCGGCCTGGAAGCGCGTGTTGACGAACACCAGGGCGATCCGCGCGCGCTTGATCGCCTCATAGACCTCGGCCATGGCGTGCTGGGCCGTGTGGCCGGCCCACGGCACCCGCCCCTCGCTGAGCAGGATGTCCACCCGGGGGTCAGCGCCGGGCGGGCCACGGACGAGATCGACGTCCGATCCCCCGCCCATCCAGCGCTGGATCACCGCCGGGTCGTCCACGGTGGCGCTGAGGCCCACCCGACGCATGCCTGGCGCCAGCTGCTGCAGCCGCGCCAGGTCCAGGGCCAGGAGGTCGCCCCGCTTCGAGGAGTGCAGGGTGTGGATCTCGTCCAGGATCACACACCGCAGATCCCGGAAGTAGAGCCGCGCGCCCTCCCAGGCGCAGAGCAGGGCCAGTTGCTCGGGCGTGGTCAGCAGGATGTCGGGCGGCTTCACCCGCTGCCGCTGGCGACGAGCGACGCCGGTGTCGCCGGTGCGGCTCTCGGCGACCACCTCGAGGCCCATCTCCTGGATGGGCGCGGTGAGGTTCCGCTCCACGTCCACCGCCAGGGCCTTCAGCGGCGAGATGTAGAGGGTGTGCAGGCCTCGGGGACTGTTCGCAGGCGGCCGTTCCGCCAGTTCGATCAGGCTCGGCAGGAAGCCGGCCAGGGTCTTGCCGCCGCCGGTGGGGGCTATGAGCAGGGCGTCGAGGCCCTGCCGTCCCTTTTTCACCATCTCCAGCTGATGGGCGCGAGGGCTCCATCCTCGGCGCTCGAACCAGGCCTGGAAGCGCGGCGGCAGAACGGCGGAGGGGACGACGTCGTCGGCCATCGTCCCCCGCTATAGCATGTTCTCCTTCCGTTTCAGGAGTCGAAAGGCGCCGTGCGACCGATCAAGGGGCTCACGCGGCCCGGGTCTCGATGCGGCGGGCGTAGGCGGTGGAGCCCTCGCCGCGCAGCCCCGGCACTGGGTTCGGCCCGTCCGTCTCGTCGCGGTACTCGTAGCCCATCGCCTCGCCGTGCTGGCGGATGACCTCCTCGCTCGGCACCCACTGGTCGTTCACTTGGGCGTTGTAGGCGAAGTAGCGGTCCCCCGGCGGGACTTCGGTGATGGGGATGAAGTCGGGGCCCTTGCTGGTGAGGTCCACCTGATCGGCCAGCACCTGTCGCAGCCAGGTCTTGTTCTCGCGGATCGACAGCGGCTTGACGCTCCTGGCCATCATCAGCGCCTCGGGCTCCCGCTTCTCGATCGTGCGCATGAGCTCGGCGGCAATGCGCAGGTGCTCCAGCTCCATGGCCAGGTGCAGCTCGTAGATCGGCCGGACCTTGGGGTCCTGCTCCTCCTGCAGGTAGGACCAGTAGTTCCAGCACTCGTTGAACTCGTGCAGGACCAGGTTCTCGAGCCAGGTCGAGGTCGGGTCGAGCATCGACTCGTAGTGGGTGACGTGCTGCTCCTCGACCTCGGCGATCTCGGAGTAGAGCGCCCGCGCCAGGGGCTCCTGAAAGCGGTTTCCGATGTTGGCGTAGTAGTTCATGACCTGCTGCTCGGCGCACAGCACGGTCATGGCGTTGACCAGCGACTGCGGATCGGCGGCGAGGGCCGTCATCGGCCGGCGGATCTCGTCGTGCGGGTGGCGGTGCTCGAAGATGGTCGGACGGCCAGGCGTGATCTCGGTGAGATGACCGACGATGGCCTCGGCCTTCTTGCCTTCCAGCATCTCGTAGAGGTTGGCGTAGCGGTAGAGGTGGTCGAAGTCCTCCAGCACGCCGAACTCGTAGCACTGGCGCAGGTACGGGTCGGGCTCGTTCTGGGCGATCCAGGCGGTCATCTCGACAGCGATCTGCTCGTAGCCGAGGGTGACCTCCAGCGTGCTCTCCTCGGCGGGGATCAGCCAGTTGATGACCCGCTGCTGCTGGCTCTCGATCCGCCGGGTCTCGGCAAGCAGCTTCTTCACCTCGGGCTCGGCGGTGTTCCGGGCCATGTTGTGGGAGAAGAGAATGGCCTCGACCTCGACGCCGTTGGCCAGGATGGCCCGGGCGCGGCTGAACGGGTGGATCTCCTCCTTGCGGTAGGGCGTGACGTTCAGCTCGCGCCAGTTGCGGAGCTGCTTGTCGAGCGGGATGCCCCGCTCCTCGAACGGATTGAAGCTCATGTCGGGCTGGCCCCTCGTTGGAATGAAGGGACAACCCGCGGCGGGGCTGGTCGTTCGGCTTGAGCGTGGCGATTTTTGCGGTGAAGCCGCAGGTTCGAACGCCGGGGCTGTCAAAAGCTCGCCGCAACCCTAAGTTCTAAGGCGCGACAGCGCCGATGCAGATCCGTCCCGTCCTCCTCACCGCCGCCCTGGCCCTCCTCTCCGCCTGCTCCCGTGGGGCGACGGACGGCGCGGACGCCAGACCCGCCCGGGCGCCGGAGGGCTTCCCCGCGCCCGACCGCCCGGTGGCGCCCGTCGGGGCCGACGGCTGGAGCTCGGGGCCCGACCGGGACGCGGCCGACGAGTCCGGTCAGCTGATCCGCGGCCTGGGCATCGGGCCCGGCATGGCCGTGGCCGACATCGGCGCGGGCTCGGGCTACCACACCCTGCGTCTGTCACCGGCGGTGGGCGAGACGGGCGTGGTCTATGCCGAGGACATCAACGCCGCCTACGTCGCCGGGCTGAAGCGCGAGGCCGAGCGGCGGGGCCTGGCCAACGTCCGCATCGTGGTCGGCACGCCCGCCGACCCGAAGCTGCCGGCGCCCGTGGACCGGGCGATCCTGGTCCACATGTACCACGAGATCGAGAACCCCTACGCCCTGCTCTGGAACCTCGCCCCCATGCTCAAGTCCGGCGGGCGGGTGGGGGTGGTGGACGTGGACCGGCCCACCAAGGCCCATGGCGTGCCGCCGGGGCTGCTGGAGTGCGAGTTCGCCGCCGTCGGCTACCGGATGGTGGACTTCCAGCGGCTGCAGGGCGGGGTGGGCTACCTGGCGGTCTTCGAGCCCCCGGCGGAGGGGCGCCGGCCCAGGCCCGCCGACATCCAGGCCTGCGACGCGCCTGACTGAGGCCCGCCGAAACGCCGCCTTGATCCCGATCAAAGCGTGGCCGTAGCGACGGCGCGACATCGGTCTCCCAACAGCAAGGAGGAGCCCGATGAACCCCGAAGCCGCCCCGGTCGTCTATGCGGTGATCGCCATGTTCGTGATCTTCATGGCCACCCTGTTCGGCGTGTCGGTCTGGTCGTCGCGCAAGTAGGCCCTTCGCCTACCAGGGAGCGCAGCCCCGCCCGTCGAAGGGGCCGGGCGGCGGGCCGAGCGGGCCCGGACAGCCGAGCCCCACCACGCCCCGGCCGCGGGTCGAGCCCACGGCGACGCTGACATGGCCGGTCTTGCCGACCGGATAGTGGGCCTCGACCTGGGCGTGGCGATAGCCGTGCGTGCCGACGCCCACCTCGAACGCGCCATGCACCCGCCGGTCGGGCTCGAGCCCCTCGTCCAGGGCGGCCATCTCGTCGGGCGAGGGCGTCGCCGCCGGCGAGCCCTTGATGAAGGCGTCGATCTGCTCAGCGGTGGTCAGCGGGCGGGACGGCGCAGCCGGCGCCGGGGCGGGCGCGGCCACCTGCCTCACCGGCGCCTGCGCGGTCTCGACGGCGGCGGGCGGCGCGCCGCTGGCCCCCGCCGTGGCCATGGGCCCGTCCGAGGCGAAGGCCGTCCCGGCCGGGAGGCCGGCCAGCAAGGCGCCGGCGAGGAAGGCAGCGGCCAGAAGGACGGCCGCCGAGGCGCCGGGCGAGGTCCGCAAACGGGTCATGGCGTAAAGTCCTACACGCATCCGGCCTTCCAGCCTCATCACGATTGCGGCGCGCCTGAGGCGGCCAAGCTTTCCGCCGCGGCCAAGGCGCCTATCTTGTCAGGCCCATGTCCCCGCCCATCTCGCCGCCCAAGCCGCATCCGCTCCGCCAGGCCATCGTCCTGCAGGTCCGCCAGCTCGTGGGCGGGACCGGGGATGATACGGTGGAGCGCAACCGCCGGGACGTAGGCTTCTTCGGCCCGGACAGCGCCTGCTGGAAGGTCCACGGCGACCTCGCCGGGATGATGGTCGGCGGGATCACGGCGCTTCTCGTCCAAATGCTGCACCCGGGCGCCCTGGCCGGGGTGTGGGACCATTCCAACTTCCGCCAGGACATGGACGGGCGCCTGCGCCGCACCGCCCGCTTCATCGCCGGCACCACCTATGGCGACCGGGCCGAGGCCCAGGGCTACATCGACCGGGTGCGGGCCATCCACGCCAAGGTGACGGGGACCCTGCCGGACGGGACGCCCTACGCCGCCGACGATCCGGACCTGCTCACCTGGGTGCATGTGGCCGAGGTCTCCTCCTTCCTGGCCGCCTATCTGCGCTATGTGGACCCCGCCTTCCCGGCCGCCGAGCAGGACCGTTACTACCGGGAGACGGCCGAGATCGCCCGGCGGCTGGGGGCGGCGGCCGTGCCCGAGAGCCGGGCCGAGGTGGCCGCCTATTTCGGGGCCGTGCGCCCGCAGCTGCGCTACGACCACCGCACCGCCGAGGTGGCCGCGGCCCTGTTCGCCCAGGCGCGGCCGAAGCCCGGCGGACCCAAGGCGGGCGGGGCGGGCTCAAGCCTCGGGCCGGCCATCGTCCCGGCCATGGCCGTGGCCTTCGACGCCGCCAAGGACCTGCTGCCGCCCTGGGCCGCGGAGCTGCACGGCCTGCGCCTGTCACCCGCCCGCCGGCTGGCGGCGCGGCTGGGCGTCCAGGCCCTGGGGCGCACCCTGCGCTGGGCGTTGGTGAACAGCGCCGAGGCCCGGGCCCGGCGCCGGGCCGCCGAACTCCTGGCGATGTCCGCCGCCGAGGGGCGGTCGGCGGCCTAGGGCGAAGCCCATGCGGCCGCGCCCGCCGAAGGGCGGGGGACGGACGGCCGGACTGCTGGACAGGTTGAAAGGGCGTGGCGGGGCGCGCCGCGGCGTCAGCCCGAGGCGATGCCGGGCGGGGCGTTCGGCCCGTCGCCGGCTTTGGGCGTGGCCGCGCCGCAGCGACGGACGGTTCCATCGGCGGCGATCTCGAAGCCCAGGGCGTTCGCCACCCGGGCCGCCTGATCGGCCAGGTCGGCGGTGAGGAAGTCGTCGGCCTGGGACTCCTCGTCCACCAGGGCCATCAGCTGCACGAGGGCCTCGGCCTCCGCCTCCTCGGCGTCTTCGAAGTCCAGCTCCTCGCCAAGGCGCTCCACCTCGGACCAGACGAGGCCCTGAACGGCGCTCATCAGCTGGTTCTTGCGGGCGCGGACGAGCTGGGCGTTGCGCCGGTCTTCGCGCTCGGCCGCCTCGGCGCCCGCCCGCTGCGCTTCCCGGGCGAGCTTGGCCTCAAGGGCGAGGCCCTGGCGGATGGCGCGGGAGACCCGCTGGAACACCAGGGCCTGCCGGGCCCGCTCTTCGGGCGTCTGCGCGGCCTCGGCGTCGGCCCGCGCATCGCGCGCGAAGGCCATGCCGAGCTCGGTCAGCTCCGCCAGGACCCGCGCGTGCCGCGCCAGCATCTCCGCCGCGTCATACATGAACAAAAAGAGAACATATGGAGCAGCGGAAGTCAAGGTTTTGATCAGGATTCCTCCCCGCCCTGCGGCGGCGGAGGCGGCGCTGGCCGCGGGGTCTGGGCGAGCCCCTCAGTCGCTGTGCGACAGCGCCCCCGGAGGGGCGCATCTCACTGGATCTGAATCGTCAGGGCGTGAGGCGGCGGGCCTGGCCGTAGGGGCCGGGGGCCTGGCCGGTGCGGGTGAAATCGAGGACGGCGCGGTAGTAGCCGTCGGCGTAGCGGGTGTAGACGCGCTTGCCGTCCACCAGCTCGAACTCGCGGACGCCATGGTCGGTCCGGGGGAACTCCAAGACGGTGATCGGCCGGCCTTCCCGAGCGAGGGCGACGAGGCGGGCGGCGGTCTCCTCCGGGGGCGCCTCCAGGTCTTCGGCGGCGAGGAGCCAGAGGATCGGGGCCTTGATCTGCCGGAGCACCGGCATGGGATCGTGCTCCCAGGTCGTGCCCTTGTCCTGGCGGGGGCCAAGGGCCCGGACGGCGGCCTCGGGCGCCTTGGCGACCATGCCGGTGAACTCGCCCTCCAGATCCTGCCACCAGGGCTCGGCGCCCCACTTGGCGCGCAGGGCGTTGAGGTCGTCGAAGTCGGTGAAGCGGCTGACCACGACCTTGGCCGTGGCGTCGGCGACGTCGGCCGCCTTGGCCAGGACCTCGGGGCCGTAGCCCTTGTCCTTAAGGCCGCGCAGCGTCTCGCCGCGGTCCTCGGCCAGGGGACTTTCGGCGAGGCCGTAGCGGACCACGAGATAGTCCACCTCGACCTTGGTGGCGGCCAGGGGGGCGATCCAGCCGCCCTGGCTCGCGCCGTCGAAGCCCAGGCGGGAAATCCGCGAGCCGCCCAGTCGGCGGGCCTCCCGGGCCGCGGCGGCGGCGTCCTCGGCCAGGACGTGGAAGTCCTGGGTGTAGGTCCCCTGGGAGCCGCCGGTGCCGCGCTTGTCATAGACGAAGACGCCGACGCCCTCGGCCGGCCAGGCGCGGGGCTCGAAATAGAAGTCGCGGGCGGAATAGTCCTCGGACCCGTGCACCATCACCGACACCGGGACCGCGCCGGCGCCCTTGGGCAGGACCAGGCGGCCGGCCAGCACGGCCCCGCCCGCGCCGGCGAAGGTGGTGTCGATCACCTCGAAGGCCGCCTTGGTCCCGGCCTTGCCGTCGAAGGTGATGCGCCCGTCCGCACAGGCGCCGAAGCGGACCTGCGTCCCGTCGGCGGCGGCGGTCCAGCCGGGGGCGCTGACGGGGGCGCCGTCGGCCCCGAGCGTCAGGCGGCCCGTGCGCCCGTCGGGGAGGCGCCAGCGCAGGGACCCGTCGCTGACCGCGCCCACATCGACCCAGCCGCCGCCCTCCAGCTGGTAGAGGCCCACATGGCAGCGGTCGGGGCCGGGCTCGGCGGCCTGGCCGGATGCGGGCCAGAGCGCGGCGAGGGCGGCGACGGCGGCCAGGGACAGCCTGGACAGGCGGGTCTGAAACAGCGCGGTCATGGTTTTCCTCCGGCGCTGGTTCAAAGCGGAGAATCGGGCGGCGGGGAAGGGGGACCGCGAAGCGGTGGAGGGGGCGCGAGCCGCGCCCCCTCAGCCGCTTCGCGACAGCTCCCCCCGGGAGGGGGAGCATCGGCTCGCCTCTCTATGCCGCGGCGGCCCAGAGCTTGCGGAAGGTCCCGCGGAAGTCGGGCTCCAGACGGGTGGCGTCGGTGTCGAAGACCATGGTGGCCCGGGTGGCGGCGTCGTAGGGCGTCCAGGTGGGGAGCTTGCCGCTGTCGGGGCTGCCGGTGGCGGCGAAGGCGACGATGGCCGAGGAGAGTTCGTCGGCCAGGCGGGCGCTGGTGGGGTTGGGGCCCTGCAGGCCGCCGCGGATTTCGCGCGAGCTGGGGCCGACGTCGACGCCGTGGGTGGCGCCGTAGCGGCCGCCCCAGGCCGGGCTGGGCGCCTTCCACAGATAGACATAGGCCGGGGCGCGGCCGAGGGCGGCCTTGCGCTCGGCCATGGCGAAGCTCGGGCCGCGGCCCATGTCGCTGATGATCCGCGACTGGATGAGATAGGGCGAGGCGGCCGGGTCTTCCTGGCGGTAGAGGTCGAGGATCTGGCCGGCGCGGTCGGCCCCCACCCGGGCCGCGAGCATCCTGGTCACGCCCTCCCAGGTCTCGTCGAAATTGCGCTGCCGGTAGGTGCGCTCGTCGAGGGTGGTGGAGATGATCATCGGCACGTCGGCGCTGACCGCCGGGGCGTCCGGGTCGAACGGATGACGCGGCATGGCGACGCCGTCGAGGACCGGGGTGAAGGAGTTGGGCGCCTCGCCCCGGGCCCGCTGGGCCGCCTCGAGGTCGGCCTGGGCGGCGAGGAGGTCGTAGAAGGGCATTTCCTGCAGCCGGCGCACGTCGCGGCCGCCGAGGCTGACGGCCTTGAGCAGGTCGTCCGCGATGGCCTTGCCGCGCTCGCGCGGGGCGACGCGGACCATGGCGCCGCTCATCTGCACGGCCCGGTGGAACAGGCCCTTGGCGGCCGGCATGGCCATGAGGCCGCTGACCTTCGCCCCGCCGCCGGACTGGCCCATGATCAGCACCCGGCTCGGGTCGCCGCCGAAGGCCTCGATGTTGCGGTTCACCCAGCGCAGGGCGGCCACCAGGTCGAGCATCCCGGACATGCCGCTCTGGGAGAACTCGGGCGGGGCGCCGCTGTCGGCCAAGTGCAGGAAGCCGAAGGCGCTGAGGCGGTGGTTGACCGTCACCACCACGCAGTCGCCGTAGCGGGCCTGCATCTCGCCATCCATGCCCGGGGAATTGGCCGAGCCGCCGTAGAAGCCGCCGCCGTGGAAGCGGACCAGCACCGGCTTCTTCGCCGTGCGCGAGAGGTCGGGGGTCCAGACGTTGAGGTTCAGACAGTCCTCGCCCATGCCGCCGGGCTGGTAGTCCAGGTAGATGAGGTTGGCGTAGTCGCTGCGTCGGTCGCCGGGGATCTGCGGGCAGATGTTGCCGTAGTCGAGGGCGTCGCGCACGCCGGCCCAGGGCTTCACCGGCTGGGGCGGCAGGAAGCGGTTCTTGCCGGAGGTGTCGGCGCCGTAGGGGACGCCCTTGAACACCTTGATCCCGCCCGAGACCAGGCCCCGCAGCTTGCCCTCGGCGGTCTCGACCACCGGGAAGATGTCGGTTGTGGCGGCGCGGGCGAGGCCCGCCATGAACACCGAGGCGCCCGCCCCGGCCAGGATCGCCCGCCGGCTCGTATTGAAGGTCATGCCGTAACTCCCCCGCAGATGTCTGGTGCTAGCTGCCGCCCCGCACGGGCGGGAACTTGGCCATGAACAGGCGCTCCTCACGGAACGGATCGTTGGCCAGGGTGGGCGGGACGTCGAAGAGCATCACCGGCCGGCTGGCCACGTCGTAGGTGGGCCACTTGGGCAGGCCCGGATGGTTGGGATCGCCGTTGCGCGCGAAGGCCAGCCAGGCGTTGGCCATGGCCTCGGTCATGGCCCGGGTCTCCTCGGTCTCGGGACCGGTGAGGTGCGGCGCCTTGGCGACATTGTCGAACATGAAGGGCAGGTCGATGGTGTGCTCGGAGAACCGGCGGCCCCCCTGCACGGGCGAGCGCCAGGTGACCTGATAGACCCAGGTGGGGTTGTCGGCGCCGTTCTGGGCATGGCGCTGCTCGGCCATGATGGTGGCGTTGGTGATGTAGGCCCGCCAGGACGCGATCTTGAAGAACATCTCGGCGGTGGAGCCCGAGGGCGTGGAGGCCTTGAACACCCGCACCGCCTCCTCCACGGACTCGGGCGGGATGGTGCGCGCCAGCCGCGCCTTCAGGGCGGCCTCGTCCATGGCGAAGATCGCCGGGTCGCGGCCGAGCTGGTTGGAGAGCTCGGTCTGGGTGGTGCCCAGCATCAGCGGGACCTTGGCGGTGTGCTGGGGCGCATTGGGCGTCCAGGGGTGGGCCTTGAACGAAATGCCGTCCAGCACCGGCTCGAACCGGTAGCCGGCGGCGGCGATCACCTCGCGCTGGCGCGTCCCGAGCAGCTCGGCCGGGACCTCCTGCAGGCGGCGTGCCTCGCCCGGGGCGATCTCCAGCTTGCGCAGCAGGGCGTCGGTAAGGGCGTGGGCCTCCTCAGGCGTGTGGACCCGCAGGTGGGAGCCGGACTGGACGATGCCCTTGTGGAACAGGCCGGCGGCCTCGGCGCCCGCGTAGCAGACGCTGACCTTCCGGCCGCCGCCGGACTGGCCGTAGATGGTGACATTGCCGGGGTCGCCCCCGAAGGCGGCGATGTTGGCCCGCACCCACTTCATGGCCGCCACCAGGTCGAGGTAGCCGACATTGCCCGACTGGGCGAACTCGGGGCCCAGGAGGTGCGAGAGGTCGCAGAAGCCGAAGACGTTCAGGCGGTGGTTGATGGTGACGATCACCACGTCGCCGCGGCGGGCCATGGCGCCCCCGTCGTAGAGGCCGCTGGAGCCGGTGCCGGCCTCGAAGCCGCCGCCGTGGAACCACAGCATGACCGGCCGGCGGGCCGGGCCGCCCACCTGCGGCGTCCAGACGTTGATCCGCAGGCAGTCCTCGCTGATCGGGCCGGGGACGGTGAGGATGGTGCGCGGCTGGGGCGCCTGGTCGCCGAACTCATAGGCCTCGCGCACGCCGGTGAAGCGCTCGGGCGGGCGGGGCGGCAGGAAGCGGCCGGCCCCCGAGGTGTCGGCCCCGTAGCGCATGCCGCGGAAGACATGGACGCCGTTCTCCACCAAGCCGCGGTAGCGCCCCTCGGTGGTCTCCACCACCTGGCCCTCGGTTCGCTGGCCTCCGAGCCCCTGGGCCCGGACGGCCCCGGCCGCCAGCAGGGCCGCAGCGCCGCCCATCAGGCCGCGGCGCGACAACGCGAGATACGCCATGTCTTCGTTTCCCCCCGGCCGCACGGCGGCCGTTTGCCTCTGTCTTGGGGCTATTCGTACCGATTTTTCGAAATTGGGCAACCGGCGGTTTGCGTCGACGCCCAGGCGCGCACGGACACCCGTCGCGGGAGTTCCGCTTCCGTTCGGCGCCCCCGCAGCGTAACCTTGCGGGGTGACTCTCCCCCCGGCTTCCCTCGATCTCGCCCCGGCGCTCGTCGTCCTGCCCGGCCCGCGCGCGGCGGTGGCCGACGGCCAGGGGGCGAGGGCGCTGCGCGCGCCCGACGCCCGGGACCTGTTCGAGGGGGCGCCGGTGCTGCTGGCGCATGCGGCCATGACGGCGCGGCGGCTGGGGCTGAACGCCCCGCCCCGGAGCCCGCGGATCTTCGACGCCCTGGAGCTGTTCGCCTTCGTGCGGCCGGCGCGGTTCTGCGCCCCCTCGGCGGCGGGCCTGGCCCTGGCCATGGGGCTGGAGGAACCGCGGGGGGCGGAGGCCCAGGCCACGGCCCTGCGCGAGGCGTGCCGGCTGCTGCTGGCCGAGCTGGCGGCGGCGCCCGAGCCGTCGCGGGAGGAGGCCCTGGCCCTGGCCGAGACCCTGGCCCGGGGCGGCTGGCCCTGGGGGGCGGCGGTGATCGGCGCCCTGCGCTCGGCCCCGGCGGGCAACCAGTTCCGCTCCTCGGGCCTCGACGTGTGGATGCGCCTGCCCGAATGGGAGGCTGAGCCGCCGCCGGGCGAGGCCGGCTCCAGGGCCATCGAGCCGGTCGCCGCCGCCGAGCGGCTGAAGGCCCTGTTGCAGCGGTCGGGCCTGGACGAGGCGCGGCCGGCCCAGGCCGAACTCGCCGCCGAAGCCGCCTTCGTCTTCCAGCCCCGGGAGCGGGAGGGCGAGCCGCGGATGATGCTGGCCGAGGCCGGGACGGGGATCGGCAAGACCCTGGCCTATCTGGCGCCCGCCTCGCTGTGGGCCGAGACCAACGGGCCGGCGGTGTGGGTCTCCACCTACACCCGCGCCCTGCAGCGGCAGATCGAGCGCGAGAGCCGCAGCATCTACGCCGGGGAGGGCGCAGGGGCGGAAGAGCGCAAGGAATCCGGGGGAACACCCCCTCAGTCGCCTCGCGACAGCGCCTCCAGGCCGGGCGCCGCGGGACGGAAGCGGGTGGTGGTGCGCAAGGGGCGCGAGAACTACCTGTGCCTGCTGAACTTCCAGGAGCAGGCCAACGCGGCGCAGCTTGGCGGGGCGGACCTGGTGGGGATGGCCCTGGCGGCCCGCTGGGCCCGGGCGACCCGGGACGGGGACATGACCGGGGGCGACTTCCCGGCGTGGCTGCCGACCCTGTTCGCCATCTCGCCGGCGGCTCAGGCGAGCCCGGCCAATCTCGTGGACCGGCGGGGGGAGTGCATCCACGCCGGCTGCCAGCACTACCGGGCCTGTTTCGTGGAGAAGGCGATCCGCGGCAGCCGGCGGGCGGACATCGTCATCGCCAACCACGCCCTGGTGATGACCCAGGCGGCCTTCGACGGGGCGCGGGCGGCCCGGGGCTCCAAGGCCGACGGGGAGACGAGCCAGCTCAAGCGCATCGTCTTCGACGAGGGGCACCACCTGTTCGACGCCGCCGACAGCGCCTTTTCGGCGGCGCTGTCCGGGGCCGAGGCGGCGGAGATGCGGCGCTGGATCCGCGGACCCGAGGGGCGCGGCCGGCGCGGGCGCGGGCTGGAGGCGCGGCTGTCGGACATCCTGGGCGACCGGGACGGGGCGCGGGCCACCCTGCAGGACGCCATCCATGCCGCCGCCGCCCTGCCGGGCGAGGGCTGGAGCGGGCGGATCGCGCCCCCCAACGGCGAGGTGAACCCCATCGGGCCCATCGAGGCCTTCCTGGTGGCGGTGCTGGAGCAGCTGCGGGCGCGGGCCCAGGCCTCGGACATCGGCATGGAGTGCGCGGCCCGGCCCGCCCTGGACCTGGTGCGCGAGACCGCCCGGGAGGCGGCGGCGGCCCTGGCCCGGATCGAGGCGCCCCTGCTGGCCCTGGCCCGGGCGCTGGAGGACCTGCTGGACGAGGAGAGCGCCACCCTGGGCGGCTCGGAGCGGGCGCGGATCGAGGGGGCGCTGCGCGGGCTGGACCGCCGGGCGCGGATGACCCTGCCCGCCTGGCGCTCGATGCTGCGGGCCATCGACGAGGATGCGGAAGACGATCCGGACTTCGTGGACTGGTTCGACGCCACCTTCCTGTACGGGCGGGTGGTGGACGCCGCCTGCCGCCGGCACTGGGTGGACCCCACCGAGCCCCTGACCAATGCGGTGATCGCCCCGGCTCACGGGGTGCTGGTGACCAGCGCGACCCTGGCCGATCCGACCCTGGACGATCCCTTCGCCCTGGCCGAGATGCGCACCGGGGCGGCGCGGCTGCCCGACCGGCCCAAGACCCTGAAGCTCGCCTCGCCGTTCGACTATGCGGCCAACGCCCGGGCGCTGGTGGTGACGGACGTGAGCCGGGAGGACGCCCGGCAGGTGGCGGCGGCCATGCGCGAGCTGTTCCTGGCGGCCGGCGGCGGGGGGCTGGGCCTCTTCACCGCCATCCGCCGGCTGAAGGCGGTGCACGAGCGGATCGCCGGGCCCCTGGCCGACCGGGGCCTCGCCCTCTACGCCCAGCATGTGGACCCGCTGGAGGTGGGGGCGCTGGTGGACATCTTCCGGGCCGAGCAGGACGCCTGCCTGCTGGGGACCGATGCAGTGCGCGACGGAGTGGACGTGCCGGGGCGGTCCCTGCGCCTCCTGGTGTTCGACCGGGTGCCGTGGCCAAGGCCCGACCTGCTGCACAAGGCCCGCCGGGCGAGATTCGGCAACAAGGGCTATGACGACGCCATCGCCCGGGGCCGCATCGCCCAGGCCTTCGGGCGGCTGATCCGCCGGGCCGACGACCGGGGCGTCTTCGTCATGCTGGATGCGGCGGCGCCCACGCGGCTGTTCTCGGGCCTGCCCGAGGGGGTGGAGCTGCAGCGGGTGACCCTGGTGGAGGCCGTGGAGCAGGTGGCCGGGTTCCTGGGCGCGGCGCCCTAGGACGGGCGCCGGCGGCTGCGACAATCGCGCCGGCCGTGTTCCGTTTGCGGTGAGGCCGCGGCGCAGCTATCGAGCGCGCCATGAAACGCCTGGGTCTCATCGGCTTCGGCCAGTTCGGCCGTCTCGCAGCCGACATCCTGAAGGACCGCTTCGACGTCCTGGTCAGCGACCCGGCGCCGGAGGCGGCCGCCCGCGCCGCCGAGCTGGGCGTGGGCTTCGGCCCGCTGGAGGAGGCCGCGTCCCGGGAGGTGGTGGTGGTGGCCGTGCCGGTGGCGGCCATGCGCGAGGTGTTCAAGGCCATCGCCCCGCACCTGAAGCCCGGGGCCCTGGTGGCGGATGTGGGCTCGGTGAAGATGCTGCCCAGCCAGTGGATGCTGGAGCTCCTGCCCGAGCATGTGGACCTGGTGGCCACCCACCCGCTGTTCGGCCCGCAGTCGGTGGCCCGGGACGGCCTGCCGGGCCTGCGCTTCGTGATCTGCCCGGTGCGCGGCCAGCGCCACGAGCGGGTGGCGGCCCTCGGCCGGGAGCTGGGGCTGGCGGTGACGGTGACCACGCCCGAGGAGCACGATCGGGAGATGGCCTATGTCCAGGCGCTGACCCACCTGATCGGCCGCAGCCTCGTGAACCTGGGCATCCCGGACGAGCGGCTGGCGACCCAGTCGTACCAGCATCTCCTGGACCTGTGCGGCCTGATCGGGGCGGACACCTTCGAGCTGTTCACGGCCATCCAGACCCAGAACCCCTTCGCGCCTCAGGTGGTGCAGGCCTTCGTCGACCAGGCCCGCAGCCTGCTCGACCAGGTGGCGGCCTCCCGCGACAAGCAGGCCTGAGAGCCGGGCGGCCGGCTCAGCCTAAGGGAAGTCAGGCCTGGGCGAAGTCAGGCCTGGGCGAAGAACGCCTGCAGGCCCTCCACCACGGCGCGGTTGTGCTCCTCGAGGCCGATGGTGATGCGGATGTGGCCGGGCAGGCCGTAGTTGCCGACCCCGCGCACCAGCAGCCCCCGGGCGGCCAGGAAGGCCTCGGCGTCCCTGGCCGTGCGGCCGGGCGTGTCGGGGAAGCCCACCAGCAGGAAGTTGGCCGCCGACGGCAGCACCACCTCCAGGCCCAGGCCGCCGAGCTGCTGGGCGAGCCAGGGGCGCCACTGCTCCACATGGGCGATGGAGCGCTCTTGGAACTCCACGTCGCGCAGGGCGGCGACGGCGGCGAGCTGGCCGGGGATGGAGATGTTGAACGGCAGGCGGATGCGATCCATGGCCGCGGCGATCTCCTCGGGGGCGTAGGCCCAGCCCACGCGCAGGGCCGCCAGGCCATGCAGCTTGGAGAAGGTGCGGGTGACCACGACATTGGCCTGGGTGCGGGCGTAGTCGAGGCCGTCCGAGAAGGTCGGATCCTTGCAGAATTCGGCATAGGCGCCGTCCAGCACCAGCACCACGCTGGGCGGCAGGGCCTGGTGCAGGCGCACCACCTCGTCGAACGGGATCCAGGTGCCGGTGGGATTGGCCGGGTTGGCGATGAAGACGAGGCGGGTCCGCGCGTCGACGACCTTCAGCACCTCGTCCACGTCGATGCGGTAGTTGGGCTCCTTGGCCGTGCGGACCTCGGCCTGGCAGGCGCGGGCGCCGATGGCGTAGGCGGCGAAGCCGTATTCCCCCTGGACGATGTTGTCGCCGGGCTCGAGGAACACCTGGTTCAGGAGCTGGAACACCTCGTCCGAGCCCTGGCCGAAAATCAGCCGCTCGGGCTCCAGGCCGAAGTCCTCGGCCACCGCGGCGCGCAGGAGGTTGGTGCGGCTGTCGGGATAGACGTGGAGCTGGTCGACGGCGCCGGCGTAGGCCTCCCGCGCCTTGGGGCTGGAGCCCAGGATGTTCTCGTTGGCCGACAGCTTGACCGGATTGGCGACGCCCTCGGCCTTGGCCTTGCCCGGCACATAGGCGTGGATGTCCATGATCCCGGCCTTGGGCAGGGGGCGGGAGGCGCGGGCGCGCTCGTCGGTGGTGTCGGCGGCGGGAGTGTTGGAGTCGGCCATGGCGGCCGCGTCTTACACGTCCAGCGGCCCCGGCGCAGCCCCGATGACGCCCGTCAGGCGGCCCGGCGCCCGGGCCAGGCGCTCGTCATTGGGCTGGTAGTAGCCGGCCAGGGAGAAGAGCTTCAGTCCGCCGCTCTCGCGCAGCAGTTCAGCCGCCACCCCGTCGCGGCCCAGGGCCTCCTCGATGGCCGCCGCAGACCCGGGGGCGTCGGTGACCCAGAAGGTCACGTCCCCGCCGGTGGGCTCCACATCCACCTCGGCCACGGCCAGGGCGCCCATGGGGCCCCAGGCGGCCAGGCACGGCAGGGCGGCGAACACCTTGAGCCGCGGCTCGGCCAGGAGGCGGCCCCACCAGGAACTGTCGCGGGGCAGGGCGAGGACGGCGACGCCGCCCACCACCTTGGCGTCGGCGATGGCCTCCTCGGGCTTGTCTACGTAGCGGATGGGCGGGGCGGCGCCGAAGCGCAGGCGGGCGAGCTCGGCCGTGCGGGCCGGGTCCTTGCCGCCCCAGACGCTGACTTGGAACGGGCCCTGCAGGGCCAGGCTCTCCGCCATCAGCTCACGCCAGACGCGCACCACCAGGCTGGGGGTGGCGGCGGCCCGGGGGGCGGACACCAGCTTGCGGACGATCTGGGCTTCGCGGCCGGGGCGCAGGCCGAACTTGCCCGCGTCGCCCGCCGCCGCCTTGGCCGCCGCCACCGCCCGGGCGAGGCCGGCGCGCTCGTCCAGCAGGCGCAGCAGGTCGGCGTCGATGGCGTCGATGCGCTGGCGCACCTCGTCCAGTGTCGGAGCGGACGCCGCTGGTTTCGCCGTGCCGGCCATAATTTACCCCCGAAACGAAGGTCAGCCGGTTAGGTCATCGCGGGCGCACGCGCAATAGCCCGGATGGCCGCAATAAAGTTGCGGGCCGCAGGCGCCCAGGCCGGCGGCGATCCTCAGCCGAGGGCGTGGCGGGCCAGGGCCTCGTAGTGCGGCCGGGCCGCGTCGGCGATGCGGCGCAGCGCGTCGGGCAGGGGCGGATAGTCGGCGCGGACGGGCTTCGCAAAGCCCGTGGAGCGCTCGACGCTGTCGTACCAGGCCGGGGCCCAGACCCCGTCGCTGGCCCGGCGGCCGAGCGGCCAGCTGAGCATGGCCGGATCGAAGGCGATCCCCAGGGCCGCGCAGAGGGCGCCCAGGACCCGGGACGGGTCGGCCAGGACATCGGCGCCGCGGACCACGGGCGGGGGGCGGCCGAGGCGGTCGGCCTCGCGCTCGAAGATCTCGCGCTGGCGCACCACCCCGATGTCGTCGAGCGTCACGGTCCCGCGCTTCTGGATATAGGAGGCCAGGACCTCGGCCGGGTCGCGGATCAGGAAGGCGTTCACCCGCCCGCCGGTCCAATCGAGGCCGAAGCCGTCCAGCATGTGGTGGGCCATCTGCTTTTCGTAGACGACCGGAGCCTCCAGGGCGTCGAGGCCGCGGACCACCTCGCGCCAGTCGGTGGGCTGGGCGGTCAGCACCTCGTCACGCATGGGATGGTCGAGGCCGGTGGCGGCCAGGTAGGCGGCGTAGAAGGGCTCATCCACCACCTGGCAGTCGGGCCGGTTCTCGAAGCTGCGCATCATGGCCGTGGAGATGTTCCGCGGCCCCGACCACATGGCGATCCGGACGGTCATAGCAGGCCCGCGTCCCGGTCCTTGAGGCGCTCATAGGCGGCGCGCAGGCGGGTGGTGACGGGCCCGGGCAGGGCCTCCGGCAAGGTCCGCCCGTCGATCTCGCGCACGGGGGTGAGGCCGCCGAAGGTGCCGGTGACGAAGGCCTCGTCGGCGGCCCGGGCGTCCTCCACGGGGAAGTCGCCGAGCACCAGGGGCAGGCCCTCCTCGCGGCAGAGGGCGATGACATTGGCCCGGGTGACGCCATTGAAGCAGTAGTCCCCCCTGGACGTCCGCACCTCGCCGTCGCGCACCCAGAAGAAGTTGGTGGCGTTGCAGCTGGACACGTAGCCGTGCGGGTCCAGCATCAGGGCCTCGTCGCCGCCCCGGTCCATGACGTCGATCAGGGCGCGGATCAGGTTGAGGCGGCTGTGGGAGTTCAGCCGCATGTCGAACATCTCGGCCGGGGTGCAGACGATGGACGAGGTGGCCAGGGCCAGCCCCCGGGTGACGATCTCGGCGGACGGCTGCTTGTACTCGGCGGTGATGACGATGGTGGGCCGGCCCAGCCAGTTGCGCGGGTCCTGGTTCACGGCCGCCTTCTCGCCCCGGGTGACCATCAGGCGAAGGTGCGCCCCGTCCTCCATGCCGTTGGCCTCGAGGGTGCGGCGGATCTCGGCGGTGAGCTCGTCGGGGGGGAGGCCGATGTCGAGGGCGATGTCCTTCAGGCCGCGGTAGAGGCGGTCGAGGTGGGCCTCCAGGAACAGCAGCCGGCCCTTGTGCAGCCGCAGGCCTTCCCAGACGCCGTCGCCGAGGACGAAGCCGGCGTCGAAGATGGAGACCTTGGCCTCGGCCCGCGGGACCAGGTCGCCGTTGACGTAGATCTTCAGGTCCGCGTTGCGCGGATCGGCGGCGAAATCCTGGCTGCCGGCCATGCTCTCCCCCAAGCTGTCGGCCCCATAGACCGCGAGCCGCCCGCCTCGCGCAAGCCGTGCGCTTCACCCGGGACGCGGCGGAGCCTATGGAGGCGGACCGGCGCGGAAGGACGGAACCATGGGCTTCATCGGCGGATCGACCATCGAGCGGGAACTGGCGGAGCTGACGCCCTGGCCCAGCCCGGCGCCGGCCATCACCCGGCAGGAGCGCGAGGCGCGGCTGGCCAAGGCCCAGGGGCTGATGGCAGAGCTGGGGGCGGACGCCCTGATCGTCGGGGCGGGCGCCTCGCTGCGTTATTTCGCGGGCGTCGGCTGGGGCGCCGCCGAGCGGCTGGTGGCCATGCTGCTGCCGCGCTCGGGCGCGCCGGTGATGATCTGCCCGGCCTTCGAGGAGGGCTCGCTGAAGGCCTCCCTGGGGATCGAGGCGGCCCTGGCGCTCTGGGAGGAGCATGAGAGCCCGTACGCCCTGGCAGCGAAGGTGCTGCGCGACCTTGGGGCGCGGCGTCTGGCCATCGATCCGGCCCTGGCCTTCTTCATGTTCGACGGCCTGCGGAGCGCCGCCCCGGACATCGAGACCACCAGCGGGGCGGCGGTGATCGACGGCTGCCGGATGACCAAGTCGCCGGCCGAACTCGCCCTGATGGCCCAGGCCAAGGCCATGACCCTGGAGGTCCATCGCCGGACGGCCCGCATCCTGCGCGAGGGGATCACCACGGGGGAGGTGCGGCGCTTCATCGACCAGGCGCACCGGGCCCTGGGCGCCGACGACGGCTCGTCGTTCTGTGCGGTGCAGTTCGGCGAGGCCTCGGCCTATCCGCACGGCGTGCCGGGGGAGCAGCGCCTGAGCGAGGGCGACCTCGTGCTGATCGACACCGGCTGCCAGGTGCAGGGCTACAACTCGGACATCACCCGCACCTATGTCTTCGGCGAGCCGAGCCCCGAGGTCCTGCGGGTCTGGGAGGTGGAGAAGCGGGCCCAGGCGGCGGCCTTCGCCGCCGTGCGGCCGGGCGTGCTTTGCGAGGAGATCGACGCCGTGGCCCGGCGGGCGCTGGAGGCCGAGGGCTTCGGCCCGGACTACCGCCTGCCTGGCCTGCCCCACCGCACCGGCCACGGGATCGGCCTGTCGATCCACGAGGCGCCCTACCTCGTGCGCGGCGACAAGACCCCGCTGCAGCCGGGGATGTGCTTCTCCAACGAGCCGATGATCGTCGTGCCGGGCCGCTTCGGGGTCCGGCTGGAGGACCACTTCCACGTCACCGAGGACGGGGCGGCCTGGTTCACGCCGCCCCAACCGGCCATCGACCGGCCGGTCTAGCGAAGGCTTCAGGCGGGGCGGATCAGGCGGCGTCCTTCGCCGGGGCCAGGGCCTGGTGCAGGGCCTGGAGCAGCTGTTCCGGCTTCATGGGCTTTTCGACCACGGCGTTCATGCCGGCGGCCAGGTAGCGGTCGGCGTCGTCGGGGTCGGCGTTGGCGGTGAGGGCGATGATCGGGATGGCGCCGCCGGGCAGGGGCAGGCTGCGGATCGCCCGGGTGGCGGCGACCCCGTCCATGCGCGGCATGCGGATGTCCATGAGCACCAGGTCGAAGCGGCCGCTGCGGACGGCCTCCACGGCCTCCATGCCGTCCTCGGCGGCCTCTGAGGTGCAGTCGAACATCTCCACCAGGCTCTGGGCGACCATGCGGTTGGTGGCGTTGTCGTCCACCACCAGCACATGGGCCGGGCGCGGGGCCGAGGGGTGGACCTCGGGCTCGGCGGCCGGCGCCGGGGCGAGGTCCAGGGTGAAGGCGAGGGTCTCGGAGGCGCCGGCGCAGGTCTCCCGTGTCAGCCGCCCGCCCATGGCCTCGAGCACGGTGCGGGCCAGCATGGCCGAGAGGGCGGCCTCCAGGCCCAGGCGCGCGTCGATGGCGCGGATGCGGCCTTCCAGGTTGTGGCCGTCCAGGGCGAGAGGGACGACATCCCCGTGGCGGGCGCCGCGCACGCGGCCTTCCAGTCGGACGCCGGAGGCGGCGGCGATGGTCCGCAGGGTGACCTCGACGGCGGTGCGGCTGCGGGCCCCGACGGCTTCGCCGATGAGGCCGTCGAACACCTGCAGGAGCCGGTCGCGGTCGGCCAGGGCGCAGGCCTCGGGATCGCCGTCGTAGGAGACGAGCAGGGTGACGCCGGCGGGGCCGGCCCGGCGGGCCCAGGTTTCCTGCACCGCATCGGCCAGTTCGCGCAGGCGCACCGGGGCGAGGGTGAGGCTGGGCGTCTCGCGGGCGGCGGCGCGCAGGTCGAGGGCGCTGTCCAGCAGGCGGCGCAGGCCCACGGCGGCCTCGGCGATGCCCTCCACGCAGGCT
This sequence comes from Phenylobacterium composti DSM 19425, assembly GCF_059568645.1. Classification (NCBI taxonomy): domain Bacteria; kingdom Pseudomonadati; phylum Pseudomonadota; class Alphaproteobacteria; order Caulobacterales; family Caulobacteraceae; genus Phenylobacterium; species Phenylobacterium composti. The sequence goes on along the minus strand of NZ_JCANTT010000013.1, from coordinate 445,950 downwards.
TGGGCGTCAGGGGCGAGGCGGCGGTCGGTCAGCCGCTCGGCCAGGGCCTGCACGCCCTCAAGCTGCTGGCGGAAGTCCGCGCTCACACGCTCGAAGAAGTACTCTGGTAGGGACATGGCGCCGGACGGCTCTCGAGGACTGGGCCCGGACACTTTGGCCGCGGCGGCTTGCACATAGGTTAAATCCCGCAACCGAGGGTCGCGGAGCGCGGTCGGCCGGCGGGTAAAAAATGGCGGCAGGCCGGGGGCCTGCCGCCAGTGGCGCAACTGGGAGGAAACGCGCCGAGAAACTAGAAGCGGTACTGCAGCTCCACGCCGTAGGTCCGCGGCTGGATGAGGCCGCGGGTGATCGCCGTGCGGGTCTGGGTGAGCAGACCGGCCTGCGGGTTCGGCGGGACGTCGTAGATGGCCGACGGGGCGTTCGAGCCGTTGGAGGTGAAGCCCTTGTTGTCGAACACGTTCTTCACGAAGCCGATGACCGTGTAGCGGTCCTGGCCGTCGTTCCAGAGGACGCGCAGGTCGGTGACGTCGTAGGCCTTGACCCGGTTCGCCTCGCTCTTGAACGGCTGGTAGTAGGTCTTGTCGGTCCAGGTGTAGGTGGCCGACAGGATCAGGTCGCCCGCGTCGAAGTTGAAGGTGTAGTTCGCGTTGCCGGCGAACTTGTGCTTCGGCGACTGGTAGATCCGCGAGCCCTTGAGGGTCTGGAACACCAGCGGGGCGCCGTTGGAGTTGGCCGAGCCGCCGGCCGGGGTCGCCCGCGGGTCGAGGGCGCCCGGGTCGGCCGGGTCGTAGAAGCAGCAGCCGTCGGTGATCTCGGTGTGCAGGTAGCCGTAGCTGGCCGACAGGTCGAGGTTCTCGATCGGCCGCCAGATGGCTTCGAGCTCAAGGCCGTAGGCCTCGGCGTCGACGTTGACGAAGTTGTTCGAGGCCGAGGTGCCGGCGGCGTTCAGCTGCGACAGGTTGAGCTGCAGGCCTTCGTAGTCGTTGTAGAAGGCCGCCGCGTTCAGCTGGAAGCGGCCGGCGAAGGTCTTCTTCAGGCCCACTTCGAAGGCGTCGACCTTCTCCTCGTCGGCCTCCGGATCGGGCGCCAGGGTGCCGAGCAGGAAGCCGCCCGACTTATAGCCGCGGCTGTACTTGCCGTAGACCAGGGTGTCGGCGTCGGGGGTCCAGTCGAGGTTGAGGACGCCCGTGACCGCATCCCAGCTGTCGGACAGGCTGCGGTAGTTCTGAACGCCGGGGGCGTTCGGGTCCATGTCGCTGGAGACGTCCACCGCGATCGCGCCGTTCATGACGGAGGGCGATTGCAGGATCAGGCGCTGGTACTCATCGCCTGACTTCTTGTCCTTGGTGTAGCGCAGGCCGACGGTGAGGGCGAACTCGTCGTTGAACTCGTAGGCGCCCTGGCCGAACACGGCCCAGGCCTTGGACTTCAGGGCCGACTGGCTGTCGACGAAGTTGCGCTCGGGGTTCGGCGCGGCGAGGTCGCCCGCCAGGGTGAACGGCGTGGCGAGCTGGACCTGGTTGGGGTTCGCCAGCTGGATCCGCTGACGGTACTTCTCATGGTACTGATAGACGCCGAGGATCCAGCGGAAGGGCCCGTCGCCATTCGAGGTCAGGTTGACCTCGTTGGAATAGTACCACTTGTGCTCGTCGAAATCGGTGGTCTGGGTCGGGAAATACGGGACCGCCAGCACACCGAGGATGGGGTCGGTGCGGCTGGTGTTATCGTAGTCGCCACCCGTCTGGTAATTATACTTCTGGAAGCCGCCGATATACTTCAGGTCGGCGAAGCCCAGGTCGTAGGTGATCGTGGTCATGGCCACGTGGTTGCCGCGCAGCTGGCCGTAGCCGTCCGTGTTGGTGTCCATCACGTACGGGTCGGCGACGCCCGGGTTCGGCTTGGTGTAGCCGAACTGCGGGTTCACCTGCAGCTGGCCGATGGGGCCGAAGACGCGGGTGGTGTCGTAGGGCGTGGTCAGGTTGGCGAGGCGGTCGCCCACGCCCATGGTGTCGTCCCAGACCGAGCGGTTGTAGCGGACGAAGATGTCGAGCCGGTCGGTGGGCTCGAACTCCATCTGCGCCTCGTAGTAGCTGCGCTTGATGAAGGCGCCGTCGTTGGCCGGGCCGATGTTCTTGATGAAGCCCTTGCCCTGGTCGTCGTGGCTCGCGCCGATCTTGAAGCGCAGGTTGTCGGCCACGGGCAGGGAGACCGCGCCCTCGATCCGGTAGCGGTCGTAGTTGCCCACCAGGCCGCGGATCTCGCCGCTGTACTCGTGGCTCGGGCGCTTGGAGATCTGGTTGACCGCGCCGCCGATGGCGTTCCGGCCGTAGAGGGTGCCCTGCGGGCCGCGCAGGATCTCGGTGCGCTCCACGAACAGCGGGGTCTTGAACAGCTCGGACGAGGAGGCCGAGTAGAAGCCGTCCGAGTAGGAGGCCACGCCCGGGTCGTTGCCGATGTAGTAGGTGTTGCGGCCGGCGCCGCGCAGGCTGACCCGGTCGGTGCCCGAATAGTTCATGCCGGGCGTGAAGTTCACGAAGTCCTGGATGCCGGTGATGCCGGCGATATCGCGCTTCTCGGAGGTGAAGGCCGACACCGCCACCGGCACGTCCTGGAGGGACTGCTCGCGCTTTTCGGCGGTGATGACCAGTTCGTCGAGGAGGGCGCCTTGCGAGGCGGCGTCCTGCGCCATGGCCGGGGCGGCGACGGCGACGAGGGCCAGGGCCGAAGCGCTCGCAGCGAGCAGACTCCGCGCGTGAGCGGTTTGCGACATCAATGTCCTCCCTGGGCGCGCGGTTACGGGCCGCGGCCTCATTGGTTTGTTGGTTGGTGAGGCGCGGGGAGGCGCCTGTGGCGGACCCTCTGGCGCGGAGCCCCGAGACGTCAACTGTACGTCGATAACTTAAGACGATTCAGCGACGGTTTTGCGGGCCTGTTGCGGAAGTACCGCACTTTCAAATCGGATGCACAAAAGTGAACAATGGTTTTCGAATCCCTTGTGCCAAAGGGCCGGTGGAGGCGGCGCACGGCCAGTCGCCGTACCTTCGACTCAAAACGGGCGGGGATTGGTGGAGCCGGCGCGGCCTTGGCGAGCACCCTGAGGCGGGCTGGGCGGACCCTGCGGCGGGCATGAAGAAAGGGCGGCGGATTGCTCCGCCGCCCCCGAAGGCTTCTGGGATGGAACTTCGGTCTTAGAACGACTTGGAGATCCAGATCCCGTAGGTGCGCGGCTCGGTGTAGAACACGTTGCGGAACATGCCCGAGCTGTCGTCGGTGAGGTAGAAGTCGGTGATCGCCTCCTCGTCGGTGGCGTTCTTGACGAAGGCGCCCAGTTCGACGCCCAGGTCCGGATTGCTTACCGTCAGGGTCAGGTTGACGTTGTCCCACGACCGGATGCGATCGGCGTCCGAATTGTAGATTCGGGCGAACGTCTTGGTCTGCTTGTAGTAGTCGCCCCGCAGGGTGGCCTCCCAGTCGCCCAGGTTCCAGGTGTACTGGGCCCCCAGCGAGATGGTCCATTCCGGCGAGTTCGGCAGCTTGTTGCCGTCCAGGCTGACCGGAACGCCTTCCGAGACCAGGCCGCCGAAGGCGTTGGTGCCCGCCGCGATGGCGCCCGTGCCGGCGATGTTCGAGCCGGCCCCGGCCTCGCTGACCAGGGTGCAGACCCCGAGCAGGTTGAACGGGTTGGGCGTGAAGCCCGGCACCTGGCCGTTGGAGATGGCCAGCGCCGTCTGGGCGTCGGCGGTGGAGACCACGCAGTTGGCCGCCGCGCTCGACTTGATCAGGGTCAGACGCGGATCGCTCTGCGTCCGGTTGAAGGTGTCGATGGAGTCGCCACCCTTGATCTTGGTGTCGAGCCAGCCGATGGCGGCGTTGAACCGCAGGCCGTCCAGGGGCTGCCAGATGGACTCGAACTCGAGCCCCTTGACCTCGGCGTCGATGTTCTCGTTGACCGAGGTCCGGTTGACGATCTTCGAGACCTGATAGTCCTTGTAGTCGTAGTAGAACCCGGTGAGGTTCAGCTGCAGGGTGCCGTTGGCCAGGGTGTTCTTGGTGCCGATTTCGTAGGAGTTGATGAACTCCGGCTGGAAGATCGGCGACACCGGCACCACGCCGACGCCCGGGCTGAACGGCGGGTTCACGCCGCCGGCCTTATAACCCCGCGAGTAGAAGGCGTAGACCAGGGTGTCGTTGGTGAAGTCCAGCTCGGGCTTCCAGTCGAAGCCGAAGCGGCCCGTGGTCTCCTTGAACTTGACCTTCTGGGTGCCGATCGGGATCGGGCCGACGCCGGGCGTGTTCAGGGCCACCGAATTGGCCTGCACCTTCTTGTCGTCCACCGTGTAGCGGAGGCCGAGCGTCCATTTGAAGGTGTCGGTCATCTCCCAGTAGAGCTCGCCGAAGGCGGCGTAGGACTTCAGGGAGTACGGCGTGTAGTTGTCGTAGTAGTTGTGGCCCTGGCGGGTCGGGTCGGCGCTGGGGTCGACGCTGATGCAGGGGGCGGCGCCCACGCAGTTGGCGTCGCCGGCCGACAGCAGGTTGTTGATCTGGATGTAGCCGGTGCCGGTGTTGAACATCACGAAGTAGTCGGTCTCGGTCTCGAACTTCGTGAGCATCCCGCCAATGTTGTAGTTGAACGGCCCGTCAAAGTCGGACTGCAGCCGCAGCTCGTGGCTCCACTGCTCGGCGTTGGCCGAGGAGATGTCGCTGGTGGTGAAGCGGTTCTGCGCCCCGTTCTGCGGGTCGTTGATGACGCCGCCCGGGAACAGCAGGTTGTAGACCGCCGCGTAGCCGCCCGGGATGGGGGCGGAGGCGAAGGCGTTCACCGGATTGGGCGTGGTGTTGAAGAGGCTCGACGGCAGGTACCGGTTGTAGTCCTGGCGCGTGTAGAGCTTGTAGAAGGTGAAGGCGCTGAGCCAGTTCACCGTCAGGTTGTCGGTGAGGTCGAACTCGGCGTTGAACTCGTAGATGTCGGTCTTGGACTTGTAGATCGGGTCGAACAGCGACTCGATGTCCCGGACGTCCTTGGTCTGCATCTTGCCGGCGTAGGCGTCGCCGGTCTGGAAGCCGCCGAGGGCGGCGAACAGACCGCCCAGGGTGCCCTGGGAGTTCACCGTGCCGAGGGCGCTGGGGTCGTACAGCGAGGTCGGCAGACAGCCCTGGACGAAGAAGCCGCGCTGAATGTCGGCCACCGCCGGGATCGCCGAATAGGCGAGGCCGCCGATGTTGTCCGGGCCCGGGTCCTTGGTGCAGAACTGCTTGCCGATCCGCGAGCGGTTGTCGTGCTCTTCGAAGTGATCGTAGAGCAGCCAGGCGCGGAAGCGGTCGGAGGGGTTGAAGGAGATGGTCGCCCGGGCGCCCCACAGATCGCGGTCGTCGGCGTCGTTGCCGGTGGCCAGGTTGGTGCCGTAGCCGTCGCGCTTCAGATAGTTGCCGGCCAGGCGGACCGCGAACGTGTCGCCGAGCGGCATGTTCACCATGCCCCGCAGCTTGATCGAGTCGTAGTTGCCGTACTCGGCCCGGGCGTTGGCCTGGAAGGTGTCCACCGGCTTGGCGGTGATGAGGTTGACCACGCCGCCCGTGGCGTTGCGCCCGTAGAGGGTGCCCTGCGGACCGCGGAGCACTTCGACGCGCTCCATGTCGTAGAATTCGGTCTCGAACAGGTTGTTGGCGATCAGCGGGGCGTTGTTCAGGTGGATGCCCGTGCCGGCGTCGCCCGAGGCGGAGACCAGCTTGGAGCCGATGCCGCGGATCTGGAAGTTGTAGCCGGTGAAGTTCCCCTTGGAGAAGTTCACGTTCGGCACGGCCAGCACCAGGTTCGGGCCGCCGTCGATCTTGGACTTCTCAAGGGCGTTCTGGTCGAAGGCGGAGACGGCGATGGGCACGTCCTGAAGCGCTTCGGCGCGCTTCTGCGCGGTGACGACCAGTTCCTCGATGACGTTGGCGCCGGCGGTCTGGGCCGAGGCCGTTCCCGCAAAGGCGCACATCACGCCGAACGACACGCCAGCAGCCAGCACGCCGCGAAGGCTTGCACTTTTCATCAGTTTTCCTCCCAGAGGCGCGGGCTCTTTTCGGCCCTTCTCGCCTGATCGCCGCAGAAATGCGTTGCGGGGAGTGCGGCGTGCCCCCCGGCAACTTGACCATGAGGCTGGCTCTCGATGACGCCCGTGTCAACGAAGGCTAGCGGGCGCCTCGTGTTCAAATATGCGCGTTCGCCCAACAGTGTGGCGCCGGCGCCAACCAACTTTCCCCTACGTCGCTTCCCCTCGAGGGCGTTCCGGCCCATATGGGGCCGATGACCGACCCTTCCGCGGGCCGTGGCGCGGCCCTTGTCCTGTTCTCCGGCGGCCAGGATTCCACCGTCTGCCTGGCCTGGGCGCTGTCCCGCTACGCGCGGGTGGAGACGGTGGGCTTCGACTATGGCCAGCGGCACGCCGTGGAGCTTGAGGCCCGGCAGGAGGTGCGCGCCCGGATGGCCGAGGCCTTCCCCGAGTGGGCGGCGCGGCTCGGCGAGGACCACATGCTGGAGATGCGCGGCTTCGGCGCCATCGGCGGCACGGCCATGACCGAGGCCCGGGCGTTCGAGATCACCGAGAAAGGGCTGCCCAACACATATGTGCCCGGCCGCAACCTGGTGTTCCTGACCTACGCCGCCGCCCTGGCCGACCGGCGGGGCGTCCCGGTGCTGGTGGGCGGCATGTGCGAGACCGACTATTCGGGCTACCCCGACTGCCGCCGGGAGGCGATCGACGCCATGCAGGCGGCGCTGAACCTGGGCATGGCGCAGGACTTCCGCATCGAGACGCCCCTGATGCATCTCACCAAGGCCGAGACCTGGGCGCTGGCCAAGCAGCTGGGCGGCGAGGCCCTGGTGACCCTGGTCGTGGAGGCCAGCCACACCTGCTACGCCGGGCAGCGCGGGGTGCTGCATCCCTGGGGCCATGGCTGCGGGACCTGCCCGGCCTGCGAGCTGCGGGCCCGGGGCTTCGAGGAATGGGCGGCGGGAGGCCGGCCGGCGCTCGCCGCATGAGCTACGCCGTCAAGGAGATCTTCCTCACCCTGCAGGGCGAGGGCGGCCAAGCCGGCCGGCCGGCGGTGTTCTGCCGCTTCGCCGGCTGCAACCTGTGGAGCGGCCGGGAGGAGGACCGGGAGAAGGCGGTCTGCACCTTCTGCGACACCGACTTCGTGGGCATGGACGGGCCGGGGGGCGGGCGCTTCGCCGACGCCGAGGCCCTGGCCGCCGCGGTGGAGGCCGCCTGGGTCGGCGGGCCGGACCACCGCCTGGTGGTGCTGACCGGAGGCGAGCCGCTGCTGCAGGTGGACCCGCCCCTGATCGCGGCGCTGCACGGCCGGGGATTCTCCATCGCCCTGGAGACCAACGGCACCCTGCCGGTTCCGGAGGGCATCGACTGGATCTGCGTGAGCCCGAAGGCCGACGCCCAGGTGGTGCAGACCTCCGGCCAGGAGCTGAAGCTGGTGTTCCCGCAGGAGAAGGCGCCGCCCGAGCGGTTCGAGCACCTCGATTTCGAGCGTTTCCTGCTGCAGCCCATGGACGGGCCGGACCGCGTCCAGAATACGCAGGCGGCCATCGCCTATTGCCTCGCGCACCCTCGCTGGCGTTTAAGCGTGCAAACCCACAAATACCTCGGCATCGCCTAGGCCTGTCGCCGGGCGGCCGCACCTTGATTGTTTGATGAGCCAGCCAGTCTTCGAGATCACCAAGGCCGCGACCTTCGATGCGGCGCACTACCTGGAGGACGGGCCGCAGCACCGGCCCTATTCGCGCCTCCACGGCCACTCCTTCAAGGTGGAGGCCACGGTGCGCGGGAACGCCCAGGAGCCGGTCGGCTGGGTGGCGGACCTCGCCGACCTCGACGGGGCGCTGAAGGCGGTGGCGGCCGAGCTGGACCACTGCCTGCTCAACGAGAAGCCGGGGCTGGAGCGCCCGACCCTGGAGCACCTTTGCATGTATTTCGCAGAGCGGCTGAAGGGCCCGTTCCCCGGCCTGTCGCGGGTGGTGGTCTCGCGCCCGACCATCGGCGAGAGCTGCGCCATGCAGGTGGCCTGACCCGGCCGCCTGGAGGGCTGACCGGGCCGGCTGACTTCAGAACTTACTTCCGGGCCGCGACGCCGGGGTCGGTGGCGCGGCGCCAGGGTCCGGCGTATTCGGGCTCGTTCCGGCGGCGCCGGTCGGGGCCGAAATAGTCGGCGGTGCGCACGAAGGGCCGCGGGTTCTCCACCACCTGATGGATGCGCTCCACCACCCCCCGGGCGGTGAGCGGCTTGGCCAGGAACTCGTTCACCCCGGCGTCGCGGGCCTCATTGACCCGGGCGAAGGTGGAGTGGCCGGTGATCATGATCACCGGGCAGAGCTGGTTGGGACTGTCGGGCGAATTGCGCAGCAGGCGGACGAAGTCGATGCCGTCCAGGGGCTGCATCGACAGGTCGGTCATGACGATGTCGATGGGATGGTTGCGCATCATCTGGAGCCCTTCGGCCCCGTCGTTCGCCTCGTAGATCTGGGTGACGCCGATGGCGCGCAGGATCTCGGCCAACAGCACCCGCATGTGGTGGTTGTCGTCGACGAGCAGAATCCTGAGCAGGTCGTACCGCAACGGCTGACCGAACGTCCCCTCCGCAGCCGACGCCTGCCTCCCGTGGCGACGACGGCGCGCGCTCAATAGGTATGCCGCCGATCCCGGTCAATGGCGAGGCTTGGCCCGCCGGGCGGCCTCAGGCGCCGGGGACGTGGGCGCCGCCGCCGGTCTGGGCCCGGTGCCGCAGCCAGGCGTCGGCGAGGACGCAGGCGACCATGGCCTCCACCACCGGCACGGCGCGGATGCCCACGCAGGGGTCGTGGCGGCCCCTGGTGCGCAGGTCGATCTCGCGCCCGGCCTCGTCCACGCTGCGGCGCGGGGTGAGGATCGAGGAGGTGGGCTTGAAGGCCACCCGCGCGGTCACCGGCTGGCCCGTGGAGATGCCCCCCAGCACCCCGCCGGCCTTGTTGGACAGGAAGACGGGGCCGTCGGCGCCCATCCGCATCTCGTCGGCGTTCTCCTCGCCCGAGAGGGCGGCGGACGCAAAGCCTGCGCCGATCTCCACGCCCTTGGCGGCGTTGATGGACATCAGGGCCGCGGCCAGTTCGGCGTCGAGCTTGCCATAGAGGGGGGCGCCCCAGCCGGCGGGCACGCCCAGGGCCTCCACGGCCACCACCGCGCCGGTGGAGGAGCCGGACTTGCGGACCTTTTCCAGGTGCTCTTCCCAGACCGGCACGATCTCGGGATCGGGGGCCCAGAAGGGGTTCTCGCCGGTGACGCCAAAGTCGATCCGCTCAGGATCGACGGCGTGGGGGCCGATCTGCACCACGGCGCCACGGATGGTCACCCCCGGCAGCAGCTTGCGGGCGATGGCCCCGGCCGCCACCCGGGCGGCCGTCTCCCGGGCCGAGGCCCGGCCGCCGCCGCGGTAGTCGCGCACCCCGTACTTGGCGAAATAGGCATAGTCGGCATGGCCCGGTCGAAAGGCCTGGGCGATCTCGGAATAGTCCTTGGAGCGCTGGTCGGTGTTCTCGATCAGCAGGGAGATCGGCGCGCCGGTGGTGACCTGGCCGTCGGTGCGCTCGTCCTGGAACACGCCCGAGAGGATGCGGACGGCGTCGGGCTCCTGGCGCTGGGTGACGAACTTGCCCTGGCCGGGGCGGCGGCGGTCCAGCCACGGCTGGATGTCGGCCTCGGTGAGCGGCACGCCGGGCGGGCAGCCGTCCACCACGCAGCCCAGGGCCGGGCCGTGGCTTTCGCCCCAGGTGGTCACGCGGAAGAGGTGGCCGAAGGTGTTGTGCGACATGTCGCGGCGTCTCTAGCCCAAGGCCCGCCGGTTCACCAAACGCCGCCGCTCAAGCCGCCCAGGCGGCGGCGAAACGGCGGAGCAGGGAGAGGGCGGCGCTGTCGGCGGCGCCCGAGGTCTGGGCGAGGCGGATGAAGAGATGGCCGCGGGGATGGCGGCCCCGGGCCGGGAGACCCTGGCCCTCGAGCCGCACGAGGCCGCGCTCGCCGGCCTTGCGGGTGATCCAGACGATGCGCTTGCCCAGGGGCGTATCGAGGCTGACCCGGCCGCCCTTCCGGAGCGTGGCGGGGCTGACGTGTGCGGTCATCCAGAGGTCGTGGCCGCGGACCAGGACCCCGTCCTCGGCCCGGACATAGACCTCGAGCTGCGTCCCGCCGGCCCGGACCTTGTCGCCGGTGCGCAGACCGGCGGGCAGGGTGATGCGCAGGGTGCGCCCATCGGCCGTGCGATGTTCGACGGTCCCGCCCAGGAGGGCGGTCTGCGGCGGGATGACGAGCTGGGCCGCGGGCGTCGGCGGCGGCCGATGCGCGGGCGGCGGAGCCAGGCCGTCGTCCACGAGCGGGTTGCGCAGGCGTCGATAGGCCTCGACCACCTGGCGGAAGGCCCCGTCGCTGCCGCCGGCGTCGGGGTGGGCGCGCTTGGCGGCCTCGCGGAAGGCGGCGCGGATTTCCGACGGGGTGGAGAGCGAACTGACGCCCAGCACCTCGCGCGCCATCTTCAGCGTCATCTCGGAACGGGGCCGGGCCATGGTTCCGACAGCCTTGCCGGACAGGGTTAAAGGCGGGGTTAAATCTCGCCGCCCGCGCCACGGGGGCGTATATGCGGGCCCGTGACCGACAAGAGCCTGATCCCGCCGTCTCCGTCCGAGGACGACTATGTCCGCCAGGTGGCCGCCGCCGAGCCGCCGCCGCTGCTGGCCGAGACCGACCCTTACGAGCTGTTCCGCGCCTGGCTGAAGGACGCGGTGGCCAAGGAGCCCAACGACGCCAACGCCATGGCCGTGGCCACGGTGGACGAGACCGGCATGCCGGACGTGCGGATGGTGTTGCTCAAGGACGTCGATGAGCGGGGCTTCGTCTTCTACACCAACCTGGAGAGCGCCAAGGGCCGGCAACTGGCCGCCCAGCCCAAGGCGGCGCTGCTGTTCCACTGGAAGTCCCTGCGCCGGCAGGTGCGGGTGCGTGGGACGGTGAGCCCGGTGACGCCCGAGGAGGCCGACGCCTATTTCGCCACCCGGGCGCGCCCGGCGCAGATCGGGGCCTGGGCCTCGGAGCAGTCGCGGCCGCTGCCCGACCGCATGGCCCTGGAGAAGCGGATCGCCGAGGTGGGTCTGCGCTTCGGCCTGGGCAAGGTGCCGCGCCCTCCGCACTGGTCGGGCTTCCGCGTGACGCCCGAGCGCATCGAGTTCTGGCGGGACCGGCCGTTCCGCCTGCACGAGCGGCTGGTCTTCACCCGCTCGGGCGAGGGCTGGGCCACGCACAGGCTGTTCCCTTGAGCGAAGCCCTGGCCGTGGGCGTCAGCGAGGCCGAGGTGATCGCCTTCCTGGAGGCCCGCACGGAGCGGCGGATCGACACCGCCTGCGCCCATGTGTTCCTGGCGGGCGACACCGCCTGGAAGATCAAGCGGCGCGTGGATCTGGGCTACGCCAACTTCTCCACCGCCGAGCTCCGGCGGTGGGCCCTGGGGCGCGAGCTGGAGTTCAACCGGGCGTCCGCCCCCGACGTCTACCGCGCCGTGCGCGCCATCACCCGCGAGGCCGACGGCAGCCTGGCGATCGAGGGCCGGGGCGAGGTGGTGGAACATGTGCTGGAGATGCGCCGCTTCGACGAGGGCGGGGTGCTTTCGGCCCAACCCGAGACAGTGGACGGGGAGCTGGCCGAGGCCCTGGGGCGAGCCATCGCCGGCTTCCACGCCGCCGCCCCTCTGCGGCCCGAGGGCGGCCTGGCGCCCATCGCCTTCACCGTCGGCTCCAACGCCCAACTGCTGCGGGAGACCTGCCCGGGGCTCGATCCGGAGCGGGTCGAGCGGATGATCGCCCTTACCGAGGCCGAGCTGGAGCGGCAGACGCCGCTGCTGGCGCGCCGCGCCGCCTCGGGCTTCGCCCGCCGCTGCCACGGGGACCTGCACCTGGGCAACATCCTGATGGAGGGCGGCCGGCCGATCCTGTTCGACTGCATCGACTTCAACGACCTGCTGTCGGACCTGGACGTCCTCTACGACCTCGGCTTCCTGCTCATGGACCTGGACTTCCGCGACCGGCGGGACGCGGCGGTGCGGGTGCTGTCAGCCTATGTGGACGAGGCCGCCCGGACCTTTGGCGAAGGGATCTGGGAGGGTCTGGCGACCCTGCCCCTGATGCTGGCGGTGCGCGCCGCCGTCCGCGCCCATGTGGAGGCCCACAGCGGCCGCGACGAGATCGCCCGGGCCTATGTGGAGGCGGCCATCCGCCACCTCGCCCCGACCCCGCCGGCCCTGCTGGCGGTGGGCGGCCTCTCAGGCTCGGGCAAGTCCACCTTCGCCCGCGCCGCGGCGCCGGCGCTGGGGGCCGCGCCCGGGGCGGTGGTCCTGCGCACCGACGAGGTGCGCAAGCGCCTGCTGGGGGTGCCCCCGACCCAGGCCGTCTCCCGGGCGGCCTATACGCCCGAGCTGCACGCGCGGACCTACGAGACCCTGTTCGCCGACGCCCGCGCCCTGCTGGCGGCCGGGCGGGCGGTGGTGCTGGACGCCACCTTCACCAACCCCGCCATGCGGGCCCGGGCCGAGGCCCTGGCGGCGGAGGCGGGCGTCGACTTCGAGGGCGTCTGGCTGGAGGCGCCCCTGGCGGTGCTGGAAAGCCGGGTCGCGGCCCGCAAGGGCGACGCCTCCGACGCCACGGTGGAGGTCCTGCGCGGACAGTTCGAGGCGCTCGACCCGGCCATCCCCTGGCGGCGGCTCGACACCTCGGTCTCGCCCGAGGCCGCGGCCCGGGCATGGGCTGAGACCCGGGCGGCGTGATTTCGCCGCACGCCGTTGCCTAAATGACGGCGCGTCACTAAGCGTAAACCCAACTAACAAGCGTTCAGTTGGGAGAAGCGCACAGATGCTGGGCCTCATGCAGGATTGGCCGCTGACGGTCGACAAGATCCTCGATCATGCCCGGGACTGGCATGGCGACCGCGAGATCGTCAGCCGCTCGGTGGAAGGCCCCATCGTGCGGACCACCTACGCCCAGGCCCACGAGCGGGCCAAGCGGCTGTCCAACGCCCTGAAGGCCCTCGGGGTGCAGCGGGGCGACCGGGTGGCGACCCTGGCCTGGAACACCGCCCGCCACCTCGAGGCCTGGTACGGGATCATGGGGATCGGGGCCATCTGCCACACCCTGAACCCGCGGCTGTTCGTCGAGCAGCTCTGCTACATCATCAATCACGCCGAAGATAAGATCATCTTCACCGACCTGACCTTCGTGCCGGTGCTGGCCCAGCAGCGGGCGAACCTGCCGACGGTGGAGCACATCGTGGTCATGACCGACCGCGAGGGGATGAAGGGCGTCGACCTGCCGGGCGCGCTCTGCTTCGAGGAACTGGTGGAGCAGCACTCGCCCGACTGCGTGTGGGGCGGCTTCGACGAGAACACCGCGGCCGGCCTCTGCTACACCTCGGGGACCACGGGCAATCCGAAAGGCGTGCTCTATTCGCACCGCTCCAACTTCCTGCACACCCTGGTGACCCTGGGGGCGGACGTGCTGGGCATCACCGCCAAGGACGTGGTGCTGCCCGTGGTGCCGATGTTCCACGCCAACGCCTGGGGCATCGCCTTTTCGGCGCCGGCGGTGGGCTCGAAGCTGGTGATGCCGGGCCAGAAGCTGGACGGCGCCTCGGTGCATGAGCTGCTAGAGACCGAGGGCGTGACCTTCTCGGCGGCGGTGCCCACCGTCTGGCAGATGCTGCTCACCCACCTGCGGGAGACCAAGGGCTCGCTGACCACCCTGAAGCGGGTGGTGATCGGCGGCTCGGCGGTGCCCGAGGCCATCGTCCGCGGCTTCCGCGACGAGTTCGGGGTGGACGTGACCCACGCCTGGGGCATGACCGAGACCTCCCCGCTCGGCACCCAGGCCACGCCCAACGCCAAGATCGCCCAGATGAGCGATGAAGAGCAGCTGCGCTTCAAGCTGAAGCAGGGCCGCGCCCCGCTGGGCATCCAGATGAAGCTCACCGACGACGAGGGCCGGCGCCTGCCGCAGGACGGGACCACCTTCGGCCGCCTGAAGGTGTCCGGGCCGTTCGTGGTGGGCCGCTACTTCAAGGGCGAGGGCGGCGACATCCTCGACGAGGAGGGCTACTTCGACACCGGCGACGTGGCCACCATCGACGAGCATGGCTTCATGCAGATCACCGACCGCGCCAAGGACGTGATCAAGTCGGGCGGCGAGTGGATCAGCTCCATCGAGATCGAGAACCTGGCCGTCGGCCATCCGAAGGCCGCCCTCTGCGCGGTGATCGGCGCGGCCCACCCCAAGTGGGACGAGCGGCCGGTGCTGCTGGTGAAGCTGAAGGAGGGCGAAACGGCCGAGAAGGCCGAGTTCCTGTCCTTCCTAGACGGCAAGATCGCCAAGTGGTGGATGCCCGACGACGTGGTGTTCGTGGACGAGATCCCGCTCGGCGCCACCGGCAAGATCGACAAGAAGCTGATCCGCGAGCGGATGAAGGACTACGTCCTGCCCACCGCCCAGCAGCCGGTCCAGGCTTAGGCGAGGCGGTAGGCTCCGTCCTCGCCCGCCGTCACCTTGCCCTCGCGCTCCAGGTGGATGATCGCCGCCAGCATGGAGCGTGAGGCCGCCGGCCACAGGCGCGGATCCACATCGGCGTAGAGCCTGGGGGTCAGCTCGGCCACGGTGCCGGGGCCGGCCTCCAGGGCGCGCAGGATCTGGTCGATCCGCTCCTGCCGGTGCGCCCGGTAGGCGTCGATGAAGGGCGCCACGTCGCGGATCGGCGGGCCGTGGGTCGGCCAGAGGGTGGAGAAGCCCCGGGCCTGGATCAGGTCGAGGCTCTTCAGATAGGCGGTCATGTCCCCGTCCGGGGGCGTGATCACCGTGGTCGACCAGCCCATGATGTGGTCGCCGGAGAACAGGCAGTTCTCCTCCTTCAGGGCGTAGCAGATGTGGTTCGAGGTGTGGCCCGGGGTCGGGATCGCCTCGAAGGTCCAGCCGGGGCCCGAGATCGTCCCGCCGCCGCAGACGTTGACGTCGGGCCGGAAGGCGGCGTCGTGACCGGCCTCCATCTTCACCTCGCCCTCGTCCTCGGCGTCGGCCGTGGGGGCCGGGCAGCCTACGATGGGCGCCCCGGTCGCCGCCTGCAGCGGCCGGGCCAGGGGCGAGTGGTCGGAGTGGTGGTGGGTGATGAGGATCTGGGTCACCCGCTCGCCGGCGATGGCCGCCAGGATCGCCGCTAGGTGCGCCGGATCGTCGGGGCCGGGGTCGATCACCGCCACCTCGCCACGGCCGACGATGTAGGTGCCGGTGCCGACGTAGGTGAACGGGCTCGGGTTGTTGGCGATCACCCGCCGGATCAGGGGCGAAACCTGATCGCAGCGGCCGTACTCGACGTCGATCTCGCGGACGTAGGGGATCATCCGCCCAGCACGCCGGAAAGGTCGTAGCCGGCGGCCCGGCCCAGTTGCACCAGCTCGTCCCGCGGCCGCGCCCCGGAGAGGGCCTGGCTGAGGGACCAGGTGACGATGGAGCGGGTGCCCGAGCGGCAGAAGGCCAGGACCGGCGCCTCGGCCTCGGCGAGCACGGCCTGCATCTGCGCCACCTGGTCGGGCGTCGGGCCGCCGACGACGGGGATGTGGTGGTAGGCGAGCCCCGCGGCCCGGGCGGCGGCCTCGATCTCCTGGCTGGAGGGCTGGTCCGGCGACTCGCCGTCGGGGCGGTTGTTGATGATGGTCCGGAAGCCCTGGCGGGCGGCCTCCTGCACGTCGGTCACGCTGATCTGCGGGGACGTGGTGAAGTCGTCGGTGACGCGTCGGAAGTCGGACATCGGAACTCTCGGTTCTGGCAGGGGACCCTTCGTTGACATCATCGGGGGCGGGTGGAAGTTTCGCAACGTCCCGCCCGCAAGGTGACCATGGTTCGCTTGATCGGCCGCCGACCGGCCACGATCCCCGCGCATGTCCCGGTGATCACTGCGGCGATGGCCTGCGCGACGCCCCAAGACCTGAAGGACAGGTGATGAACGCCGGCCCCATTCCCTCGCCCGAGCAGCTTCTCGCCGACGCGGCCGACGCCCTGCGGCGCGGGGACGTGGCCGCCGCCCTGGCCGCCATCGGCCGGGCCGAGGCCGCCCAGCCGCACGATCCGCAGATCAAGATGCAGCGGGCCCTGGCGCTGCGGATGTCGGGCGCTTTCCCGGCCGCCATCGCCGCCCTGGACGAGGCCCTGGCGCTCGATCCGTACAACTTCCTGGCCCTGCTCTCGAAGGGGGCCCTGGTGGAGAAGGTCTCGGGCGAGCGGATCGCCGCCCGGGTCTATCAGAACGCCCTGAAGCTCGCCCCGCCCGACGACCAGCTGCCGCCGGCGCTGAAGGCGCCCGTGGAGCGCGCCCGAGAGGTGGTGGCCCGCACCCAGGCGGCCATGGAGGCCTTCCTGCGCGAGCAGATGGGACCGGTGGACAGCGCCGGATCGGAACTGGCCATCGCCCGGGTGGACGAGGCGATCGGCGTCTATTCGGGCCGCAAGAAGGTCTATCAGAACGAGCCGCTGCTGCTGCACTACCCGCGGCTGCCGGCCATTCCCTATTATCCGCGCGAGCTGTTCCCCTGGCTGCCCGAGCTGGAGGCGGCGACGCCGGTGATCCTCGAGGAGCTGCAGGCCCTGCTGGCGGGGAACATGCAGGACTTCGCTCCCTACATCGCCTTCCCGCCCGACGTGCCGGTGAACCAGTGGGAGGAGCTGAACCACTCGCCCCGCTGGAGCTCGCTGTTTCTCTGGAAGGACGGCGAGCGTCAGGAGGCGGTCTGCGCCCGCTGCCCGCGGACGGCGGAGCTGCTGGCGAGCCTGCCCATGGCCGACCAGCCGGAGTTCGCGCCCACGGCCATGTTCTCGGCCCTGGACGCCCACACGCACATCCCGCCGCACACCGGCTCGACCAACACCCGCCTGCTCACCCACCTGCCGCTGATCCTGCCCGGCCCGGCGCGGTTCCGGGTGGGCAACGAGACGCGGGAATGGAAGATGGGTCAGGCCTGGGTGTTCGACGACACCATCGAGCACGAGGCCTGGAACGATTCGGACCAGCTGCGCGTGATCCTGATCTTCGACGTGTGGAACCCGTTCCTGGAGGCGGGCGAGCGCGAGCTGATCAAGACCATGATGGTGGCCCGCAACCGGTTCTTTGCGGGCGGCTGAAGCCTATTCGACCCGCCGGACGCGGAAGGCGCGGCGGCCCTCGACGCTGGCCAGGAAGCTGCCGAGGGTGGCCTTGCGGATGGTCACCGACTGGCCGGCCTTGGGGTAGAGCGACAGCTCCTGCACGTCGATCTGCTGCCAGACCGCGCCGTCCTCCAGACGCAGCACCCACTTGCCGGCGCCGTCCTGGCGGGCCGAGGCGATCTTGCCGGTGATGTTGTCGATCTTGTCCTTGTCCTCGCCGCGCTCGAACACCGACAGCGAGGGCAGGCTGAAGCCGAAAGCCTCGCGGCGGACGGTGCGGGCCTGCTCGCGGTCGACCACCACGATGTCGCCCTTGGCCTCGGCCTGCTCCAGGGCGGCGGTGGCGGAATCATAGCAGCCGAGCCGGGCGGCGTCGTCGGTGAGCTTCCGGCAGTCGGCGAGCTGCTGCAGGAGCGCGGCGCGCCCCTCGACCTTGGGTTGGGCCGCCGCCGGGCCGGCCACGGACGTGGCGGCGAAGGCGCAGACGGAGACGGTGAGAAGGGCAGGGCGCAGGCGGGTCATCGGGCGGCTCCTGAGGGCGATTCCTCGCGATCTTGCCGTCTTGTAGCCCGGAGGACGTTTTGGCGCGAATGGGCCGATCAGCGGTCATCCTCTGCAACAATCGTGCTCGCCGCAACCATGCGCGGGCGATCTGTGACCATAATGCGACAGGTTGGCGCCCATGACATTTCCAGAACCTAATGTTCGTTGACCGTTTCTCCCTTAGCCACGTAACTCGACCGTAACCGGAAGCGACCCCGCCTCCGGGATCGATCTCTTTTGTGGGGAGCGGCTGCCGTCTCGGCAGTTCCGCTGGAGGATCCAGACCGTGAAATTCAATTCCGTGCGAGAACGCCTTCTGGCGTCTTCGATGATCTGTGGTGCGGCCCTTATCGGCCTGTCCGCCACTCCGGCCATGGCTCAGGATGAAGTCGCCGAAGTCGTGGTCACCGGTTCGCGTATTCCGCAGCCGAACCTGACCAGCGCCAGCCCGGTGACCGTCGTCGGCGCCCAGGACGTGGTGACGCGCGGCGTGACCCGCTCGGAAGACCTGGTGAACCAGCTGCCGCAGGTGTTCGCCGCTCAGGGTTCGAGCTACGCCAACGGCGCCACCGGCACCGCCACCGTCGACCTGCGCGGCCTCGGCGCCAACCGCACCCTGGTGCTGATCGACGGCCGCCGCCTGCAGCCGGGCACCCCGGCCGCCGGCGCCACCAACACCGCCCCCGACCTGAACTTCATCCCCGCCTCGCTGATCGAGCGCGTTGAAGTCGTGACCGGCGGCGCCTCGGCCGTGTACGGCGCCGACGCCGTGGCCGGCGTCGTGAACTTCATCATGCAGAAGAACTTCGAGGGCGTGCGGATCGACGCGCAGTACTCGGGGTATCAGCACACCAACAACAACGACCGCATCCAGGACCTGGTGACCCGTCGCGGCTCCACCGCCCTGAACCCGGCCGCCTTCGCGCTGCCGGAAAAGGACGTCTGGGACGGCGGCACGACCGACCTGAACATCGTGGTCGGCGTCAACTCGCCGGACGGCAAGGGCAACGTCACCGCCTACGCCGGCTACCGGAACGTCCAGCCCGTCACCCAGAACAACCGTGACTACTCGGCCTGTACCCTGGCCAACTCGGCCACCGACCCGTCGGGCTTCAGCTGCTCGGGTTCGGGCACCACGGCTCCGGCCCGCTTCCTGAACGGCGGCGGCGGCGGCGGCGGCGACTTCACCCTGGATCCGAACGCTCCGGGTGGTCGCGGCCTGCGCAGCTACGTCGGCTCGCGCGACGCCTTCAACTTCGCGCCCTACAACTACTATCAGCGTCCGGACACCCGGTACGTGCTGGGCGCCTTCGCGAACTACCAGTTCAGCGAAAAGGCCGAGCTCTACACCCAGCTGATGTTCATGGATGACCACACGGCCGCCCAGATCGCCCCCTCGGGCATCTTCGGCCAGAACATGAACATCAACTGCGAAAACAACCCGTTCCTGTCGGCTGACATGGTGACGGCGTTCTGCGCCCCCACCATCGACCAGCTGCCGGACGACCCGAACTTCCCGAACACCATCGGCATCAACGACGACGCCGACCCGATCACCCCCGGCCGTCAGGCCTCGGTGGCGGTGCTGCGTCGTAACGTCGAAGGCGGCGGCCGTGTGTCGGACATCCGTCACACCGACTACCGCGGCGTGATCGGCATGCGCGGTTCGCTGGACAACGGCTTCCAGTACGACGTGTACGCCCAGCACGGCGTCGTGGTGTACAGCAACATCTACTTCAACGACTTCTCGCTGGTCCGCTCGGCCCGCGCCCTCGACGTCGTGATCGATCCGGCCACCGGTCAACCGGCCTGCCGTTCGGCCACCTCGCTCGCCGGCACGAACGTCGACCCGGCCTGCCGTCCGTACGACATCTTCTCGTCGAACGGCCCGTCGCAGGAGTCGATCGACTACCTGCAGACCCCGGGCTTCTCGAACGGTGAATACGCCCAGACCGTCGTGTCGGCCTCGCTGACCGGCGACCTCGGCCAGTACAACGTGAAGCTGCCCTGGGCTTCGGAAGGCATCGGCTTCGCCATCGGCACCGAGTACCGTCGCGAGCGCCTCGACTTCAACACGGACCTGGCCTACCAAACCGGCGACCTGGCCGGTCAGGGCGGCGCGACGCTTCCGTCGGCCGGCGCCTACGACGTGTACGAACTGTTCGGTGAAGCGCGGATCCCGCTCATCTCCGACCAGCCGTTCTTCAAGAACCTGTCGGCCGAAGTCGGTTACCGCTGGTCCGACTACTCGCTGGGCTTCTCGACGGACACGTACAAGATCGCCGGCGACTGGTCGATCAACGACGACTTCCGTATCCGCGCCGGCTACAACCGCGCCGTCCGCGCCCCGAACGTGGTCGAACTCTTCTCGACCCTGAACGTGGTGCTGAACGGCTCGACCGATCCGTGCGCCGGGGCCACCCCGGACTGGACCGCCGAGCAGTGCGCCCGCACCGGCGTGACCGCCGCCCAGTACGGCAACATCGCCGCCAACGGCGCCGAGCAGTACAACGGCCAGACCGGTGGTAACCCGAACCTGGATCCGGAAACCGCCGACACCTACTCGGTGGGCTTCGTGTTCACCCCGACCTTCATCCCGGGCTTCTCGGCGTCGGTCGACTGGTTCAACATCAAGCTGAAGGACCGGATCGGTCAGATCGGTCAGGACGTGACGCTCGAGCGCTGCGCCACGACCGGCGATGCGTTCTTCTGCGATCTCATCCAACGCGCCCCGGGCACCGGTTCGCTGTGGCTGTCGCAGAACGGCTACATCGTCGACACCACCTTCAACACCGGCGCCCTGGAAGTCGAAGGCATCGACGTCGAAGCCAACTACCGCTTCGACTTCGGCGACTTCGGCCTGACCCGCGGCCTGGATCAGTTCGGCGGCATGTCGTTCAACTTCCAGGGTTCGTGGCTCGACAAGTACCTGGTCACCACCCTGCCGGGCGACACTCCGTTCAACTGCGCCGGCTACTACGGCGGCGTCTGCACGGGCTCGGCGGTTCCGGCCTCGGCCCCGATGCCGGAATGGCGTCACAAGCTGCGCGCCGCCTGGCGCACGCCTTGGGACCTGGAGCTGTCGACCACCTGGCGCTACGTGTCGAGCGTGACGTCGGACGCCTACCTGGGCGGTGCGACCCGCGGGACGGAACGTGACGCCAAGCTGACCGACAAGAACTACTTCGACATCGCCGGCACCTGGGCGGTCCGTGACAACATGACGTTCCGCTTCGGCGTGAACAACGTGTTCGACAACGAGCCGCCGCTGGTCAGCCAGTCGAACTGCCCGACCGGGCCCTGCAACGGGAACACCTATCCCCAGACCTACGACTCTCTGGGCCGGTACCTGTTCGTGGGTCTGCGCGCGGACTTCTAAGTCCTAGCGATAGCCTCAAGGACGAGGGCGGCGATTTCGGTCGCCGCCCTTTTTCTTTGCGCGGAAGGCCGCCGTGGGAGGCGCGGGCGACGGACGCGCGACGGCGCGCCCGCCGGCCTGGGGCCGAGGGCGTCAGATGGTTCGCGGTCTGTCCTGGGGCGTCAGCCGACCCGGGGGACGGCGTCGAAGGCCACCGTCATCCGTTCGGCGGGACTCTCGTAGGGCACCGTGCCGTGCCACATGTAGGACGGGAACATCACCAGCCGTCCGGGCCTTGGCCGCACGAAACGCTCGGCGGCCAGGGGGATCGCCGTGGCGACGCCCGGCTCTCCGAACTTGATCCAGCCGGGCTTGCCCGTCTCGTCGGCCACGTCGTCGGGGACCGAGACGTAGAAGGCCGAGGAGATCCAGCCCATGGGGTGGATGTGGTCGGTGTGATGGCCCTGCGCCCCCATCAGCCGGATCGACCAGGCGCCCGAGAAGTTGGCCGCCCCGGTGTTGCGCTGCTCGAAGAAGCCGGGGCCGGGGCCGACGGCGTCCACCCGGCGGGCCACGGCCTGGCGCAGCAATTCCAGCAGCCGCTCGATGGCCGGCTCGTGCGAGCCGTCCAGCCGCAGGGGGGCCTGGCTGCCCTGGCGCACCGACTGGCCGAAGGGATGGGTGGTGAAGCGATGCAGCCGCCGCAGGGCCGCCCGCAGCTCCTCCAGAAAGGCCGCGCCCTCGGCGGTGTCCGGGTCGATGATGTCGTCGGTGGCCACCAGCCGGTCGTAGTCGTAGGCCTTGTGGTAGCGGGGATCGCCCGTCATCCGCCAGGCGGTGGCGAGGAGGGCGATGGAATACTGGTGGAACGGCTGCTGGCGCACGGCCGCCTCGGCGGCGGCCGCGGCGGCGGGGGCGTCGCCTGAGGCCAGCCAGGCCTGGGCGCGGATCACGTTGGCCACCGGATCGTCCCCCCGCACCGACTCGGCGAGGCGCACCGCGGCGGGGGCGTCGCCCAGCTTGCAGTAGAGCTCGATGGCGAAGTTCATCAGCCGCCGGTCCTGGGGCAGGCGGGCGAGGCCCTGCTCCACCGTGGCCCGGGCCTCGAGGCGGCGGTCTGTGAACTGCTGGGCCATGGCCAGGGAGAAGACCAGGCCCGGGTGGGACGGGTTGAGCGCCACCGCCCGGCGCAGCGGCCCGAGGGCGAGGTCGGCGTCGCCGGTGCGCATCCAGATGAGCTGGGCGAGCTCGGTGTTGGCCTCCTCATAGTCCGGCCGCAGGCGCAGGGCCTCGGCGAAGGCGGCCTCGGCCTCGTCGTAGCGCTGCTCGGACTGGAGCGCCCGGGCCAGGACCAGGCGGGTCTCGGGGGCGGCGATGCCGAGGCTGATGGCCCGGCGGGCGGCCTCGGCGGCCTCGGCCCCGTGGCCCAGGTCGCCCAGGGTGGCGGCGAGGTTGTGCCAGCTGGCGCCGCTGGCCGGATAGCGGCGGACGGCCTCGCGATTGACCGCCAGGGCCTCCTGGGCCCGGCCGGCGGCCTTCAGCGCCCGGGCCCGGGCGGCGTAGGCTCCCGAGGTGGGCAGGGGGGCGGCGAGCAACTGGGCCGTGAAGCGCAGGGCGCCCTCCACGTCTCCGCGGTTGAGCAGCTCGTAGGCCAGGCGGTGATCCAGCGCAGCCACGGCGTCGGCTCCCTAGGGCAGCGGCGAAGGCGCCAGGACCGTGGCGCCCTGGGCGCGGAGGCGGCCCTCGGCGGCCCGCTCGATGATCGCCTCGGCCCGGGGATCGCCCAGCACCCAGGCGGCGGCGGCCAGGGTCCGGGCCGAGACGGCCGAGACGCCCAGGGCCCGCTGCAGGGCCTCCAGCGGACCTTCGGTGGGGGTCATCCGGCGCAGGGGCACGTCGCCCTTCAGGCCGGCGAGGGCCTTGGCCTTCTCCACGGCCTGGTAGAAGCCGCCCAGCTCGTCCACGAGGCCGAGCTGGCGGGCCTGGACGCCCGTCCAGACGCGGCCCTTGGCGATCTCGCGGACGCGCTCCGGCGGCAGGCGGCGGCCGTCGGCCACGCGGGTGATGAAGTTGTCGTAGATGCGGTCCATCCAGCCGGCGAAGGCGGCCCGCTGGGCCGGGGTGAAGGGCCGGCCGAGGCTGAAGGCGCCGGCGTAGTCGCCGCCGATCTCGGTCTCGCGCACGTCGACGCCGAACCGGGCGAGGGCCTCGCCGAGGGCGAACTTGCCGCCGAACACGCCGATGGAGCCGGTGAGGGTCGTGGGCTGGGCGACGATGGCCGAGGCGCCCGAGGCGATCCAGTAGCCGCCCGAGGCGGCGTAGGTGCTCATGGACACCACCACCGGCTTGCCCTTGGCCTTGGCCTCGCGGATGGCGTCGAGGATCTGTTCCGAGGCGGTGTCGGAGCCGCCCGGCGAGTTCACCCGCAGGACGATGGCCTTCACCGTCTTGGTGCGGGCGGCCCGCAGGATCGCGTCGGCCAGGTTGTCGGAATAGATCATGCCGGTGGCGGCGAAGGGGCTGGCGCCGGCGTCGCGGCCGGTGACGATCGGCCCCTCGGCCTCGATCACGGCCACGGTGTCGCCTGCACGTTCCCGGCGGCTGACGTCGCCCTGGCCGTAGTCGCGGAAGTCGAGGGTCTTGGCGTCCTCGCCGGCCTTGTCGAGCAGGGTCTGGCGGGCCTCGCGCACCTGGCCCACGCGGTCGATCAGGCGCAGGCGCAGGGCGTCCTCGGCGAGGTAGGGCCCGGCCTCCAGGGTGCGGCGCAGCTCGGCGGCGTCGAGCTTCCGGTCGCCGGCGGCGGCGGCCAGGGTCGTCTCGTACACCGAGGTCATCCAGGACAGCGTCGCCTCGCGGTGGGCGGGGGTGTAGTCGCTCTGGGTGTAGGCGTTGACGGCGTTCTTGTACTCCTGCCGCTGCTCGAACTGCGGGCTGACGCCGTACTTGTCGAAGAAGCGCTTGAGGAAGATGTCCTCGGTGGCGAGGCCCGTGGCCTGCAGCGAGGCGCCCGGCTGCATCCAGAAGTTCCCGGAGGCCGCGCCCAGCATGTAGGTCGAGGAGGTGATGCCGCCGGGGTAGAGGCCCTGGCTGTGGGCGATCACCGGCTTGCCCGTGGCCCGGAAACGCAGCAGCGCCTGGCGCAGCTCGTCGGCCATGGCGGGCTCGACGCCGCCCTCGGGCAGGCGGATCAGCAGGCCCTTGATGCGGTCGTCCTTCTCGGCCCGGCGCAGGCCCTCGATCACGGTCATAACCGCCGTGGTGTTGCGGCCGAAGCTGGCGAAGGGGCTGTGCGGCGCCTGGTCGGTGAGAGGATCGCGCAGGTCCAGCTCGAGCACCGCCCGGGCGGGCGTCGGCGAGGAGCCGGCGGCGCTGACCGCCAGGGAGATCAGGACGAAGGGGACGCCCACGAGGAAGATCATCAGCCCGGCGAACACGCCCGCCGCGGTGATCAGAAACTGCTTCATGTCGTCATCGAAATCCTGAAACCCAGTCCCGGCTCTCGCACGAAATCCCGCGTCGGACCAGCGTCCTGCGCGCCGCGGCGGGCCTAGACGATCAGGGCGGCGAGGGCCTGCCAGGCGACGCCCACCAGACCGGCCGCGGCGCCGAGGGCGGCGAACTGGTCCATCAGGGCCGGGGCGGCCTCGCGGCGGGCCTTCATTCGCCGCAGGGCCAGGGCCGCGAGCCCCGCGCAGGCGCCGGCGCAGGCGAGGCTGAGGAGGACGGCGGCCAGCTGCCAGAGCCGGCGGTCGTCGGCGGGCGTCTGGGCGTCGAGGCTGGCGAAGGCGTAGACCCCGACGAAGTGCAGGCCCCAGGCGAAGAGGCCGCCCAGCCCATAGGCCCACCGGCCCATCTCAGGCCCCCGGGAACAGCCGCGGCAGGGCGGCGGCGAAGGCGCCCTGGCCGGCGGCGTAGGCGAGGAACAGGCCGATGACCTCGAAGGTGGCCGGCTGGCCCGGGCGCACATAGCCCCAGGCGAGGCGGAGCAGGGCGTAGAGGCCCATGAACGCGGCGGTGAGGACGAACAGCCCCTGCCAAGAGAGCAGGGCGGCGACGGCGGCGCCCTGGGGCGACTGGGACGGCTGAAGCCCGCCGGCCGCCCAGCCGCGCAGGTCGAGGCCCCAGGCCGCAGCGACAAGGAGGGCGGCGGCGGCGAGCATGAGAGTGGCCGCGGCAGGGGCGCGGGCGCCGCCGCGGGCGAGGGTCTTCACCCCGCCGGCGGCTAGGAGGGCGGCGGCGGCCTGGAGGCCGAGGATCAGGAGCAGGGAATCCTTGGGCGGCGGCCCCCAGAGGTCGGGCCGGCTGCTCCACAGGAAGACGTAGGAGAACCCCGCCAGAAGGGCGACCATGCCGCCGACGATCAGGGTGATGGCCATGGCCCACCAGCCGTGGCTGCGCACGCCGCTGGCGTAGCTGGGGACCCGGATCCCCGCGCCGATGTCCACCTCGGGCCGCTCCATGGGCCGGTCCAGGAGCCAGCACCACTGCAGGATCGTCCAGACCGCGAGCAGGGCGAACACCGCGGCGGCGGCGTAGGCCTGGACGGTCAGCAGCAGGAAGAAGGCGGCCGTGAACACCGCCGCCCAGACGTGCCAGGGCGAGGGCCTGGGCATGCGCAGCAGGTACTGCGGCTCGGCGTTCATGACGCTGGTGACGAGGGTCTCGCGCCCGCCGGTGGGATTGTTCGGCAGCAGGTAGCGGCCGGCTTCCACGTCGCGGGCGAGGTCGGGCTGGTCCCACAGGGGATAGAGGCTGCGGACCACCGGGATGGAACGCACCGAATAGAGGTCGTTGGGCAGCCACTCCAGGCCCGGGCCGTCGTGGACGTTGCCCGCATTCCCGGCCCCGAACGGGCGGAAGTTGCGGGCCATGTCGATGACCCACAGCAGCACCGCCGCGGCGAAGAGGAAGGCCCCGGCGGTGGAGAGGAGGTTGGTGGCCTCCCAGTCGCGGCCCGGCAGGTAGGTGTAGACCCGGCGCGGCATGCCCATCAGGCCGGTGAGGTGCATGGGCAGGAAGGTCAGGTGCATGCCGGCGAACATCAGCCAGAACACCCAACGGCCCAGGCGTTCGCTGAGCGCCCGGCGGCTGATCAGCGGCGTCCAGTAGTAGATGGCGGCGAACAGCGGGAAGACCATGCCGCCGATCAGGACATAGTGGAGGTGGGCGACCACGAAGTAGGTGTCGTGGGCCTGCCAGTCGAAGGGGACCATGGCCACCATCACCCCGGTCAGGCCGCCCATGACGAAGATGACGAGGCCGCCCACGGCGAAGAGCCCGGGCGCGCTGAACCGCATCCGGCCTGCGGCGAGGGTGGCGATCCAGGCGAACACCTGCACCCCCGCCGGCACGCTGACGGCCATGGAAGCAGCGGAGAAGACGTTCACCGACATGGTCGGCATGCCCACGGTGAACATGTGGTGGGCCCAGACGCCGAAGGAGATGAAGCCGGTGGCCAACATGGCCAGGACCACCAGCCGATAGCCCACCAGCGGCGCCCGGGCGATGGCCGGGATGATGGTCGACATGGCCCCCGCCGCCGGCAGGAAGATGATGTAGACCTCGGGGTGGCCGAAGAACCAGAACAGGTGCTGCCACAGGAGCGGATCGCCCCCCTTCACGCTGTCGAAGAAGGGCCAGCCGAACGCCCGCTCCAGTTCGAGCAGCAGGGTGGCGAGGATCACCGACGGGAAGGCGATGATGATCATCCCGGCGAAGATCAGCATGGCCCAGGCGAAGATCGGCAGCTTGTCCAGGGTCATGCCCGGGGCGCGGGTGCGCAGGACGCCGACGATGATCTCGACGGCCCCGGCGATGGCGGAAATCTCGATGAAGCCGATGCCCAGGAGCCAGAAGTCGGCGTTGATGCCCGGCGACCAGGTCGTGCTGGTGAGCGGGGGATACATGAACCAGCCGCCGTTGGGGGCGAGGCCGAAGAACAGCGAGCAGAAGAACGCCAGGCCGCCGATCAGATAGGCCCAGAAGGCATAGGCCGACAGGCGCGGGAACGGCAGGTCGCGGGCGCCCAGCATCTGCGGCAGGAGGAGCACGCCCAGGGCCTCCACCGCCGGCACCGCGAACAGGAACATCATCATGGTCCCGTGCATGGTGAAGAGCTGGTTGTAGGTCTCCTGGGGCAGGAAGCCGTTGAGCGGCAGGGCGAGCTGGGTGCGCATCAGCAGCGCCAGGATCCCGGCGAGCACGAAGAACAGCATCGCCGCGCCGACGTAGTAGACGCCCACGAAGTTGTTGTTGATGACGGTGAGCCACTGCCAGCCGCGGGGGGCGCACCAGGCTTCCTTCAGGGCCTCCAGCTCGCCGGGCGGGCGCGCGCCGCGGGTGGGGAAGCGGTCGTAGAGCCGCCGGTCGAAGCCGGTCTCCGAACTCATTTCAGGGCCTCGAGCCAGGCGGCGATGGCCCGGACCTCGGCCCCGGAGAGCACCGGATAGGCGGGCATCCGGTTGCCCGGCTTGATGGCCTGGCTGTCGGCGATCCAGGCGGCGAGGGTTCCCTGGTGATTGGGCAGGATGCCGGCGCCCAGGGTGCGGCGCGAGCCCACATGGGTGAGGTCCGGGCCGGCGAGGCCGTTGGCGGGGCTGCCGCGGACCGTGTGGCAGGCTCCGCAGCCGGCGGCCAGGAAGCCGTCGGCGCCGGGGCCTCCCGGCGCCTCGGCCGGCCGGGCGAGCCGGACGCGGACCGCCTCGAACGCGTCGGGGGCGTGGGCGACCACCACGAGGCCCATCAGGGCGTGCGGCCCGCCGCAGAACTCGGCGCACTGGGCCGGATAGACGCCGGGCTTCTCGGCCTGGACGCGCATGAGGTTGCGGCGGCCGGGGATCATGTCGACCTTGCCCGATAGGCGCGGGATCCAGAGGCTGTGGATCACGTCCGCGGCCTCCAGCTCCAGGGTGACCGGCCGGCCGATGGGGATGTGGATCTCGTTGGCGTCCTGCACGGCCTCGCGGCCGGCGGGATCGAGATAGGCCACCCGCCACCACCACATCTCGCCGGTCACCCGGATGCGCACCTCGCCCGGGCGCGGCTCGGCCGAGAGGTCGCGGGTGAGGGTGAGGCCCCAGAGCAGCAGCGCGCTCAGCACCACCACCGGAAAGGCGAAGCCGCCGATCAGGATCAGCCGCTCATGGGCCAGGCGCGCGCGCCAGCGGCGAGGACCGAACAGCGCCGCCGCGGTGACGCCGAGGACGATGGCCAGGACGATCCCGGCCATGGCGAACAGGGCCCAGGCCAGCACCGTCACCGGTCCTGCGAAGGGCCCGCCCGGCTCCAGCACGGGCGGCGGCCAGCCCGCGAACATGTCGCCGAGCCCGCTCATCGGAGGGTGTAGAGGTAGGCAGCCACGTGGCGGGCCTCCTCCGGCGTGAGCGGCTGGGGCGGCATGCCGGTGTCCGGGGCCAGCGAAGGGGCGTCCATCAGCCAGCGGACCAGGACGGCGGGCTGGTTGGGAAGGCGGCCGGCGATCAGCGGGCGCTTGCCGAAGCCCGCCAGCGGCGCGCCCACCCGGCCCTGGGGCCAGGCGACGCCGGGAATTTCATGGCAGGCGGCGCAGGCGGCGTGCTCGATGAGCCGGCGGCCCTCGGCCGGATCGGCCCCGGCCAGCTCGCGCGGCAGGCCGGACTTGTCGGCGCAGGCGCCTAATACGCCCAGGGCCGCCGCGGCGAGGGTCATCGCCACGATCCCCTTACGCAGGCTTGCTGGGCGCGCATCCAGTCCCACGGCCGCATCGATCCCCTCCGGCATCAGGGTGCAAACCCGCGTGCAGCTTGGCAGTTCCCGGAACCTCGGCCGTGGCGCGGGGTTGGAAGCAGGTGCGCCTCGTCCTTGCGATCCTGTCCGCCGGTCTTGGGCTCGCCGCCTGCGGCGAGATTTCGCGTGCGACCGACGAGGCGTTCAGTCGGACCGGGCAGCTGGTGGCCATGAGCGGCGGCGACGGCGGCGCGGCCAACGCCTGCTTCACCTGTCATGGCCTGGACGGGGCCGGCGACGGGGACGCCGCACCGCGCCTGGCCGGGCTGGACGCGGGCTATCTGCACAAGCAGCTGGAGGACTACGCCTCGGGCCTGCGGCGGCACGACGTGATGGGCGAGGTCGCCCGAAACCTGACGCCCAAGGCCCGGGCGGCGGTGGCGGCCTGGTACGCGGGCCTGCCGCCCAGGGCGGTCTTCGCGGCGGCTCCGCCCGCACCCATCGCCTATGACGCCTGCATCGCCTGCCACGGGCCGTGGGGCGAGGGCGCGGGGGCGGCGGGGCCGGCCCTGGCGGGTCAGCCGGCGGCCTATCTGGCGGACCAGCTGCGCAGATGGCGCCGGAGCGAGCGGCGCAACGATCCGCGCGGGGTCATGCGGACGGCCGCGGCGGGGCTTTCCGCGGCGGACGCAGCGGCCATAGCGACCTGGCTATCCGGACTGTCCGCCGCTCCACGGCCAGGTAGCGCCGCCGCCAGCGTGTCGGCCGCTTCCGCGGCTTCGGAAGCACCGGCAGCATCCCGTGCATCACATCGTCCCGATCCACGAACTGGTGCTTGAGCGCCCCGCCCACATGGATCGGGATCAGCAGCAGGAGGGCGACGACGAGGCCCCAGTGCAGCCATTCGGACGCCGCCTCGATGGCCCACAGGCGCGCATTGTCGAGGCCGTGCAGGGGCAGCAGCGGCCACGGGACGAGGCCGACGAGGGCGAGGTCCGTCTCCCGGGCCGAGGCCGAGATCATCAACCAGCCGGACAGGGGCAGGCCGAACAGGCAGGCGTAGAAGGCGTAGTGGGTGACATGGGCGGCGATGCCCTCCCAGCCCGGCTTATGGGCGTCGTTCACCGGGCGGGGGGCGAAGGCGCGCCAGGCGCCGCGCCCCAGAATCAGCACCAGCATCAGCACGCCCACGGCATAGTGCAGGTCGTAGGCCGCCACCTTGCCGCCGCCGACGGGCCGGCGGCCCATCCACCAGCCGAGGCCGAGCTGGAAGAACACCAGGCTGGCCATGGTCCAGTGGAAGACGATGGCCACCGGGGAATAGCGGCCTTCGTCGGCGTGGCCCGCCGCCCATTCCAGAAGATTGAGCAGCAGCCGGTCGATCATGCGGCGGCGCCGCGGGGCGCAAGCTGGCGGCCGAGCAGGACCATGGCCACGGCCAGGTAGATGGCCGCGGCCGGCGCCCACATGATCAGGCCCGCCGCCTGCTGGTCCTGAAGCGGCGTCAGGCCCCAGGCGAGAGTGGTGGCCGCATGGGGGGCGTAGACCGCCCGGTCGGCGACGGTGAGCAGGGCGCCGAGGAGGCCCATCTGCACCGTGGAAACCAAGAGGGCGGCCACGGCGGCGAGGGGGCGGGCGGCGCGGACCGCGATCCAGAACCAGAGGGCGACCGCGAAGAGGCTCGCCTGCATCAGCCAGTAGGCGCCGTCGTGGCTCATGGCCAGGGCGTAGGCGGCGGGGGCGTGCCAGGCCCAGAACACCGCCGTGGCCGCCAGCGTGACGAGGCCGAGACCCGGCGCGCGCAAGGGCGGCAGGGCCCAGGCGGCAAGGGGCGCCAGGGCCGCGACCAGCAGGACATGGTGAACCGTCCGGGCGGCGAACAGGGCCGAGGACAGGGCGCACAGGGGCGAGACGAACAGCATGACGGCGAGGCCCCAGGCGGCCCAGCCGGCGGGCGGCGCCCGCACCCGCCAGAGGCCCGCCGCCACGAGGGTCAGGGCGGCGAGCAGCACCGGGTCGGTGTTCCAGCGCGCCAGCACGTCCGCCGGCGTCGCGCCGACCCCGCAGTAGGGCGTCCAGACGGGCAGGCCGGTCATCGCCGCGGGCTCATCGCTGGGGCAGGGCGTAGGCGATGACCCAGTCGCCCCTGCGGGTTTCCATGAAGTGATGCCCGCCGGCCATGATGACGAGGTACTGCCGGCCGCCCGCCTCATAGACCATGGGCGTCGCCTGGCCCCCGGCCGGCAGGACATCGGACCAGAGGGTCTTGCCGGTCTCGGTGTCGATGGCCCGGATCAGGTCGTCGGTGGCCGCAGCGATGAAGACGAGGCCGCCCGCGGTGACGGCGGGCCCGCCGTTGTTGGGCGTGCCGATGTCCAGGGGCAGGCGCGAGGGGATCTTGAACGGGCCGTTGTTGCGGGCCGTCCCGAAGGGGCGGTCCCAGACGGTGCGGCCGGTGGCGAGCTCGATGGCCCGGATGCCGCCATAGGGGGGCTGCTTGCAGAGCAGGCCGGTGAACTTCATGCGCCAGCCGGGGTTCACGTCGATGGCGTAGGGCGCGCCGGCCTGGGGATCGCCCGCGCCCTCGGCCCCGCCGGCGCCGGTCTTCTCGCGGGGATCGCCGCGCGGGAACCAGCCGCGCCGGTCCGCCTCGGCCCGGGGCACCAGGCGGTTGTGGTTCGGCATGTCGTTGTAGTTGGCGATAATCAGGCCGCGACGGGGATCCACCGCCACGCCGCCCCAGTCCGAGCCGCCGTTGTAGCCGGGGTACTGGATCCAGTGGGTGCGGGTGGTGGGCGGGGTGTAGAAGCCCTCGTAGGTGGCCCGCCGGAAGCCGATGCGGCAGAGCATCTGGTCGATGGGCGACATGCCCCACATGTCGCGCTCGGTCAGATCGGCCTTGCGCAGGGTATGGTAGCGGGAGATGGGCTGGGTGGCCGCCCGCTGGTCTGGCTCGACCCCGCCCTGGGGCGCGCGGATCTCGCCCACCGGCGTGAGCGGCGCGCCGGTGCGGCGGTCGAGGACGTAGATGTCGCCCTGCTTGCTGGGCAGGATCAGGGCCGGGACGGGCCCGCCGGCGGTGGGGAAGTCGATCAGCGTCGCCTGGGAGCCGAGGTCATAATCCCAGACGTCCTTGCGGACGGTCTGAAACGACCAGCGGGGCGTTCCCGTGGTCACGTCGATGGCCACCAGGGCGGTGGAGAACTGGTCCTCGGCCGGGGTGCGGTGGGACGAGAGATAGTCGGCGGCCGCATTGCCCATGGGCAGGTAGACGAGCCCCAGGCGCTCGTCGCCGGTAGCGGTGGTCCACATGTTGGGGGTGCCGCGGGTGAAGGAGTCGCCCGGCGGCGGATAGCCGGTGAGGTCGGGGCGGGCCATGTCCCAGGCCCAGCGCAGTTCGCCGGTGACGGCGTCGAATCCCTGGATCACGCCCGATGGGGCTTCCAGGTACTGGCCGTCCAGGACCTGGTGGCCGGTGACCACCACGCCGCGCACGATGGTGGGCGCCGAGGTGATGGAGACCATGCCCGGGATGACCTCGCCCATGCCGACCTTGATGTCGACGGCGCCGCCCTGGCCGAAGTCGGCGCAGGCCCGGCCGGTGCGGGCGTCCAGGGCGATGAGCCGCCCGTCGAGCGTGCCGTAGATGATCCGCGCCGCGCAGGCCTCGGTCGGGGAGACGCCCGGGACGTCGTAATAGGCCACGCCGCGGCAGGCGGCGGTGTAGGGGATGTATTCGTCCGCGACCTTGGGATCGAAGCGCCACAGCTCGCGGCCGGTGGCGGCGTCGAGGGCGATGGCCCGGCTGCGGGCGGTGCAAAGGTACAGGGTGGAGCCGACTTTGAGGGGCGTGGTCTCGGCCCCCCATTTTTCGTCCGGCAGGTCGCCGGTGCGGAAGGTCCAGGCCCGTTCCAGGCGCCGGACGTTGGTGCGGTCGATCTGGCCGAGGGGCGAGTAGCGGCGGGCGCTGTAGGTTCCGCCATAGGCCGGCCAGTCGGCGCCGACGTCGCGCAGGGCGGGCTCGGCCATGCCCGCCAGGGGCGCGGGCGACTTGCCGGGGGCGGGGGCGCGGGCGGCGAGGCCCACGGCGAGGCCGCCGATGACGATCACGCCGGCGAAGACCCCGAGGGCGGCGAGGGTGCTCCGGGCGCGGGCGCCGCTCAGCGCCATCAGGGCGAGCAGCACCGGGACAGCGAGCACCAGCGGCGCCACCACCCGCGGGACGAGGGCCCAGCCGTTCAGCCCCACTTCCCAGACCGCCCAGGCCAGGGTGGCGAGCACGGTGGCGAGGTAGAGCCAGGCGCCGGCGGCCATCAGCCGGAAGAGCAGCAGGCCCGAGGCGATGAGCGCGAGCCCAGCAACGAGGTAGTAGGGCGAGCCGCCCAGGGCGATCAGCGCCACGCCGCCGACGGCCAGGACCAGGCCCAGGAGGGCCAGGACGACAGCCAGCGCCTTGATCGCCGGCGCCGCAAAAGCAGGCGGCCGCGGGCCCGTTCCGTGCATCCTCGCCTCCGGTCCAGCTCTGCCGTTCCGAACCGCTCAGCGGCCTCAAGGTTCCGATGAACGATGCGTATGACCGCATGAGAAATCAGCGTTGGACACCTCTGGTCGTTCAGTGAAGCTCGGCGCGTCTTTGCGTAGGGGTGCGTGGGCTATGGCGAAGCGGAAGGATCAGGCTGACGAGGCCCGGCGGCGGTTCCTGAAGGGCGCGGCCGTGGGCGCGGCGGCGGTCGGGGCGAGCGCCGGCGGCGCAGCCAAGGCCCAGGAGGCGCCGGCGGCAGGCCAGGCGGCGCGGGTGCTGCCGCGGCCGAACGAGATCGCCGAGAGCCTGCCGCCGCCCGACGATCATGACGCGGTCGAACAGGCCAACTGCGGCGGCGATTTCATGACCGACGCCATCAAGGCGCTCGGCCTCGACTATGTGATCACCAACCCGGCTTCGAGCTTCCGGGGCCTGCACGAGGCCCTGGTCAACCACGGCGGCAACAAGGCGCCGGAGCTGCTGACGGTGACGCACGAGGAGATCGGCGTGGCCATGGCCCACGGCTACGCCAAGATCGCCGACAAGCCCCTGGCGGTGATGGTGCACGGGACGGTGGGCATCCAGCACGCCTCCATGGCGCTCTACAACGCCTACTGCGACCGGGCGCCGGTGCTGCTGCTGGGCGGCAACACCCTGAACGCCGAGATGCGCCAGCGGGCGGAGTGGGTGCACTCGGCCCAGGACCCCGGCGCCATGGTCCGCGACTTCGTGAAGTGGGACGACCAGCCCTACACCCTGCAGGGCTTCGGCGAGTCCCTGGCCCGGGCCTATCAGATCGCCATGACGCCGCCGAGCGGGCCGGTGTTGCTGTCGGTGGACACCGAGCTGCAGGAGCAGCCGATCCACGGCGATCCGAAGATGGTGCGGATGCCCAGGCTGGTCTATCCGCACGCCGACACCGGGGCCCTGGACGAGCTGGCCCAGATGCTGGCCAAGGCCGAGAAGCCGGTGGTCATCGCCGGGCGCGTGGCCCGCAACCAGACCGGCATGGACCGGCTGGTGGAGTTCGCCGAGACCCTGAACACGCCCATCATCGACCAGGGCGCGCGGACCAACTTCCCCTCGCATCACCCGCTCAACCAGAGCTTCCGCGGGCGGGCGCTGCTGGCCCAGGCGGACCTGGTGCTGGCCCTGGAAGTCAACGAGCCTTACGCGGCCCTGCACAATTCCATCGACCGCATCCACCGCTATGACGACCCGGTGCTGAAGCCGGGGACCAAGGTGGTGGCCCTGGGCGCCAAGGACCTGTTCATCAAGGCCAACTTCCAGGACTTCGGCCGCTACCAGGAGATGGACCTGATCATCACGGGCGACGCCCAGACCTCGCTGCCGTACCTGACCGAGGCGGTGCGCAAGGCCCTGGGCGGGCGCAAGCCCGATCCCGCCAAGCTCAAGGCCATGGGCGAGGCCCAGGCGGCCATGCTGCAGCGGATGCGGGTGGACGCCAGCATCGGCTGGGACAACAGCCCGATCACCACGGCCCGGCTGACCATGGAGCTGTGGAACCAGATCAAGGACGAGGACTGGTCGCTGGTGGGCGACGGCCTGATGCCGGGCTGGAAGCGTCTGTGGCCCGCCGACCGCTACTATCGCTACAACGGCGGTTCGGGCGGCTGGGGCCTGGGCTATTTCGCCCCGGCGGCCCTGGGCTCGGCCCTGGCCAACCGAGACCACGGACGGATCAGCGTCGCCTTCCAGGGCGACGGCGACCTGATGTTCGTGCCCGGCACCCTCTGGACCGCCGCGCACCACAAGATCCCGATCCTCTACCTGATGTACAACAACCGGGCCTACCACCAGGAGGTGATGTACGTGCAGCGGATGGCCGGACGCCTGGGCCGCGGCATGAAGAACACCACCATCGGCACGACCCTGACCAACCCCAACATCGACTTCGCCATGATGGCGCGGTCCATGGGCGTCTATGCCGAAGGCCCGATCTCGAACCCGCGCGACCTCGGGCCGGCGATCAAGCGCGCCCTGGCGGTGGTGAAGCGCGGCGAGCCGGCGCTGATCGACGCCATCTGCGAACCCCGGTGAGTACGCCCATGTCCTTCAAGCCTCTCGCGGGCCTGCTCGGCCTCGCCCTCTGCGCCGCCGCTCCGGCGCTCATCGCCGCCGCTCCGGCCGCTCCACAGGGGAACGTCGCCGCCGGCCGCCAGGCCTATGCCGACAAGGGCTGCGCCTCCTGTCATGGCCTCAGCGGAGAAGGCTCGCCCGCCGGCGCGGCGGTGGCGGGGACGGCCCTGGACTGGTCCGCCTACCACGGCCAGCTGCGCAGGCCGCGGGGGACCATGCCGGCCTATGACGCGCGGGTGCTGACCGACCAGGAGGCGGCTGACATCTACGCCTATCTGAAGTCCCTCGCCGCGCCCAAGGGGGCCGCGGGCGCGGCGGCGGTGGCCCAGCTGAAGGGCGATCCCGTCGCCGGGCGGAAGACCTACCTGGAGAACGGCTGCCATGCCTGTCACGGCTCGGTGGGGCAGGGCGGCGGGCCGGGGCCGACCCTGGCCGCCACCTCCATGACCCTTCCCGCCTATCACCAGCAGCTGCGCAAGCCGCGCTCGGTCATGCCGGCGTATGGGCCGACGCTGATGACCGACCAGGAGGTCGCCGACACCTGGGCCTATGTGAAGGGCCTGCCGGGGCCGCGCGATCCGGACAAGCTGCCGGCCCTGCTGCGCGCCCCCAGCCGCTGACGCCTCAGGACGCCAGCCGGGCGGCCTGCGCCCGGACCTCGGCCTCGATGCGCCGGCCGTCCCGCTCGGCGATGCGCCGGAACGTGGCCTGGGCCTGACCCACCACCTGGTCCATGTTGTAGTAGCGGTAGGTGGCGAGACGGCCGACGAAGCTCACGTTGGGCTCGGCCAGGGCCAGGGCCTCGTAGCGCTTGTAGAGCGCCTGGTTCTCGGGCCGGGGCACCGGGTAGTAGGGATCCCCGTCCGCCCGGGGATATTCGTAGGTGATGGTGGTCCGGGCGGCGGATTGGCCGGTGAGGTGCTTGTATTCGGTGATGCGGGTGTAGGGGACCGCCTCGTCCGGATAATTCATCGTGCCGACGGACTGGAACCACTCCTGGTCGAGCGTCTCGTGCCGGAAGGCAAGGCTGCGGTAGGGCAGCGGGCCGAAGCGATGGTCGAAATACTCGTCCACCGGGCCGGTGAAGATCAGGTGGTCGAAGACGGCCTCGCCGCGCACGTCGGCGAACTCCACGCCCGTCTCCACGGTGAGGCCCGGCTGATCCAGCATGGCCTCGAACATTCGCGTGTAGCCGGCGGCGGGCATGGCCTGGAACCGGTCGGTGAAGTAGCGGTCGTCGGTGTTGACCCGCGTGGGCACCCGGGCGGTCACCGACTTGTCGAGCTCGGACGGGTCCATGCCCCACTGCTTGCGGGTGTAGCCCCGGAAGAACGTCTCGTAGAGCTCGCGCCCGACTTGGGAGATGACCACGTCCTCGGAGGTGCGGATCCGGGCCACGGGCTCGGCCCGGGCCTTGAGGAAGGCCTCCGCCTCGGCGTCGTCCTTCAGGCCCGCGCCGAAGAGCATGTTGAGGGTCGTGCGGTTGATTGGGATCGGCGTCTCGAGTCCGCGGACGGCGGCGAGCACGCGATGCTCATAGGGCCGCCAGGCGGTGAACTGAGACAGATAGGCGAACACGTCCTCTGAATTGGTGTGGAAGATGTGCGGCCCGTAGCGGTGCATCAGGACGCCCGCGGCGTCGATCTCGTCATAGGCGTTGCCGCCGACATGGGGCCGGCGGTCCACGAGCAGGACGCGCTTGCCCAGCTGGCTGGTCAGGCGCTCGGCCAACACCGAGCCCGCAAGGCCCGCCCCGACGATCAGATAGTCGAACGGCTTGCGCCGGTCGGCCGGACGCACCGCGGGCGCGCTGATCGCCTGCAGGGCCGCGGCCCGGGCGTTCAGCACCTTGCCGATCTGCGCTTCCATGCCCTTGAAGGTGGCGTCCCAGGACATGGCCGAAAGCAGGCCGTCGGCCGCCTCGAGCCAGGCGTCGTCGCCGCCGGGAAGCCGCAGGGCCATCTCGCAGGCGTCCACAAAGGCGGGGGCGGCGTCGGCGATTTTCACGGCCTCGAGGTCCCCGTAGTGGCGGATCACGTCGGTGATCGGGGTGGAGACCACCGGCCGGCCCCCGCTGAGGTACTCCGGGGTCTTGGTGGGGCTGATGAATCGGGTGGCTTCGTTCACCGCGAACGGCATCAGGGCCACGTCCCAGCCGGACAGGTACTGCGGCAGCTCGCCGTAGCTGCGGCCGCCAAGGAAATGCAGGTTGGCGCGCCGGGGCAGGTCGGCGGGGTCGATCTTCACAACCGGCCCGACGATCACCAGGCTCCAGCCCGGTCGCGCGTCCGCCACCGCGGCCAGGAGGTCGAGGTCCATGCGCTCGTCCACCACGCCGTAGAAGCCCAGCCGTGGCCCTGGGATGGCGGCCTGATCGGGCGGAGAGGCGTCGCCGCTGCGCGCGCCGGCGAAGTGGGCGCGGTCCACGCTCGACGGGAACGGATGGATGTTGGGATGCTGCTCGCGCTTGGCTTCCCACAGGCTGTAGCCGCCGGTGAACACCACATCGGCCTGGGCGAGCAGTTCGCGTTCCAGGGGGATCAGCTCGGGCGGGGCGAACCGGAAGTTGGCCAGCTCGTCCATGCAGTCATAGACGGTGCACGCCCGCTCCAGATGCCGCGAGAAGGGCAGCATCATCGGCGTGTAGTACCAGCAGATGCGGCTTCCCGGCTCGGCCGAGAGGAGCTCGTCCAGAAGGCTGCGCAACGCCTCCTCGCGGGCGTCCGCCGGCAGGTCGTCGGGCAGGCGGGGCGTGGCCACCAGCACCCCGCTCTGGCCGCAGGTCCTCACCTCCAGCACCGGCGGGGTTCCAGGGGCGGCTGGCAGCGGCTCCTCCCAGAACACCACCCGTCGCTCCCGGGCGAAGCGGCTCATCAGATGCTGGGGCCGCTGGAAGACGAAGTCCCAGCGCAGGTGAGAGAAGCAGATCAGCACGTCGGCGCGCGAGGGGGGCACTTGGCGTCCTTTCGGGGAGGGCGGCGGGCTTCACGCCCGGCAAACGGGAGGAGGGGGGGCAAAGGCCGCTGGTCGGGATGCAGACGCGGCTGGGGCCTGAGCCCTCACGGCGGACGCGTGGGCGGTCGTGCGCGGGCCAAGCTGACGTATGCGTCGCCCGCCCGAGGCGCGGCGCGCGGAATCTCCCGTTCCATGGGGGAGATAAGTCAAGAACATCTAAAGTGTTCCGTTGGACTTTCGTTTGTCTGCTGGTTGGAAAATATTTGAAATAAGCTGTACTATTCCGATTTATCTAAAGATAAGCGGTGCAACAGAATGGCAATCTACATGTTCGCTACCCGACGCATGGACGCGGGTGGTGAATGCTGGAGCTTTGGGGCGGACACGAGTGCACGGTGAACCGCGTAGGCGACCTCTGGCGCGACCAGACGGTCCGCTCGGGCCATGAGCATCGCCCCGACGATCTCGACCGGTTCGCCGCCCTGGGGCTGCAGGCGCTCCGCTATCCCGTCCTGTGGGAGCGGGTGGCGCCTGACGATCCGAAGGTGTTCGACTGGCGCTGGAGCGACGCCCGGCTGGCGCGCATCGCCGAGCTTGGTATGCGGCCGATCGTGGGCCTGCTGCACCACGGCAGCGGCCCCGCCTACACGAGCCTGGTGGACGAGGCCTTCCCGGCCAAGTTCGCCCGCTACGCCCGGGCCGCGGCGGAGCGCTATCCCTGGGTGCGCGCCTGGACCCCGATCAACGAGCCGCTGACCACGGCGCGGTTCGCCGCTCTCTACGGCCTGTGGTTCCCGCACGGCCGGGACGAGGGCCTGTTCTGGCGGGCGCTGCTGAACCAGATCGAAGGCGTGCAGCGGGCCATGGCGGAGATCCGGGCGGTGATCCCGCAGGCCGAGCTGGTGCAGACCGAGGACCTTGGCCGCACCTATGGCCGCGCCGCCACGCTCGAACAGGCGGCCCATGACAACGCCCGCCGCTGGATGACCTGGGACCTGCTGGAGGGCCGGGTGGTCCCGGGCCATGAGCTGTGGGAGCGCGTGACCGCCTTGGGCCTCGAGGCGCAGCTTCGGCGGCTGGCCGAGGCGCCGTGTCCGGCCGACCTCCTGGGCGTGAACCACTACCTGACCAGCGACCGGTTCCTGGACGAC
Source organism: Phenylobacterium composti DSM 19425 (assembly GCF_059568645.1). Taxonomy (NCBI): domain Bacteria; kingdom Pseudomonadati; phylum Pseudomonadota; class Alphaproteobacteria; order Caulobacterales; family Caulobacteraceae; genus Phenylobacterium; species Phenylobacterium composti. The sequence continues at coordinate 406,375 of NZ_JCANTT010000013.1, read as the reverse complement.
GACATCCTCGCCTATCCCGAGGCGGCGCGGGGCGGGAACGGCGCGATCGCCTATGCCGACGTGGCCGCCATCCGGGTGGCCGTGCCGGCGCCCGGCGGGCTGGAGGGCGCGCTGGAGGAGGCCTGGGCGCGCTACCGCCGCCCGCTCGCCGTCACCGAGAGTCACAATGGCTGCACCCGCGAGGAGCAGGTGCGCTGGCTGCGCGAGGGGTGGGAGACCTGCCAGCGCCTGCGCCGCCGGGGCGTGGACCTGCGGGCTTTCACCGCTTGGGCGCTGCTGGGCTCGCACGACTGGTGCCGGCTGCTGACCTGCGACGGCGACCTCTACGAACCCGGCGCATTCGACGTGCGCGGGGGCGCGCCCCGGCCGACAGCCATCGCCGCCGAACTGCGCCGGCTGGCAGGAAGCCGCGCCCCGCCGCATCCCGCCGTCGAGGGCCCAGGATGGTGGCGACGGGACATCCGTCTGGAGCACCGGCCGGCGGCCGCCGAGACGCCGCAGCCGACCCGCCGGACCTGGAGGCCCCCTGCGGCCCGGGCGGCGCGGCCGCTGCTGATCGCCGGGGCCACAGGAACCCTCGGCCAAGCCTTAGCCCGGGCCTGCGAGCTCAGGGGGCTCGCCTATGAACTGACCGACCGCGCCTGCCTGCCCATCGAGGATGGGGCGCGGGCCGCCGAGCTGTTGGACGAGCTCGACGCCTGGGGCGTGATCAACGCCGCCGGCTGGGTGCGGGTGGACGAGGCCGAGGCCGATCCCGACGCCTGCCACGGGGCGAATGCGGCGGGGGCGGCGCGGTTGGCGGGCGTCTGCGCGGCCCGGGACCTGCCGTTCATGACCTTCTCCAGCGACCTGGTGTTCGCCGGCGATGCGGCCGAACCCTATGTGGAGACGGACGCGCCGTCTCCCTGCAACGTCTATGGCGCCAGCAAGGCCGAGGCTGAGCGGCAGGTGCTGGCCTGCGGCGGGCGGCCCCTGATCATCCGCACCGCGGCGTTCTTCTCGCCGCACGATCCCTACAACTTCGCCGCCCTGGTCCAGCGGGAACTGAGCGCCGGCCGCGCCCTGGCCGCGGCGGACGACCTGATCGTCTCGCCCACCTATGTGCCCGACCTGGTGCATGCGGCCCTGGACCTGATGATCGACGGGGAGACCGGCGTGCGGCACCTGGCCAACGACGGCGCCTGCAGCTGGTTCGAGTTCGCCCAGGACCTCGCCCGGGCGCTGGACCTGGACGAGGGGCTGCTGCGGCCTGCGCCCGCCGCCAGCTTTGGCTGGCCCGCGCCGCGGCCCCGGCGGGCGGCCCTGGCCTCGCGGCACGGGCGGATTCTGCCCCCGCTGAAGGACGCTATCGCCCGCCACGCGGCCGCCGTGCGCGCCCGCGGCGCCTTTTCCACCGGCCCCGGCTGATGCGCCCCCCGCGGTCCCGGCCGTCCCGGACGCGAGCTGAGCGCGATCCGCTGCGCAGCCTGTTCTGGGACGCCGCCTTCGCCACGGCGGTGGGGTCGCTGAACTCGGGCGTGGTGCTGGTGGCCTACGCCCTCTACTTCGGCGCCTCGAACCAGGTGATCGGCATCCTGGCCGCCATTCCGCTGCTGACCCAGCTCCTGCAGGCGCCGGCGGTGATCCTCGTGGAGCGGGTGCGGCGGCGCCGGCTGATCTCGATCGCCTCCCTGTTCGTCGCCCGTCTCGCCTTGCCGGTGATGGCGGTGCTGTCGCTGATCCCCAATACGGCGGTGGCGCTCACCCTGCTGGTGGTGGCCGAGACGGTGCACTGCGCGCTGAACGCGGTAGCCGCGTGCAGCTGGAACTCCTGGATCCGCGACCTCGTGCCCGAGGCCCGGCTGGGCCGCTTCTTCGCGCGGCGCACGATCTGGGCCACGGCCATCGGCCTTGTCGGCAGCCTCGCCGCCGCCTTCGCCCTGGAGCACGCCGGCGACGGCGGCCCAAGCCCGGCCTTCATCGCCCTCTATGGGGTGGGTTTCCTGGCCGGCATGGCCTCCACCTGGCACCTTTCGCGGGTGCCGGAGCCGCCGATGCCGCCGGTGGAGCAGAAGCTCAACATCCGCCGGCTGATGCGCGCCCCGCTGCGCGACCGGAATTTCCGGCGGGTGATCATCTTCCTGGCCAGCTGGCAGTTCGCGGTGAACGCCGCCACGCCCTTCTTCACCGTCTACTTCGTGCAGCGGCTGGGCATCTCCATCGGCTTCGTGATGCTGTTCTCGGTGGTCAGCCAGATCGCCAACATGGTCGTGCTGCGCAGCTGGGGGCGGATCTCGGACCGGTTCTCCAACAAGACGGCCCTGGGCCTGGCGGCGCCGGTGTTCCTGGCCTGCATCGCCGCCATGGCGCTGGCGTCCCAGATCACCGAGCCGATGCTGCGGCTGGCCTTCCTGCTCCTGCTGCATGTGGTGATGGGCGCAGCCTCGGCCGGCGTCGGCGTCGCCTCGGGGGCCCTGACCATGAAGCTCGCCCCCAAGGGCGCGGCCACGGCCTATGGCGCGGCCAGCGCGCTGCTCGGCGCGGCGGCGGCCGGCGTCGCGCCGATCATCGGCGGCATGTTCGCCGACTTCTTTGCCGCCCGGCAGCTGGGCCTGCAGCTCACCTGGCAGGAGCCCCGGGGGCTGCATCAGCTGCTCACCTTCCAGCTCAGCCACTGGGACTTCTACTTCCTGATCTCGGCCGGCCTCGGCCTCTACGCCCTGCACCGCCTGACCCTGGTGGACGAGCATGGCGAGGTGGCCAGGTCGCGGGTCGTGGAGGAGCTGACGCAGCGCGTGCGCGAAGGGGTTCAGAACGCCTCGCCCGTGGCCGGGCTGCGGGCCCTGGCGGCCTTCCCTGGCGGGGCTCTGATCCGCTTCAACCGGAGCCGGCAGGTGTTCCGCAGCGTGTGGTCGGCCGACGCCGAGGCCAATGTCGTCTGGCGGCGGGGATCGCCTGACGCCTGAGGGCCACAGGCCCCGCAGGGGCGTCGTGCGCCCGCGAAACTCAGGCGCCTTTCCGGCCGGCTTTCCGAGGAATTTTCCCTGTCTGGTTCAGGGAGAAGAGATGGTCGGAGTGGCAGGATTTGAACCTGCGACCCCTGCGTCCCGAACGCAGTGCTCTACCAGACTGAGCCACACTCCGAACTCGAGGAGGGCGCCTTATAGAGGAGCCGCCGCGTCGCTGCAAGCCGACGAAATCGATGTTTGTGGGCGTTGCATCCGCAGGGCTGCTGCGCTATCTCACCGCCTCCGCGAGGGACACGCCTCGACGCCGTTCCTGCTGGGGAATGGTGTAATGGTAACACAGCGGTTTTTGGTACCGTTATTCTAGGTTCGAGTCCTAGTTCCCCAGCCACTTCCTCCCTCTTCAGAGACGAACGCGGCGGCCCGTGAGGGGCCGCGTCCGCCGGCCTGGCGGCCATCCGCCTCATGAGCGGTCGAGGGCCCGTTTCGGCGGCCCTGACGCGCCGCGACGAGGGTGAATCGGGAAGCGGCCTTCCGGCCTAGATTCGGACGCCCTGCGGGGCGGTGAACCGGGCGTCGACCACATTGCCGGTGTTGCGGACCCCGGCCGATTCGAAGAGCAGGATCTCGGCCTCCTCCTCGGCGACGGGGCGGTGCTCCACGCCCCGCGGCACAACGACGCACTGGCCGGGCCGACCTCCACAGTGCGGTCGCGGAATTCGATTCGGAATCGCCCCTTCCAGCCGAGAAACATCTCGTCGGCGTCGTCGTGGCGACGCCAGGGGAATTCGCCCCGGATCTTCACGGCCTTCAGCTCCTGGCCGTTCAGCTCGGCGATGATTCCCGGCCGCCAGGGCTCGGTGATTCGGCCAAGCTTCTCGGCGATGTCGATGCGTTCCATGCGGGGAGTCTCCAGAACGACGTTCTCCAAGCCTAGCCGGCCGCGCGGCGCCTGGCGAGCGGCGTTGGGGCGGAACCATCGATTCGGCCTCCGGCCCGCGCGATCCGGGGGGGGCGATCCTGAAAAGACGACGCCCAAACGAAGACGGCCCCGGAGAGGTCCCCGGGGCCGTTTCAGGGTCTTGAGGCTCTGGCGGCGGTCAGGCCGCTTCGGCCGGGGCCTGGGCCGGCAGGCGGATCAGGTAGTCGAAGGCCGACAGGGCGGCCTTGGAGCCTTCGCCCATGGCGATGACGATCTGCTTGTAGGGCGTCGTGGTCGCATCGCCAGCGGCGAACACGCCGGGGATCGAGGTGGCGCCGCGCACGTCGACTTCGATCTCGCCGCGGTTGGTGAGCGCCACCGTGTCCTTCAGCCATTCGGTATTGGGCACCAGGCCGATCTGCACGAACACGCCCTCCAGGTCGACGTTGTGGACCTCGCCGGAGTTTCGGTCCTTGTAGACCAGGCCGGTGACCTTCTGGCCGTCGCCCTTGACCTCGGTGGTCATGGCCGAGGTGACGATGCGCACGTTCGGCAGGCTGGCCAGCTTGCGCTGCAGCACCGCGTCGGCGCGGAGCTGGCTGTCGAACTCGATCAGGGTCACATGGGCCACGATGCCGGCCAGGTCGATGGCCGCCTCGACGCCCGAGTTGCCGCCGCCGATCACCGCCACGCGCTTGCCCTTGAACAGCGGGCCGTCGCAGTGGGGGCAGTAGGCCACGCCCTTGTTGCGGTATTCGTCCTCGCCGGGGACGTTCATCTGCCGCCAGCGGGCGCCGGTGGCCAGGATGACGGTGCGGGACTTCAGCGAAGCGCCGCTCTCCAGCTCGACGGTGATCAGGCCGCCCTCGGCGGGCGCCGGGACCAGCCGGGACGCGCGCTGCAGGTTCATCACGTCCACGTCGTAGCTCTTGACGTGCTGCTCGAGGCCGGCGGCCAGTTTGGGGCCTTCGGTGTGCGGCACCGAGATGAAGTTCTCGATGGCCATGGTGTCGAGCACCTGGCCGCCGAAGCGTTCGGCCACCACGCCGGTGCGAATGCCCTTGCGCGCGGCGTAGATCGCCGCCGCCGCGCCGGCCGGGCCGCCGCCCACCACCAGCACGTCGAAGGCGTCCTTGCCCTTGATCTTCTCGGCCGCGCGGGCGACCGCGCCGACGTCGATCTTGGCCAGGATCTGCTCCAGCTCCATGCGGCCCTGGGCGAAGGGCTCGCCGTTCAGCAGCACGGTGGGCACGGCCATGACCTGGCGCGCCTCGACCTCGTCCTTGAACAGGGCGCCGTCGATGGAGACCGCCTTGATGCGCGGATTCAGGACGCTCATCAGATTGAGCGCCTGCACCACGTCGGGGCAGTTCTGGCAGGAGAGCGAGAAGTAGGTCTCGAACAGGAAGTCGCCGTCGAGCGCCTTCACCTGCTCGATCACCTCGGGCTCCACCTTCGGCGGATGGCCACCCACCCACAGCAGGGTCAGAACCAGCGAGGTGAACTCGTGGCCCAGGGGGATCCCGGCGAAACGCACCGAGATGTCCGTGCCAGGGCGGGTGATGGCGAAGGACGGCTTGCGGGCGTCGTCATCGCGACGCGTCAGGCTCACCTTGTCCGACACCGAAACGATCTCTTCGAGGAGCTCCAGCAGCTCCTTGGACTTCGGCCCCTCGTCGAGCGAGGCGACAAGCTCCACCGGCTCGCGGATGTTCTCCAGGTAGGCCTTCAGTTGGCCTTTCAGGTTGGCGTCCAGCATGCAAGCTCCGGGGGCTACAGAATTCCAGGGGGGCGGAAGTTGGGGAGGCCGGCGCCGCCGCGAGGACGGCGCCGGTTCCGGGACAGTCAGGCTTAGATCTTGCCGACCAGGTCCAGCGACGGGGCGAGGGTCTTCTCGCCTTCTTCCCACTTCGCCGGGCAGACTTCGCCCGGGTGGTTGCGGACGTACTGGGCGGCCTTGACCTTGCGCAGCAGCTCGGCGGCGTTACGGCCGATGCCTTCGGCGGTGATTTCCATGAACTGGATGACGCCGTCCGGGTCGACCAGGAAGGTGCCGCGGTCGGCCAGGCCCTGGCCTTCACGCATCACGCCGAAGTTGTTGGTGATGACGCCCGAGGGGTCGCCCACCATGGTGAACTTGATCTTGCTGATGGCCGGCGAGGTGTCGGCCCAGGCCTTGTGCGAGAAGTGCGTGTCGGTCGACACCGAGTAGATTTCGACGCCCAGCTTCTGGAACTCGGCGTAGTTGTCGGCCAGGTCCTCCAGCTCGGTCGGGCAGACGAAGGTGAAGTCGGCGGGGTAGAAGAAGACGACCGACCACTTGCCCTTGAGGTCGGCTTCGCTGACGGAAACGAACTTGCCTTCCTTGTAGGCTTGGGCGGTGAACGGCTTCACCTCGGTGTTGATCAGAGACATGGCTGCTCCCAGTTGAAGTCCCAGGGTTGAGGGCTTCTGAGGTAGTCCCTCCACAGCCATAAGCAAATTGATTTTGCTAACTCCGCTCCATTGAGGCTTTCTATGCCCCTCGGCGCGGGCCGCCTGAGACGGGCCGGGCCCTGCCGTGTCGGCTCAGTCCAGGCGGATGCCGGGCCCCTGCGGCGCGCCGTCCTGGCCGCCGTTCAGCGCCTTCTGCATCCAGACGATGTCGACCCAGCGGCCGTGCTTGAAGCCGAGGCCGCGACCGACCCCGGCGGGCTCGAAGCCCAGGGTCTTGTGCAGGCCGATGGAGGCCGCGTTGCCGGAATCGCCGATCACCGCCACCACCTGGCGCACGCCGAGAGCCTCGCACTGGTCGAGCACCGCCGCCAGCACCGCCCGACCGACGCCGCGGCCGATGGCGTCGGGGGAGACATAGACGCTGTCCTCCACCGTGTAGCGATAAGCCTGGCGCGGGCGGAACGGTCCGGCGTAGGCGTAGCCCAGGATCCGCGGGCCGAGGGCGGCCACCAGATAGGGCAGGCCGCGGCCGGCGATGGCCGCGCGGCGGCGCTCCATCTCGGCGGCGTTCGGCGGCGTCTCCTCGAAGGTGCCGAAGCCTTCGCGCACGTGATGGCCGTAGATGGCGGCCAGGGCCTCGGCGTCCTCGGGGCCCGCGGGTCGGATGATCATTCGCTCTTCCAGCGCTCCTCGATCGCCCAGATGGCGAAGGCGTAGTCCAGGGCGATCTCCTTGAGGAAGTCGAAACGGCCGGAGGCGCCGCCGTGACCGGCTTCCATGTTGATCTTGAGCAGGATCGGCGCATCGCCTGTCGTGTGGTCGCGCAGCTTGGCCACCCACTTGGCCGGCTCCCAGTAGGTGACGCGGGGGTCCGACAGGCCGCCGGTGGCCAGGACCGGCGGATAGGCCTGGGCCTTCACCTGGTCATAGGGGCTGTAGCTGGCGATCAGGTCATAGGCGGCCGAATCCTCGATGGGATTGCCCCATTCGGGCCACTCGGGCGGGGTGAGCGGCAGGGACGTGTCGCTCATGGTGTTCAGCACGTCCACGAACGGCACAGCGGCGATGATCGCCCCCCAGAGGTCCGGCCGAAGATTGGCCACCGCCCCCATCAGCATGCCCCCGGCCGAGCCGCCGTAGGCCGCGATCTTGCCCTTGGTCGCATACCCTTCGGCGATCAGGTGCTCGGCGCAGGCGATGAAGTCGGTGAAGGTGTTGGGCTTCTTCTCCTTGCGCCCGTCCAGGAACCAGCCCCAGCCCTTGTCGGAGCCGCCGCGGATGTGGGCCGTGGCCCAGATCCAGCCCCGGTCCACGAGGCTGAGACTGCGGATGGAGAAGCTGGGCTCGATGGCGTGGCCGTAGGAGCCGTAGCCGTAGAGCAGCACCGGGGCCGAGCCGTCGCGCGGCGTGTCCTTCAGCATCAGGAGGGTGATCGGCACCTGCTCGCCATCTGGCGCCGTGGCGTAGAGGCGGCGGGCCACGTAGCGGGCCGGGTCGTGGCCGGACGGCACCTCCTGGGTCTTGCGCAGGGTCCGCTCGCGACTGGTCATGTCGTAGTCGAACCACTGCCGGGGCGTGGTGGGCGACTGGTAGACGAAACGCGTGACCGTGGTGGCGTACTCGAACCCGGTCTCCAGGTGCAGGGCGTAGGCCTCCTCGTCGAAGGCGATCACATGCTCCCCCCCGGCCCGGTCCATGACCACCAGGCGGTCGAGGGCGTTCACCCGTTCGGCCCGCACCAGATGGTCCGCATAGGCGGCGAAACCGGTGATGTAGCGGCCGGGCTCATGGGCCACCCAGTCGCGCCAGGCGCTCCGGGCGGGGACCGCCGCCTCGGCGGTCATCAGCTTGAAGTCCACGGCGCCGTCGTCGTTGGTGCGGATCACCCAGCGGTCGGTCCAGTGGTCCAGCTCGTACTTCACCCCGGTGCGGCGGGGCTCGGCCACCACGGGCGCGGCGGTGGGGTCCGCGGCCGGGATCAGCCACAGCTCGGTGGTCTCCTGGTTGCCCACATGGATCAGGATGTGGCTGTCGTCGGACGTGGTCCCGACGCCGAGGAACATGCCCTCGTCCGTCTCCTCATAGACCAGCACGTCCTCGCCGCCGCGAGCGGGGCGGCGAAAGACCTTGGAGGGGCGGGCGTTCTCGTCCCGCCAGATCCAGAAGATCCACTGGCTGTCCGGAGAGAAGGTGAAATCGCCATAGGCGCTCTCGATGGGAGCGCCCACCTCCTCGCCGGCGGCCAGGTCCTTCACATGGATGCGGTAGTACTCGCTGCCCTGCTCGTCGGCGGCCCAGGCGAAGAGGGCATGGTCGGGGCTGTGATGGGCCGCGCCCACCTGGAAGAAGGCCTTGCCGGCGGCGAGCCGGGTCTCGTCCAGCAGCACCTCCTCGGGTCCGCCGCCGCGCGGGCGCCGGGCGTGAACCGGATGCTCGGCGCCGACGTCGTAGCGGACGTAGTAGTCGAACGGGCCGTCGGGGGCTGGGACCGAGCTGTCGTCCTCCTTGATGCGCCCCTTCATCTCGGCGAACAGCCGGGCCTGCAGGTCCTCGGTCCCGGCCAGCACCGCCTGGGTGTAGGCGTTCTCGGCCTCGAGGTGCTGGCGGATGTCGGCGCGCAGGGCCTTGGGATCGCGCAGCACCTGCTGCCAGCCCTCGTCCTTCATCCAGGCGTAGTCGTCGGTGCGGGTGCGGCCGAGCTGTTCGATGGTCTGCGGGCGCTTCGGGGCGATGGGCGGGGTGGGAAGGCTCATGCCCGCTAGATGCGACGGCGCGGCGGCGCGCTCAAGGACCGTGCGGCGCCGGTCCCCCCATGGCGGGGCGGCGTAATGGCCAAGTCGCGGCGTTCTGGCGCGGCCGATCACGGGGATGTTCGCTTGGCGCCCACCGCTGACTCTGATTCAGTATTCGCAACATCGAGATCGCGCGAAGACGCGACGGGGTGCTTCAGAGTTTCAGAGTAGTCGGGGACCGCCATGGTCATGGATCTTGCGGTCGAGCTGATCCACGCGACCGTGCAGCTCGAACAGCCACTGGGAGACGGGACGCGGACCGTGGGGACCGGCTTCCTGGTCTCGGCCCCCGCCGCCGATGGCCAGCCGCGGACCATCCTCGTCACCGCCAATCACGTGCTTCAGAAGATGCCGAGCGCCAACGCCCGCATCGGCTATCGCGTGGCCAACGCCGACGGCTCGTGGCGCTACACGCCCCAGCAGCTGAAGATCCGCGACGACAAGGGCCGCGAGCTGTGGACCCATCACCCGACGCGCGACGTGGCGGTGATGGAGATCAAGGCGCCCGAAGCCTTCGCCAAGGCCGCGATCCCGCTGAACTACCTGGCCGCCGACGAGACCTTCACCAGCTATAACGTCACCGCCGGCGACGAGATGATGGCCCTGGGCTTCCCGCGCGGCCTCTCCGCCAATCAGGCGGGCTTTCCGATCCTGCGGGCGGGCAAGGTGGCGTCCTATCCGGTGGCCCCGGCCAGCGTCTTCCCGACCTTCCTGCTGGACTTCTCGGTCTTCCCCGGAAACTCGGGCGGGCCGGTGTTCGTGAGCCGTGCGCGCCAGCCGGGGGGCGGCCTGACCCAGGTCTCGGACCGGGGCGAGACGGGGCCCGGCGATGCGGCGCAGGCCGGTTTCATCGCCGGTCTCCTGACCCAGCAGGTGGAGCTGAACTCCGAGCGGCTGGAGATCGGCATCGTCACCCACGCCAAGTACATCCGCGAGACGATCAGCCTCCTGGCCGATCCGCTTGCGCCGTCCGCCGTCGTCGCCGAGGCGGGCCCCGTGGCCGGCGCTGTAGCGGGCGCCCAGGCGGCCTCGGCCGAGGAGGCGGCGCGGAACTAGCGGCTCCGCGCGGGTCTCTGAAACGTCGAAGGGGCCGCCCGGCCTCCCGGACGACCCCCGCGATCCCTGTGCGCTCCCCGAGAGGGGGAGCCCCGGTCTTACGAGCCGTAGACGACGCTGATGGTCTCGGCGACGCAGGCTGGGCGCTCCTGGCCTTCGATCTCGATGGTGCACTCGTTCTTGATCTGCATGCCGCCGGCCTTCGGCTCGGCGCCGATCAGCTTCTGGCGCAGGCGCACGCGCGAGCCGACGCGGACCATGTTGGTGAAGCGCACCTTGTCCGAGCCGTAGTTGATGCCGCGGGTCACGCCCTTGATCGGCAGCAGGCCCTGGCTGAGGAACGGGATCAGCGACAGCGTCAGATAGCCGTGGGCGATCGGGCCGCCGATTTCCTTCGTGGCGCGCTCGACGTCCACGTGGATCCACTGGTGGTCGCCGGTGGCGTCGGCGAACTGGTTCACCCGGTCCTGGGTGATCTCGAGCCAGTCCGAAACGCCCACCTCCTGGCCGACGAGGCCGGGCAGGTCCTTGATCTCGACGGGGTTCATACGCTGCTCCCTCTGAATGTTTACGGCCGAGCGTCTAGCACGGCTCAGACGATGCGCGAGCCTTCCTTGCCCCAATAGGCGTCGCGGATGAGGCGCTTGTAGAGCTTGCCGGTGGGGTGGCGGGGCAGCTCCTGCATGAAGTCCAGCTTCCGCGGCGCCTTCACATGGCTGAGGTTGGCGCGGGCGAAGGCCAGCAGCTCCTCGCGCAGGGTCTCGCCCGCCTCGGACCAGTCAGCCGGCTGGACCACCGCCACCACCTGCTCGCCCATCTCCTCGTGCGGCGCCCCGACCACGGCCACGTCGGCGACCTTGGGGTGGCCGATCAGCAGGTTCTCAATCTCCTGCGGATAGATGTTCACCCCGCCGGAGATGATCATGAAGCTCTTGCGGTCGGTCAGATAGAGGTAGCCCTCCTCGTCGGCCCAGCCCACGTCGCCCAGGGTCGTCCAGCCGTAGCGGTTGGTGCCCTCGGCCACCTTCTCCGGCGCGTTGTGGTAGGACAGCGGCGGGCCGTTGGCGAAGTGGACGACGCCCTCGGTGCGGGGCGGCAGCTCCTCGCCGTCCTCGCCGCAGATCTTCAGCTCGCCCAGGACGGCCTTGCCCACCGAGCCCTTGTGGGTGAGCCACTCCTCTGAGGTGATGAAGCAGAAGCCGTTGCCCTCGGTGCCGGCGTAGTACTCGTAGATCACTGGGCCCCACCAGGCGATCATCTGCTCCTTCACCGGGATCGGGCAGGGCGCGGCGGCATGGACCGCCGACTTCATGGACGAGACATCGTACCTGGCCCGCACCTCCTCGGGCAGCTTCAGCATCCGCACGAAGTGGGTCGGCACGAACTGGCCGCAGTCGCAGCGGTATTTCTCGATCAGCTGCAGGGCGTGCTCGGGATCGAACTTTTCCATCACGATCACCGTGCCGCCCAGCTTGTGCATGGTCATGCACCAGCGCAGGGGCGCGGCGTGGTAGAGCGGCGCGGGCGAGAGGTACGTCCAGCCTTCCTGGAAGCCGAACAGGCCCTGGGCCATCATCTGCAGGGCGTTGGGGGCGTCGATGGGCAGGCCGGTAAGGGCCGGCTTCACCCCCTTGGGCCGACCGGTGGTGCCCGACGAATAAAGCATGTCCGAGCCCGACGTCTCGTCGGCGATGCGCTCGGCCGGCATGGCGTCCCGCGCCGCCTCGTAGCTTTCGTAGGGGCCGCGGGCGGGGCCGGCGGCCATGTAGAGCTTCACGTCCCTCAGCACGCCCGGCAGCTCGTCGACCACGGGGCCGACGCCGGGGGAGGCGATGAGCAGCTTCGCCCCGCAGTCCTCGACGATGTACTGCACCTCGCCGGCGGTGAGCTTGGACGAGATGCAGGTGAAGTAGAGGCCCGAGCGCTGGGCGGCCCAGGCGATCTCGAAGTAGCGGGGATTGTTGTCCATGAAGACGCCGATGACGTCGCCGGTCTTGAGGCCCAGCGACCGGAAGAGCTGCGCCGCCTGGTTCGAGCGGTCCTCCAGCTGGCGGTAGGTCACCGTCTCGCCGCTGCCGGCCATGACATAGGCGGCCCGATCAGGCTGGGTCTTGGCGTGGTGCGCCGGATGCATCGTTTCGCTCCCCAGGGCGGGTTGAGCCCGCCGAATGCTTCTCTGCGCCGAAGGATTGCGGACCTTGACCTACGGTCCGTCAAGCTGGGGGAATGGCCGTTATTCAGCCCAACAATCCAAGTGCAAGAAAAGGGAGCGTCATGCCCAAGCCCGCCTTCGAGACCCTGGACTATGCCGTCGAGGACGGCGTGGCCGTCATCACCTTGAACCGGCCCGACAAGCTGAACGCCTTCAACACCACCATGATGAAGGAGCTGATCGCCGCCTTCGATGAGACCGACGGCGACGATGCGGTGAAGGCGGTGATCATCACCGGCGCCGGCCGGGCCTTCTGCGCCGGCGCCGACCTGTCCGCCGGCGCCCAGACCTTCAACTACGAGGCCCGCGGCGGCGAGGACGCCAGCGCCCGGCAGCAGGACGGCGTCCACCGTGACGGCGGCGGCCTCGTCACCCTGCGGATCTTCGACAGCCTCAAGCCGGTGATCTCGGCCTGCAACGGCGCGGCCGTGGGCGTGGGCGTGACCATGCAGCTGGCCATGGACATCCGCCTGGCCTCCACCGAGGCCCGCTACGGCTTCGTCTTCGCCCGGCGCGGCATCACCCCCGAGGCCTGCTCCTCCTGGTTTCTGCCCCGGCTGGTGGGCGTCCAGACCGCCCTGGAGTGGTGCTACAGCGGCCGCATCTTCCCCGCCCAGGAGGCGCTGGACCGGGGCCTTGTCCGCTCGGTTCATGCGCCGGACGAGCTGCTGCCCGCCGCCAAGGCCCTGGCCCGGGAGATCGTCGACAACGCCGCCCCGGTTTCCGTGGCCCTGACCCGTCAATTGATCTGGCGGATGGCGGGCGCCTCTCATCCTATGGAGGCCCACAGGGCGGACAGCCGGGCCATCCAGGCGCGCGGCCGGTCGGGCGATGCGCGGGAGGGCGTGACCTCGTTCCTGGAGAAGCGGCCGCCGCGCTATCCGGACCGGGTCTCGACCGATCTGCCGGACGTGTGGCCGCATTGGGAGGCGCCTAAGTTCAGCTAATATCTGGTATTTCTTAGAATAACCGCGGTTTTCCGGCGCTGCGATCCGCAAGATGCGGCGCCGGAATTGCGGGTTCCGGCGTCTGCTGCGTCACTGTCCAGTTACAGTTTTTGTCCTTACTCGATCCGCGATATCCAGCACTGATGAGCCGGTCGATTCATCAATTTTGATATGTGCCGGCGCCGGAAACTCTATTTCCGTATTGTCCGAAGCGAGGCTTCCGGATATTGACGGCTAAAATTTCTAGTGAGTCAATTCGGTCGCCTGCATTGGCGCGGATTTCGCGGAACGAGAAAATGGACGAGAAAACGGAAGTCATCGAGATGACGGCGGACATCGTTTCCGCCTATGTGGGCAACAATACGGTCGCCGCCGCCGACCTGCCCGGTCTGATCCAGAGCGTGCACCGGGCCCTGGCCAGCGTCTCCTCGGGCGCCGAGCCGGTGGAGGCCCAGCCGAAGGAGCCGGCGGTGCCGATCCGTCGCTCGATCACCCCGGATTACCTCGTCTGCCTGGAGGACGGTCGCAAGTTCAAGTCGCTGAAGCGGCACCTGCGCACCAAGTACAACATGAGCCCGGAGGAGTACCGGGCGAAGTGGGGCCTGCCGAAGGACTATCCTATGGTCGCCCCCAACTACGCCAAGGCCCGTTCGGACCTGGCCAAGCAGATGGGCCTGGGCCAAGGCGGCCGCCAGGCGCCGCGCAAGAAGCGGTAAGGCCCGTCCCGCAGGAGCGGGCTGACGCCTCTGATCTAGATAAAGGAACGCCCGCCTCACGGCGGGCGTTTTCTTTTGCAGTCTAATTTCAACGTTTTTCTTTAGCCGCGGCCATGATTTGGCCTTGCCGCCGATTCGCGCATCAGGCGATAAGTGATTCGGCGTGATTCCAAGGTCCTGTTAAGGAATCTATTCATGGCGGCGCAGATCGGAGCTCCGGCGGCGGCGATCCGCGCGCACGAAGAGCTCTTCGCGTACTGGAGTTCCCGGCGCCGGGGCGGCGGCCTGCCCGCGCGCGCCGACATCCACCCCGGCGGCTTCAAGCGCCTGCTCCCCACCGTCAGCCTCATCGACGTCATTCCCCAGGGACCGGGCCGGGCTCCCGACTACCGCATCCGCCTGGCGGGCACCGCGCTCTACAATGTCTATGGCCGGGAGATCACCGGCCGCGGGCTGGGCGAAGTCTACAATTCCGCCGCCGCCGACTACTGGCGTCACGAGCTGGGCCGGGTGGTGGCCGAGCGCCGGCCGGCGGTGGGCGTCCACAACCTCGCCTGGCGGGGCGCCTCGCACCTGTCGGTGGTCTGGCTGCGCCTGCCGCTGGCCTCCAACGGCGCGGACGTGGACATGATCCTGGGCTACGACGCGGTGGTGGGCCTCAGCGCCATGCCCACGGGCATCCGCGCCGCCTGAGCGCGGGGCTCAGCGCTCAAGGGGATGCCCGAGGCGGTTCAGGCCGCCGTCGCCAGCTCCGCATCGCGCCGGATGCGCGCCACCATCGAGGCCAAGCCGTTGGACCGCTGCGACGAGAGCGCGCCGGAAAGGCCCAGCTGCTCGAACGCCGCCTTGGCGTCGAAGGCGAGAATCTCCTCGGGCCGCCGCTCGGAATAGAGCCGGAGCAACACGGCGATCAGGCCGCGGACGATGTGGGCGTCGGAATCGCCCCGGAAGGCCAGGGTTCCGTCGGGGCGGGGCTCGGTCACCAGCCACACCTGGCTCGCGCAGCCGCGGACCTTGTTGGGCTCGGAGCGCTCGGCCTCGGTGAGCGGCGCCAGCTCCTTGCCCAGCTCGATCACATAGCGATAGCGCTCCTCCCAATCCCCGAGGAGTTCGAACTCGTCCTTGAGTTCGGCGAGCGCGTCTTGGATGGCGGCCATGGCGAGGGGCACTTAAGGACCGCTGCGCCCGGGCGCAACCGGCATCAGGCCGCGGGCAGGCGCACGCCGGCGGTCAGACCCTTGCCCGGCCGAGAGGCCAGGGTGAGGCTTCCGCCCATGGCCTTGCAGGTGAGGTCGGCGATGGAGAGGCCTAGGCCCGCGCCCTCCCCGTGGCGGGCGAGGGCGTTCTCGCCCTGCTCGAACGGGGCGATGAGCCGCGGCAGTTCGGCCGGGTCGACGCCGCACCCCTGGTCGCGGATGACGATCTGTACGCCTGCGGCGAGCCGCTGGGCGCTGATGAAGATGGTCCCGCCCTTCGGCGAGAAGACGGCGGCGTTGTGCAGCAGGTGAAAGAGGACCGTGCGCAGGCCCCGCGGGTCGGCGGTCACGGGGGGCAGGTCGCCGCGGCCGGTCACCTCCACCGTCAGGCCGGCGAGCTCCTCGTCCAGCATCGCCAGCACGTCGTCGACGGCGGCTTCCAGGGGCTCGGGACGCAGGTCGAAGTCCATACTCTGGGCCTCAAGCCGGGCGATCTCCAACACCTGATTCACAAGTTTCAGCAGCTTCTTCCCGCTGTCGCGGACGATCTGCGCATATTCCTTGTACTGCGGCGCGCCGAGCGGCCCGTAGAGTTCGGCCGACAGGATCTCGGAAAAGCCGATGATCGAATTGAGAGGCGTGCGCAGCTCGTGGCTGGCCATCCGCAGGAACGACCGCTTCCGCTCGTCGGACGCCGGCTCCCGGCGTTCTGGCGCGCGCGGGGCTGCGGGGCGAAGACGGGCAGGTTGGGGCATGGGAAGGCCGCGGGCCGGGGCTTGAGGGACCGCCAAAGTGCGGCCTTGCGCTTACGATTTCCTTATCCGGCCCGTATCAGGCCGCCCGTTCCCGCCGGACGCGAGCGGCCTATCCGGGTTGGGCGCCCGGAGATAAGGTTAGATTCACGTCCATCGGGAAAGGTCTGAAGCTTACCGCCCGTGCCGTACCTTCGTTCCATATCCGCCGCGAAGCGCCCCCGGCGCTTGGGCCGCCGCCCCGGGACCGCCGGCGTGCGGTTCGCCTTCGCCTGGCACGCCCTGTTCGCCCTGGCCGTGGGCGGCGTGGGGGCGGGCCTCGTGAGCCTGGGCGTGCTGGCGCCGGGCCTGGAGACGGCGGCCCTGGCGGTCATCGTGGCCGCCGCCGCCTTCGGGGCGCTGCTGGCGGGCCTGGGCGCCTCGGGCGGGACCATCGCGGTGCTGCTGTGGGCCGTGGCCGGGGCCGCGGCGGCCCAGATCACCGGCGGAGCGGGCGGCCCGCTCGCCGCCTGGTGCCTGACGCCTATGGCCGCCGCCGTGGCCTTCCGCCGGACCGACCTTCTGGCCCTGGGCGCGGCCGCCGCCGTGGCCGCGGCGGCCGTGGCGGCCCTGGGCGACGCCCTGCTGCCCCTGCCGCAGGTGGCGCCGGCCGTCGCCGGCTGGCTCAACCTGACCGCCCTCGTCACCACCGCCCTCGGCCTCGCCGCCGGCCTCGTGGCCCTGCAGACCGCGGCGGTGCGCGAGCGGCGGGCCCGCGATGCGGTGGAGCTGGAGCTGCGCGAGGCCCTCGACCACCAGCCGCAGCTGCTGCTCTCGCTCTATCCCGGCGGCCAGATCCTCGCCGCCTATGGCGCCGACCTGCTGGGCGAAGAGGTGCGCCGCCTGAAGGATCGCCACCTGGGCGATCTGGTGGCCGAGGCCCACCGCGCGGCCGTGGGTCAGGCGCTGAACGCCGCGGCGCAGGACGGCTCGGCGGCAGTGTTCTTCGTGCCCGCCCACGACCCGAACGGCTGGCTCGAGCTGACCCTCAAGCGGCTCGCCGAAGGCCGGCTCGCCGGCGCCGTCCGGGACGCCCGGCCGCAGCGCGCCCGCGAGCGCGAGCTGGAAGAGGCCCGGGCCTCGGCCGAGCAGCAGAACGCCGGCAAGTCGCGCTTCCTGGCCAACATGAGCCACGAGCTGCGCACGCCGCTGAACGCCATCATGGGCTTCTCGGACATCATGCGGCAGCGCCTGTTCGGCCCCATGGCCGACCGCTACACCGAGTACGCCGAGCTGATCCACGAGAGCGGCAGCCACCTGCTGGAGCTGATCAACGACGTCCTCGACATGTCGAAGATCGAGGCCGAGCGGTTCGAGCTGGCGCGCGAGGAGTTCGACGTCCGCGACGCTGTGAACGCCGTGGTGAGGCTGATGCGCGGCCAGGCCGACCGGGCCGGCGTCGTGCTGCGCGCGGTGCTGCCGGACGCGCCCTTGGAGGCCGACGCCGACCGGCGGGCGATCAAGCAGATCATCCTGAACCTGATTTCCAACGCCCTGAAGTTCACGCCCAAGGGCGGCGCGGTGACGGTGACCGCCCAGGCGGCGGGCGACGTGCTGGAGCTGATCGTCACCGACTCCGGCGTCGGCATCGCCCCGGCCGATCTGGAACGCCTGGGCCGCCCCTTCGAGCAGGCGGGCGACGCCGAGCAGCGGGCGGCGGGATCGGGCCTCGGCCTGTCGCTGGTGCGCGCCTTCGCGGCTCTGCACGGCGGCGAGATGGTGATCGAGAGCGCCGTGGGCGACGGCACGGTGGTGACGGTGCGAATGCCGGTGCTGGGTCTGGAGCCCCTGGAGGCGCCCGTGGCCCCGGCCGCCGAGGCCTAGCGGCCCGCCATCTGCACGAAGGCCCGGGCGGCGGCGAAGTCGCCCACCTCCACATAGGCCGTGCGCACCCGGTCGCCGGTGAACAGGAACTGCACCGCCACGGCCTCCCGCGGATCGAGGCCTTCCAGGGCGCTCACCGCCTCGGCGGGGAAGCGGAAGGCCCAGCCCGACCGGGCGTCCCGGGGAAGGAGGTCGGCGCCGGCCGGGCTGCGGGCCTCGGCGAGATAGGCGCGACGACGCGGTTCGGGCGGCAGCCGCGCCGACAGGGCCTTGGCGCTGTCGGGCAGATGCGGGCCGAGCGTGCGGCCGGTGTCCCGCAGGACGAGCCGGGCGCCGTAGGGCCTGGCTCCGTCATGGAAAGCGGCCACCGCCATCAGCGCCCCGGGCGCGTCCTTGCCGGCGAGGCCGAAGATCATCCGGTCGCGGCCGAAGGCGGCGTCCTGGGCCAGCCGCCAGCGGATGTTGCGGGCGACGGCGCGGTCGGCGCGCCAGACCGCTTGGTCACCCGGATAGGTCATGCGGACGATGTGGGTGAAGCCGCGGTAGGCGTCCGCGGCCCGGCGGGCGGCGCGGGCAAGTTCGGGCGCATCGCACGCCAGCCGGCTCGCCTCGGCCCGGGCGCGGGCCTCCACCGACTTCACCGCCCGTTCGCTCAGCCCCTCGCGCAGGGCCGCGCCCCGGGCCTGGGCCGCGCCCGCGGCCAGGGCCGCCCCGGCCTCGGGAGCCAGGAGGTCGCAGCGTTCATCCGCCGCCAGCAGCACCGTGCGCTCGAAGTAGAGGTCGGCGGCCCCTGCATGGGCGACGCCGGGCGCCGCGACCAGGGCCGCCCCAACCAACCCCAACCACCGAGACGCCGGCCGCGCCTTGTCGCGCGTGTCCCGCATCCACCGACTTTCCTTGCGCTCCGGTCAGCGCCGGAGCCTGGGCGTGGACGGATAGCCGAGGGGTGTTGAAGTTCGGTTAGCGGCCGGGGCATGGTCCCGGCCATGCTGCTGTCCACCGACATCTGGGTCGGCGCCCTCATCCGCCGCGTCGAGATCGGCGGCGGTTTCGCCGTGGTCGTCCGCAAGGGCGACCCGCGGGCCGGGGCGGTCCTGGTCAAGGTGCTGAACCGCAGCGACGGCACAGCCCGCCTCTATTCCGAGGCCACCCGGGGCGATGGCGAGCGGGTGTGGATGCAGCCGGCCGCCTCCGAGCAGGAGGCCGACCTCGACCGCTACATCGAGCGGGCCGTCCGCATCGACCCCGACATCTGGGTGGTGGAGATCGAGGACCGCGAGGGCCGCCACTTCCTTGTGGAACCGGTGGAGCGGGCCTGACGCTCCCTCCGGCGTGATCAAGCTCGCCGACCTGCCCGTACCGCTGGACCTGTCGCCCATGGAGGCGAAGCTCGTGGAGGAGGTTCCCCGCGAGCCTGGCTGGCGCTTCGAGCCCAAGTGGGACGGCTTCCGCTGCCTGGCCTTCCGGGCGGGCGGGGAGGTGGCGTTGCGGGCCAAGTCCGGCAAGCCGCTGGACCGGTTCTTCCCCGACGTGGCGGCGGCGCTGAAAGCCCTGCCGGCGGACCGCTTCGTCCTCGACGGCGAACTGGTGATCGAGGTGGAGGGGCGGCCGGCGTTCGAGGCCCTGCAGATGCGGCTGCATCCGGCCGAGAGCCGGGTGCGCCGGCTGGCCGCCGAACAGCCGGCGCGGCTGACCCTGTTCGACTGTCTGCTGGACGGGCGCGGGCGCTCGCTGCTGGCCGCCCCCCTCTCGGCGCGCCGGGCCGAACTGGAGGCGCTGTTCGCGCGGTTCGGGCAGCAGGACGTGGCGCGCCTGTCGCCCTGGACCGAGGAGCGGGATCAGGCCTGCCGCTGGCTCGAGGCGGCCGGCTCCGCGCTCGACGGCGTGGTGGCCAAGCGGGCGGACGGGCCCTACGCGCCCGGCGAGCGGGCGATGCTGAAGATCAAGAAGATCCGCACCGCCGACTGCGTGGTGGGCGGCTTCCGCTACGCCCAGGGCGCGGCCGACGTGGGCTCGCTGCTGCTCGGGCTCTACGGCCCGGACGGGCGGCTGCACCATGTGGGCTTCACCTCGACCATCTCCCGCGCCGAACGCCCGGCCCTGACCCGGCGGCTGGAGGCGCTGAAGGGCGAAGGGTTCACGGGGGATGCTCCCGGCGGCCCGAGCCGCTGGAGCACCGAGCGGACGGGCGCCTGGGTCCCGCTGAAGCCGGAGCTGGTGGTGGAGGTGCGCTACGACCAGGTGACCGGCGGCCGCTTCCGGCACGGGACGCGGCTCGTCCGCTGGCGGCCCGACAAGTCGCCGCGCCAGTGCACCTGCGAGCAGATCCGCCCGCCGCCGGGAGGCGGTGGACAAGAAACGGGGCGGCAGGGGGGAGCTGCCGCCCCGTAGTAGGGCTGCTTGGGGTGTTGGTCGGGGGCTCGATGCGGGGCGGTTGGGGGGGCGACCGGACCCAGCGACATCGAGCACACCCGATGCGGTCCGACATCACGATCGCCTCGGGAGCGATCGTCAGAGGGGCCCGGCCCGCAGGATCAAATCTGGGGTCGATGGTGGCGCTTTCAAGGCGCGACGTTGAAATTCCTGCAAAGTGGCGAGACGGCGGCTATAAGCGCGCCCCCATGAGCACCTCCCTCGCCGCCGAGGCCGCGCGCCGACGCACCTTCGCGATCATCTCCCACCCGGACGCCGGTAAGACGACCCTGACCGAGCACCTGCTGCTGGCGGGCGGCGCCATCCGCGCGGCGGGGGCCGTCCGCGCCCGCGGCGAGAACCGGCGCACCCGGTCGGACTGGATGAAGATCGAGCGCGAGCGGGGGATCTCCGTCTCGGCCTCGGTTATGACGTTCGACCACGACGGCAAGATGTTCAACCTCCTGGACACGCCGGGGCACGAGGACTTCTCGGAGGACACCTACCGGACGCTGACCGCTGCCGATGCGGCGGTGATGGTGCTGGACGCGGCCAAGGGCATCGAGCCCCAGACCCTGAAGCTGTTCGAGGTCTGCCGCCTGCGCGACATCCCCATCGTCACGTTCATCAACAAGATGGACCGCGAGGCCCAGGACCCCATCGAGCTGCTGGACGAGATCGCCTCCAAGCTGGCCCTGGACCCGGCGCCGCTCTACTGGCCCGCCGGCTCGGGCGGGCGGTTCAAGGGCATGATGGATCTGGCGGGCCGGCGCTTCCTGCCCTTCTCCAAGCCCAGCGACCAGCAGGAGGGCCATCCCGATCCGGCGCCCCTGGACGGGGACGCGGTGTCGGCCTTCCTCGATGCGTCCGAACTCGCCGAGCTGGAGGAGGGGGCGGCCCTGGTGATGGAGGCCTCCAAGCCCTTCGACCGGCAGTCGTTCCTCGAAGGCCACATGACGCCGGTGATCTTCGGCTCGGCCCTGCGCCACTTCGGGGTCGCCGAGCTGCTGGCCGTGATCGGTGAATACGCCCCGCCGCCCAAGGCGGTGCCCGCCACCCGGGGCGGGGCCGAGGCCAAGGTGGAGCCGGGCGACAAGGAGGTCAGCGGCTTCGTCTTCAAGGTCCAGGCGAACATGGACCCCAACCACCGCGACCGGATCGCCTTCCTGAAGCTGTGCTCGGGCCGGTTCCAGCGGGGCATGAAGCTGAAGGTCCAGAACACCGGCAAGCAGCTGAGCGTGAACGCGCCGACCATGTTCTTCGCCTCGGACCGGGAGCTGGCCGAGGACGCCTACGCGGGCGACGTGATCGGCATTCCCAACCACGGGGTCCTGCGGGTGGGCGACAGCCTGTCGGAAAGCGGCGCCCTGCGCTTCGCCGGCCTGCCGAACTTCGCGCCGGAAATCCTCCAGCGGGTGCGGGTGAAGGATCCCCTGAAGGCCAAGCACCTGAAGAAGGCCCTGGAGAGCTTGGCCGAGGAGGGCGTCACCCAGCTCTTCCGGCCGAACATGGGCGCCGACTTCATCGTCGGCGCGGTGGGCCAGCTGCAGTTCGAGGTCATGGCCGACCGCCTGAAGAACGAATACCAGCTGGAGGTGATCTTCGAGCCCAGCCCCTACGCCGAAGCCCGCTGGATCAGCGGCGAGAAGGCCGACCTGGAGGATTTCGCGGGCAAGCACCGCTCGGCCATGGCCACCGATATCGACGAACAGCCGGTGTTCCTGGGCAAGTCGGCCTGGGAGATCGGCTATGTGGCCGAGCGGTATCCGAAGGTCGTCTTCCACCGGGCCAAGGAACGGGCCTGAGTCGGAAAGCCCGCGTTCCCGGCCGTGAGGAACCCCCGCCCGCCGGGCGGCTTACTGTGGATGGCGACGTTCCGTTAACCATACCGCAGAAGTTAATGACTTGTTAAAGCTGTCGGCTCCGGCTTTGCTGTCTCCGTTCAAGGCCCAGGCGGGCCGTTCCATGGTGGAACGGCGGCGGGGTCGGAGCGGGGCGATGTTCGAGCTGGGACGCGAGCTGAAGCGGCTGTTCGCGGTAGGCGCCAGGCCCGTCGACACCCTCGCGCGGGGCGACGCCGCCCTGCTGGAGCTCCTGGACCTGACGCTTCTCACCGAGGAGGCCCGCGCCGCCGACGTGGCGGCCGGGCGCCTGGGCGCCAAGGACAAGCCCGTCCGCCGGCTGGAGGCCGCCGTGGCCTGGCGCGAGGTCGCCCGCCGCACGGGGGACGCTGCGGCTCTGCGCAAGGCCGCCGCCATCGCCGAGACCGCCGCCGCCGGCTTCGAGGCCGAGCGCCGCAACGAGGGTTGGGCGCGTTCGCGCTGCGAACAGGCCTTCTGCGCCCTCCTGGGGGCCGAGCTGTTCGGCGACCCTGGCCTGGACGCCGCCGCCGAAGTGGCCTTCCGCGAGGTGCGGACCCTGGTGCGTGGCGGCGTGGCCGCGGCCCTGGCCGAGACGGGCCTGGCCGCCATCGAGGCGCGCCGCAGCCTGGCGAGCGCCGACGCCGCCGAGGCCCGGCGGCTGGCCGAGAGCTTCCGCGGACCGATCCACGCCCTGGACGCCGTGGCCCGCCGGGCCACCACGGTGCGTCCCCTGGCCGCCGAGGCGCGGCTGGTGCGGGTGGACCTCCTGTGCGGCTGGGGCGCGCGGCTGAAGGACGAGGCCCTGCTGCGCCAGGCCATCGAGGACTCCGCCGCCGCAGCGGGGCGGGTGGACCCGGCCTATGAGCCCCTGACCTGGGCCCGGGCCGAGGCGGCCCACGGCCAGGCCCTGGCCCTCCTGGGCGAGATCACCGGCGACATCGATCTGATCGGCGCAGGGGCGGCCCGCCTCGCCGACGCCGCCAACGACCTGACCCGCGACCACAGCCCGCTGGACTGGGCCCGCGCCCAGGCGGCCCTGGCCCAGGCGCTGCAGGCCCTGGGCGAGGCGGCCGGCGACGTGCGCCCCTTCGAACAGGCGGTGAGCTGCTACGACCGGGCCGGCCTCGTGCTGCAGGATGTTCCGGGACTGCCGCTGCGCGGCGCGGCGGCCAGCGCCCGGGCGGTGTGTCTGGCCCGTTCGGCGGAGCTCACCGGCGACCTGGCGGTGCTGGACGCGGCCCAGGCGGCCATGAAGATGGAGCTGGCGGCCAAGTCGGCCCGGCGCGATCCCGTGGGCTGGGCCCTCGCCCAGCTGCACCTGGCCCGGCTGTACGAGACCCGCATGACCATGACCGGCGTCGACCGCGGCGAGCGGGCGTCGGCGGTCCTCGCCCTGGAGGCGGCCCTGGACGTGTTCGGCGAGCACGGCCTGCGCTCCCTGAGCGTCCTGGCCGTCGAGGCCCTGGCGCGACTGGGCGGCGTTGCGGTGCGGCTGCCCGACTAGGCGCGGCGAACGGGGTCGCGGATTCGGATACTTTCGTTCTTTCGCAACTCCGGCGGCGGCGCCATGCTGCCGGCCGTGGAGGATCGACCCATGCGCAAGCTGTTCATCCTGATCGCCGGGGGCGGGGCGCTCGCGGCCGGCGCCGCGGCAGCCCAGGTCCCGGCGACCTTCGTGGAGGCGCCCTCGGTGGAGCAGGTGGCCGCCGCCTATCCCGCCAAGGCCAAGGCGGCGGGCCTGTCGGGCGCCGTGGACCTGAGCTGCACCGTCGCCCCGGCCGGACGGCTGAAGGACTGCGCCGTGCTTGGCGAGGCGCCCCGCGGCGAAGGCTTCGGCCAGGCCGCCCGCCAGTTGGCCCGCAGCATGAAGGTGACCGGCGCGGCCCTGGGCAGCGAGGTGCGCGTGCCGGTGAGCTTCGCCCCTGGGGTGCTGCAGCCGGGCTTTACGGCGAAGACGCCGAAGTGGGCCGCCATGCCCGCCCCCAGCGACTTCCAGGCCACCATTCCCAAGCACGAGGACGGCCCAAATGCGATCCGGGTGGTGTTGGTGTGCGACGTTCTGGCGGGCGGTTCGCTGACCGGCTGCACGGTGGACCGCGAGGAGCCGGCGGGCCAGGGCTTCGGCGAGGGCGTGCTGGCGCTGGCCTCCAAGTTCAAGGTGGAGCCGTGGTCGGCCGAAGGCCTGCCGACCGTGGGGGCCAAGGTGCGGGTGCCCGTGCGCTACGACCTCAAGCCGGTGAACCAGGCGTCCCGTTAGGGCGCCGGAGGGGCAGGCCTACCGCCCCCGCCACCACTTCAGGCCGACGCGCTCCAGCCGCTCCAGGGCGGCGTGCAGGGCCACGCCCATGACGCCCAGCACCACCAGGGCGGCGATCATCCGCGCGGTCTGCAGCTTGTTGCCGGCGTCGAGGATCTGCCAGGCGAGGCCCGTCACCTGGCCCGAGCCGGCGCCGAACTCGGCCACCACGGCGCCGATGAGGGCGAGGCCCGCCCCCACCTTGTGGCCCTCCAGCAGGAACGGGACGGCGGCCGGCAGGCGCAGCCGCAACACTCGCCGCCAGGGGCTCGCGCCATAGAGGTCGAACAGGCGCTCCAGGTCCGGATCGGCCGAGCGCAGCCCCGCCGCCGCTCCCGAGAAGATCGGGAAGAAGGCCACCACCAGCGCCAGGGCCACGAGGGCGCGCTCAGGGTGGTCGAGGCCCGCCCAGATCAGCACCAGGGGCGCGAGGGCGATCACCGGCGTCACCTGGACCACGGACGCCAGGGGCCGAATGGCCCGGTCGAGCAGGGGGCTCAGGGCCGTCAGCAGGGCCAGGGCCTGGGCCACGAGGCTGGCGAGGACGAGGGCGATCAGGGCGGTGGAAAGGGTGCGCCAGGCGGCCGCCAGCAGGGTCGGGAAGTGCTCGGCCAGGGCCACGGCCACGGCGGAGGGCGGCGGCAGGAAATAGGCCGGCACGTCCAGGGCGCGGCAGGCGATCTCCCAGGCCAGCAGCAGCACCGCCGTGAGCGCGAAGGGCGCGAGGTGGTAGGCCAGCCGCCTCATGCGCCGATCCCCTCGGCGAGGGCTGCCGAGACCGCCTCGGCGGCCTGGCGAAAGCCGGGCGTCAGGCGAAAGCCCGCGGGCCGGGGCAGGTCGCCCTCGATGGCGAACTCGCCGGCGATGCGCCCGGGGCCGCGGGTCAGCACCACCACGCGCGAGGCCATGTAGGCGGCCTCCTCCACATTGTGGGTCACGAAGACGATGGCCGGACGGGTGGCGGCCCACAGGCCCAGCACGTCGTCGGCCAGGGCCCGGCGGGTGATCTCGTCGAGGGCGGCGAA
This sequence comes from Phenylobacterium composti DSM 19425, assembly GCF_059568645.1. NCBI lineage: Bacteria > Pseudomonadati > Pseudomonadota > Alphaproteobacteria > Caulobacterales > Caulobacteraceae > Phenylobacterium > Phenylobacterium composti. The sequence goes on along the minus strand of NZ_JCANTT010000013.1, from coordinate 380,943 downwards.
AGGCTCGTCCAGCAGCAGCAGGCGCGGCTCGGTGACCAGGGCCCGGGCGAGGGACACCCGCATGGCCATGCCCCCCGACAGCTGCGCCGGCCGGGCCGCCTCGGCGCCAGCAAGGCCTACCCGGTCGAGGGCGGCGTCGGCCCGTTTGCGGGCCTCGGCGGCGGGGACGCCCGCCAGCTCCAGGGGCAGGGCGACATTGGCCCGGGCCGAGAGCCAGGGAGCCAGGGTCGGCGCCTGGAAGACCACGGCGGTCTCGCCCCGGCGAGGGGCGCGGACGACCTCGCCCGCCGTGGGCGCCTCAAGGCCCGCCAGCAGCCGCAGGGCCGTGGACTTGCCGCATCCCGAGGGGCCGACCAGGGCCACGACCTCGCCCTCGCCGATGGCGAGGTCCAGGGGGCCGAGGGCCGGGCCGCGGGGATAGCGGACCTCGACCTTGCTAAGGGCGGCGACCGTCACTTGGGGACGAACTGGAGCGTGTAGGCGCGCTTGGGGTCGAGACTGGCCGGATAGACGCCCTGGGCCTTGGCGATGTCGGCGAAGGCGGTCCAGCGGGCGTCGGTCATGGCCCCCACCGGCAGGCCCTCGTCGCCCTCGACGATGCGATAGGCCTTCATCTTCTCCCGGGCCTGGTCGAGGACGTCCTGGGTCATCTCGGGATTGTCCTTGCGGATCAGGGCGTCGGCGGCGGACGGGTCGCCGTAGAGGTAGTCGCGCCAGCCCTTGGCGGTGGCCTCCACGAAGGCCTGCACGGCGGCAGGGTTCTTCTGGATCAGGGCGTCGGTGGCCAGCACCATGGTGGCGTAGCCCGGGTAGCCCTCGTCGGCGAGGAGGAAGACCTTGGGGGCGAAGCCGGCCTGTTTCTCGATCGTGTAGGGCTCGGAGGTGATGTAACCCTGCTGCACGGCCCGCTTGTCGGCGATGAACGGGCCGGGATTGAAGGTGTATTTGCGCACCTGGTCGTCGGTGAAGCCGTACTTGGCCTTCAGCCACACCCAGAAGGCGGTGACCGAGGCGTCCGCCAGCAGGATCGGACGGCCCTTCAGGTCGGCGATGCGCTCCACGCCCGGCTCAGGGTGGGCCATGAGGACCTGCGGGTCCTTCTGCATGAAGGCGGCCACCGCCCTGGCCGGCACGCCCTCGTTGGCCAGGTTCATGACGATGAAGCTGTTGGAGCCCATGCCGAGGTCGACGGCGCCGGCGGCCAGCAGCTGGGGCACGTTCACCCCCGGGCCGCCCTGGACGATGGTCACGTCGAGGCCGCGGCGGGCGTACTCCCCCGAGGCCAGGGCCTGGTAGAACCCGCCGTGCTCGGCCTGGGCGCGCCAGTCGGTGGCGAAGCGGATGGCGGTGCGGCCGTCGGCCGGCGAGGCGGCCTGTTCCCTCTGGCCCGAACAGGCGGCCAGGAGCGCGGTCAGGGCGATGGCGAGCGAGCGCAGGGCTTTCATGGGCGCGAAGGTAGGGCGCGAGGGCCGAGCTTGTGAAGGCCAAGATATCCGCGGTCCGGACGGGAGGCCCATAGCAAGAGGGCGGCGCTCCGGTCGCCCGGGGCGTCGCCCTCTCATCCAGATCCGTTGGGGGATCTGCGCCGTCGAGGTCGTCCGCGAGTTCGGTTCCGGGTCCCCCTTGCGGGTTCGCCGTGGTTTTCCCTCGCAGCCGGTATCCGTTCGGGGTCTGGGGTTCCGGGTCGCCCCGGTTCCGTCAGTCCTTGGGACACTCTGCCCGCCTGATTTCCGGGTCTGCTGTCGCCAGCGTCTCCGTCCATCTGCGCCGCAGTTCCTGTCGGCGAGTTGACGGTGCGCCCAAGCCCTGTATGACGCAAGCGCTCGAAAGCCGCCCCGGGTGCGCCGGGCGTCAAGAATCCGTGAAAGACTTGTTAACAACCGCGGGAAAACGCGCCCCTAAGGTTGCGTTTTCAACGGCTTGTGACCGTCCACAGAAAGCCGCTAGCGCCCCGCCTCCAGCGCCTCGCGCCGTTCTTCCAGCGCCAGCCACTCCTCCTCGGCGGCGGCCAGCTGGGTGCGGGCGGCCTCCAGGGCGCGGCTGTAGCGATCGAAGGCCGACGGGTCCTTGGAATAGAGCTCGGGATCGGCGAGGGCGGTCTCCAGGGTGGCGATCTTGCCGGGGAGATCTTGGATCAGGGCGTCCAGCTCGGCGAGCCGCCGCTGCTCCTTGAAGCTCAGCTTGGCCGGCGCGGCCGGGCGCGGGGCCGCGGCCTTCGGCTCGGGCTTCGGTTCGGCCTTCGGCGGAGGCGGCGGGGCCACCCGCCCGAAGAAGCCCGGGTTCTGGCTCATGAAGTCCTGCCAGCCGCCGGGGGTCTCCACGGCCCGTCCCGTCCCGTCGAGGCCGATGGTGGAGGTGGCCAGACGGTCGATGAAATCGCGGTCGTGGCTCACCAGGATAAGGGTGCCGTCGTAGTCGGCCAGCAGGTCCTCGAGCAGGTCGAGGGTGTCCATGTCGAGGTCGTTGGTGGGCTCGTCCAGGACCATGACATTGGCCGGATTGGCCAGGGCGCGGGCTAGCAGCAGGCGGTTGCGTTCGCCCCCGGACAGGCTCTTCACCGGCTGGCGCAGTTGCAGCTCGGTGAACAGGAAGTCCTTGGCGTAGCCGTTCACGTGCTTGGGCGTCCCGCGCACCATCACCTGGTCGCCGCCATGGGGCGTGAGCACGTCGCGGACAGTCATGTCGTCCTTCAGCCCGGCCCGGGCCTGGTCGATGTAGGAGACGGTGAGGTTGGCGCCGAGCTTCACCTCGCCGGAGTCGGCCGGAATCTCGCCCAGCAGCAGCTTCACGAGGGTGGTCTTGCCCGCCCCGTTAGGGCCGACGATGGCCACCCGGTCGCCGCGGATGATGCGGGTGGAGAAGTGCTTGAGGATCACCCGCTCGCCGAAGGCCTTGGAGAGGCCCTTGGCCTCCACCACCCGCTGGCCCGACACCCCCGAACTCGCCAGGCCCATGTTGAGACTGCCTCGCGCTTCCTTCAGCCGTTCGGCCTTGGCCTCGCGCATGGCGATCAGGCGCCGGCGGCGGCCTTCGTTGCGGGCGCGGCGGGCGGTGACGCCCCGGGCCAGCCAGTGGCGCTCGCGCTCAATGGCCTTGTCGAGGCGGCGGGCTTCCTCGGCCTCCTGGGCCTCGATCTTCTCGACCCAACCGTCGAACTCCCTGAAGCCGCGGTCGAGGCGCCGGACCTGGCGGTGCTCGAGCCAGAAGCAGCGGCCGGTGACGCGCTCCAGGAAGGCGCGGTCGTGGCTGACGATCAGCATGGCCGCCCGGCTCTCGGCGATGGCCTGCTCCAGGGTCTCGATGGCCAGGATGTCGAGGTGGTTTGTGGGCTCGTCCAGCAGCAGGACGTCCGGCTCCTCGGCGAAGGCCCGGGCCAGGGCCGCCCGTCGGGTCTCGCCGCCCGAGAGGCCCTGGGCCGCTTTCTGGGGATCGAGGCCGAAGGCTTCCAGCTCGGCCTCGGCCCGGTGGGCGGGGGCGCCGCCGGCCATGGCGTAGTCCAGCAGGGTGGCGCCGGTGATCTCGGGCTCCTGCAGCACCATGGCCACCCGCGTGCCGGGCGTGATCACCCGTTCGCCGCTGTCGGCCTCGATGAGCCCGGCGATGATCCGCATCAGGGTCGACTTGCCCGCCCCGTTGCGGCCCACCAGGCAGGCGCGCACCCGCGGCTCCAGGCCGATGTCCACCCCGTCGAACAGCATGCGGGGGCCGTCGGCCAGGCGGACGTCCTTCAGGGCGAGGATGGGCGCTCTCATGGGGGCGGGGAGATAGAGGTTCGGCGCGCCGGGGGGAAGGACCACACGTCGCGCTTGGGTTGGCGGGCGCAGCGGCCTATTTGGGCGCGATGGCTGGCGAACCCTCCCGCGACCCCTTCTGGCGACGCAAGACGCTCGAAGAAATGACCGTGGCCGAGTGGGAGAGCCTCTGCGACGGCTGCGGCCTCTGCTGCCTGGTGCGGTTCGAGGACGAGGAGACCGGCGAGGTCATCCCCACCCGGGTCCACTGCAAGCTGTTCGATCCCGAGGTCTGCCGCTGCAGCGACTACGCCAACCGCAAGGCCCATGTGCCCGACTGCATCAAGCTGACGCCGCACAACATCGAGGCGCTGGAGTGGATGCCCAAGAGCTGCGCCTACCGGCGCCTGCACGAGGGGCGGGACCTGGCCGACTGGCATCCGCTGATCTCGGGCGATCCCGAGAGCGTCCATCGCGCGGGGGTGTCGGTGCGCGGGCAGACGGTGAGCGAGGCCGCCCTGTCCGATCCGGAGGACGCCCTGGACTTCGCCGCCTGGGACCTGGTGGACGAGCGGGGCGACGACTAGGGGCGAGGGGCCCCGGCCGGCGGCTCGCCCCAGCGGTTGGCGCCCGGATCGCCGCGCACGGCGCCCATCACGCCGAGGAAGGCGAAATAGAGCGTCATCGACAGCAGCATGGCGCTGGCCATGCCGGTGTTCTTCTCGATGCCCTCCGGCCCCATGGACAGGATGTTGACCGCCGCGGCCATGCCCAGGGCCGTGGCCGGAACCTGCCACCAGCCCGAGCGGCCGAGGTCGTGCAGGCGGCGGGCGATCACCGCCCACTGCACTACATTGGCGGCCAGGCTCAGGGGCACGCCGATCACCTGCCCGCCCGGAACCAGGGCGAGGGCCGAAATGCCGACGCCGGCCAGCACGGACAGGCCCAGCAGGCGCCAGTATTCGCCGCGCCCGGCGCGGCCGCGGAAGGAGAACAAACGGGTCCAGGAGGGCTTGTCGGGTCGATTGACCATGGCCTGTCCCTAGCGCGACCGGGCCGGGACAGTCCTGTGGTAAAATTGCCACAGTCGGCCTTGCGTGACGGTGAGGCTCGCCCAATCTAGAAGTCGCACCGAAACAGGTTTCCAGAGGCAGAGGTTCTTAAGAGCTTGGCGCGCGACCCCTATCAGGAGCTGGGCGTATCCCGGAGCGCTTCGGCGGACGAGATCCGCAAGGCCTTCCGCAAGCTGGCCAAGGCCAACCATCCGGACACCAACCCCAACAACAAGGAGGCCGAGGAGCGCTTCAAGCGCGTCAGCGCCGCCTTCGACATCCTGGGTGATCCCGAGAAACGCCGGAAGTACGACGCCGGCGAAATCGACGCCGACGGGCGCGAGACCTTCCGCGGCTTCGGCGGCGGGGGCGGCCCGTGGGGCGGCGCAGGGCCGTCGGGCGGCTTCGGCGGCGGTCGCACCTATCGGTCCGAGACCTTCGAGGGCGTCGACCTGGGCGACATCCTGGGCGAGATGTTCGGCGGGGCGGGCGGCGCCCGGGGCGGGCGCGGCGGCGGCTTCGGCGGCTTCTCCCAGCGCGGCGCGGATGTCCGGGCCAAGCTGGAGATCGACCTCACCGACGCCATCCTCGGCGGCAAGCGGCGGATCGCCTTCTCGGACGGCCGCACCATCGACGTCTCGATCCCCAAGGGCGCTCAGGACGGCCAGACCCTTCGCCTGAAGGGGCAGGGCCAGCCGGGCCGGTCCGGGCCGGGGGACGCTTTCATCGAACTTTCCATCGCGCCGCACCCCATCTTCAAGCGCGAGGGGGAGGTGCTGGTCATGGACCTGCCGGTGACGCTCTACGACGCCGTCCTCGGCGGGAAGGTCGAGGCGCCGACCCCCGACGGGCCGGTGACCCTGACCATTCCCAAGGGCGCCAACTCCGGGTCCAAGCTTCGGCTGAAGGGCAGGGGCCTGTCCGACGCCAGGGGCAATCGCGGCGACCTCTTCGCCCGCTTGGTGGTCACCCTGCCGGAGGAGCCTGACCCGGCGCTGGAGATCCTGGCCCAGGACATGCGCAAAGCCAGGCCGTATTCGCCCCGCCGCCGAACCTGAGTTAAGGGTGGCGTTCAGCCCGGGTTCAGTCCCGGGCGCCTAGAAGAGTTTCCATGAAGCGCCTCTTCGCCATCGCTGTCCTGCTCGCCGGCGCCGTGGCCCCCGTGGCGGTCCCGGCGGCCGCCTCGGCCCAGGACATGGGCCGCCCGGTTTTCGGCGCCGGCCGGGGGGACCAGGAACAGGCCCGGGAGGGCGTGCGCTCCGGACGCCAGGTCCCGCTTTCGCGCGTTCTGGGGATGATCGCCTCCCGCAACGGGGGACGTCACCTGAACACCATGCAGGGCGATTCCGGGGGGCGGCCCGCCTACTTCGTCCAGTGGCAGTTGCCGAACGGCCGGGTGGTGGTCTTCGTGGTGGACGCCGAGTCGGGCCAGATCATCGGCCGGCAGGGCGGCTGATCGGGGCTGACGGAAACAAGAAGAAGGAAGGACGCGGACCTTGCGCATCCTGCTTGTCGAAGACGATCCGGACCTGTCGCGGCAGCTGAAGCTCGCCCTGGCCGACGCCGGCTATGCGGTGGACCACGCCCCAGACGGCGAGGAGGCGCAGTTCCTGGGCGAGACCGAGCCCTACGACGCCATCATCCTCGACCTCGGCCTGCCGAAGGTGGACGGGGTGTCGGTGCTGGAGCGCTGGCGGCGCGAGAACATGACCACGCCGGTGCTGATCCTCACCGCCCGGGGCGCCTGGAGCGAGAAGGTGGCGGGCTTCGACGCCGGCGCCGACGACTATCTCACCAAGCCCTTCCACACCGAGGAGCTGCTGGCGCGGCTGCGCGCCCTGCTGCGGCGCTCGGCGGGCCACGCCACGCCGAACCTCGCCTGTGGCGGCCTGCGCCTCGACCCGCGCGCGGCCCGGGCCAGCGTCAACGGCGAGCCGCTCCGGCTGACCTCGCTGGAGTACCGGCTGCTGCACTATCTGATGATGCACCAGGGTCGGGTGATCAGCCGCACCGAACTGGTGGAGCACCTGTACGACCAGGACTTCGACCGCGATTCCAACACCATCGAGGTGTTCATCGGCCGGGTCCGCAAGAAGATCGGCCCAGAGCGCATCGAGACCGTCCGTGGCCTGGGCTACCGGCTGATCTGCCCCGAGGAGGAGCTCGGGGCGGGCGAGACGGCGTGATCCGGCCTTGAGCCTCACGCGGGCGCTTCCCGCCGCGCTCCGCCGCCCGTCGCTCGCCCGGCGGCTGGTGCTGCTGGCCGTGGGCTGGAGCTTCGCGGCCCTGGTCATCGTGGCGGTGGTGCTGGCGCTGCTGTTCCAGCAGGCGGCCCTGCGCAGGTTCGACGCCAGCCTCTCCGACCTGATCGACAATCTGATCGCCGGCTCGACTATCGAGGATGGCCAGGTGGTGGCCCCGGCGCTCACCGACCTTCGGGCCCTGCGGGCGCTCTCCGGGCGCTACTGGCAGGTGGCCCAGCCGATGCCCGACGGCACGGCCGAGGCCATCGAGGGCCTGACCTCCCGCTCGCTGTTCGACGCCGAGCTGGAGACCCCGCCCGAGGTGGTGGCGCGGCTACGGGCCGATCCGGGCAGGCCCGTAGCGTTCGACGCCCAGGGGCCGCAGCCGGGCGAGCGCGTGCGGGTGCTGGCCCGCTGGACCACCTTCTACGGCCACGAGCAGCCGGTGATCTTCATGGCCGCCGAGGACCGCCGGCCCATCGACCGCGACGTGCGCAACTTCATGGTCGCCACGGCGGCGGCCTTCGCCCTGCTGAGCGCGGGCCTGATCCTGGCCGTGGTGCTGCAGGTGCAGGTGGGCCTGCGCCCCCTGTACCGCCTGCAGCGCGAAGTGGCCGACGTGCGCCGGGGCAAGGCCGAGAAGCTCAGCGACGATTATCCCACCGAACTTGAGCCTCTGGCCGAGGAGCTGAACGCCCTGGTGCGCCACAACCAGGAGACTGTGGAGCGCCAGCGCACCCATGTGGGCAATCTGGCCCACGCCCTGAAGACCCCGATCTCGGTGATGCTGGCCGAGGCCGAGCTGCATCCGGGGCCTCTGGCCGAGGTGGTCACCCGCCAGACCGCGGCCATGCGCCAGCAGGTGGACCACCACCTGCGCCGGGCCCGAGCGGCGGCCAGGACGCAGGGGCCAGGCGAACGCACCGATGTTTCCGAGGTGCTGGACGAACTCGCCCGCACCCTGGAGCGCATCTTCCAGGACAAGGGGCTGGAAATCGACTGGGACGCCCCCGACGACCTGTTCTTCCTGGGCGAGCGCCAGGACTTCATGGAGATCGCCGGCAACGGCATGGAGAACGCCGGCAAGTGGGGCCGCCGCCGGGTGCGGGTGAGGGCCGCGCCGGACGGCGAGGAGCGGATGGTCCTCACCATCGAGGACGACGGCCCCGGCCTGCCGCCCGATCGGCGCGAGGAGGTGGTCAAGCGCGGCGCCCGCCTGGACGAGAGCGCCCCGGGCTCGGGCCTGGGGCTGTCGATCATCGACGAACTGGCCCGGGCCTATCGCGGCACGCTGGAGCTGGGCGATTCCCGGCTGGGCGGCCTGATGCTCACCATCCGCCTGCCCCGCGCGGCGGCCTGAGCGCGTCCTCAAGCCGCGGCTTCGGACTCCCTTAACTCGGCCTCGTGCACCCTGAACTCGCGAACCGGTGTTCGCTGGAGTCCCGGCCCATGACCGCGCTGTCGCAGCGCAAGATCGACATCGTCCGGAGCCTGGTGGAGTCGGCCCCCGACAAGATCGTGGGCGGGCTGCAACTCGCCCTGGCCGAGACGAGCGAGGGCTCCGCCCTCGGCAGCGTGCGCCGGCTGGTAGACATGGAGGTGGGCGAGCGCCGCCTGCGCAACACGGTGCTTCAGGCCATCGCCCCCATGTGCGTCGGCGACGGGCGCTCGGAGCGGTCGCTGACCTTTCCGGCCGGCGTCCTGCCGCTGATCTGGCGGGGGCTGCGCGCAACCGCCGCCGAGGAGGTGCGTGAGGCCGAGACGGCCTTCGGCGAGTTCTTCGACGAGGAGATGTCGGCCGAGGTCTTCGACCAGCTGGCCCGGATCGCCGCCTATGGCCTGCGCTCGCGGCAGTACCCGCTGTTCCGCGAGGCGGCGGAGCTGGCCGACGCGGCCCGGCCCGGCGGTGGAGAGGAGCTGGCCGCCTGCCTCGACCTGTCGCCGGTGCTGCGGCGGGCCATTCCGCGCATCCCCGAATGGCTGGCCTCGTTCAGCGGCGGTTCGGCCGCCGCCGCGCGCCTCGCCTACAAGGACGCCGTGGCCGTCTCCGAGGACGCGGGGCCACGCTTCTTCGAGATGCTGGCCGCCCAGATGGAGCATCCGTGGATGGTCCTGCGGATCATCTGCGAGGTGATGGACAAGCCCAACGAGCGCTACCTGGCCGACTCCGAGATGGCGGGCTTCGGCGAGCGCCTGATGGACGAGATCGACGCCTCGCTCCGGGCCATCGCCCGGCTGGACGCGGACGGCGGTCCGGAGGCGGCCCGGGAGGCCGGCCGGCGGGTGGAGCTGATCACCCTGCAGATCACCGAGCTCGAGACCTATGTGGATCTCGCCAAGGAGCGCGGCTGGGGCCGCCTCATCGCCAAGCAGAAGGCGTCCCTGGCGGGAGTGGTGGAGGGCCGCATCCGCGAGGCCGAGAAGTACGCGATCCAGGCCCTGCCCACCGAACGCGCCCGCCTGAAGCGCATCCGCCGTCCGCTGCCCTGCCTTGGCGTATCGCCCGACGCCCGGATCATCCGCCGGGCCACGACCCTCCTGACCTTCGTGCAGGAGGTGCGCACCAGCGCCAACTACGGCGGCTTCGCCGCGGCCCGTGGCAAGATGCTGGAGGCCGTCGGCGAGCACATCGACAGCTACGTCGACGAGGTGGTCGACCTTCTGAAGACCGGCGACGCCGAGGACGAGGCCGTCGCCCTGGCGTTCCTCGAGGTGGCCGCCGGCCTCAGCCTGCTGATCCGCGGGGAAAAGGCCGCCGAACTGGTGCGCCGCCGCGCCGCTGGCGCCGTCAACCCCGAAGCCCCGCAGCTCCTGGACGACGAGCCCCCAGACCCGCCCGCCGAACGCTGGGGCTGACGGCCGCCCGTCGGAAGACGCCACGACGCAGGGCGAGGTGAGACGTGGCGCTCGCTCCCTCCGGAAGTTTCGGCTAAAGCCCCCGCATGATCGTGTTCTGGGTCGCAGCCGGTGCGCTGACGGCCGCCGCCGCAGCCCTGATCCTGATGCGCGCCGCCCGCGCCGGCGCTCCCGAATCGACGGGCGATCCCGCCGCCGCCCTCTACCGTCGGCAGCTGGCCGAGATCGACGAGCTGGCCGACCGCGGCCTGATGGGCGAGGCCGAGCGCAAGAGCGCCCATGCCGAGGCCGCCCGCCGTCTGCTGGCCGCCACCGACGCCAAGGCCGAGGCCTGGGGCGCCGAGCCCAGGGCGCGCAGGCGCGTGCTGCTGGCGGTGGCCGCCGTCCCCGCCCTGACCCTGGGCCTCTATCTGGTGCTGGGCGCTCCGGGCTTCCCCGACCAGCCCTACGCCAAGCGCCTGGCCGCCTGGCGTCAGCAGGAACTTCAGACCCTCACCGCGCCCGAGATCGGCGCCGTGCTGCGCGACGTGCTGAAGAGCCGCGGCGACGACGCCGAGGGCTACCGGATGCTGGCCATCGTGGAATCCGAATCCGGCAACATGCCGGCCGCCGTCAGCGCTCTGCGGCGGGCCGTGGCCATCGCCCCCGAGCGCCCCGAGCTGCGTCAGATGCTGGGCGAGGCCCTAGTGATGCAGGCCGGCGGCAAGGTGGAGGCCGACGCCCGGGCCGTGTTCCGCGAACTGCTGCGCCGCGATCCCAAGGACGCCTCGGCCCGTTTCTACCTGGCCCAGGCCAAGGCCGAGGACGGCCAGGGCGCCGAGGCGGCGGCCGACCTGCGGGCCCTGCTGGCCGACCTGCCGGCCGGGGACGAGCGCCGCCCCTATGTGGAAGCCGCCATCGCCCGGGCCGAGGGCCGGTTCGTCCCTAGTCGCGAGCCTTCGCCCGAGCTGGACGCCATCCGCGGCATGGTGGCGAGCCTGGCCGCCAAGCTGGAGGAGCAGCCGGACGATCCTGAGGGCTGGGTGCGCCTGGTGCGCTCCTATTCGGTGCTGGGCCAGATCGCCGAGCGCGACGCGGCCTTGAGCAAGGCCAAGGCGCGGTTCGCCGGCCGGGCCGATATTCTCCGGCAGTTGGACGAGGCCGCCCGCGCGGCCCCCATGCAGTGAGCTTTCTCCCATGAGCTGGTTGCCCAAGTCGCCCAAGGCCCGCCGCCGCCTGACCCTGGTGGCCGCCATCGCGCCGGTCCTGGCCCTGGCCGTGGGCCTGACCCTGTGGGGCCTCTCGGACTCGATCTCGTTCTTCTACACCCCGAGCCAGGCCGAGGCGGCCAAGCCCGAACCGGGCCGGTCGATCCAGCTGGGCGGCCTCGTGGCCGCCGGCTCGGTGGTCAAGCACCCGGACGGCAGGGTGGAGTTCACGGTCACCGACCAGCAGGCCAGCGACCGCGTGGTCTTCCAGGGCGACCTGCCGGACCTGTTCCGTGAAGGGCAGGGGGTGGTGGCCATCGGCGCCTTCCGGGCCGACGGGGTGTTCGAGGCCAAGCGGGTGCTGGCCAAGCACGACGAGCGCTACATGCCGCGCGAGGTGGAGAAGGCCCTGAAGGATCAGGGCGAGTGGTACGGCGACGGCCAGCGGCCCGAGCATGTGTCCAAGGGGAGCGGGGCCGCAGAGTGATCGCCGAGATCGGGAGCTTCGCGCTCATCCTGGCGCTGGCGCTGTCCATCGCCCAGGCGGCGCTGTCGTGGGCGGCGCGCTGGCGCCGGTCGGCGGTGCTGGCGGGCGGTGGCGAGGGGGCGGCCCTGGCGGCCTTCCTGTCCGTGGCCGTGGCCTTCGCGGCCCTGATGCACGCCTTCGTCACCTCGGACTTCTCGGTGGCCAATGTGGCCGCCAACTCCCATTCCGAGAAGCCGCTGCTCTACCGCGTGGCCGGGACGTGGGGTAGCCACGAGGGCTCGATGCTGCTGTGGTGCCTGGCCCTCACCGGCTTCGGCGCGGCGGCGGCCGGCCTGGGACGTAGCCTGCCCCGGGGCCTTCGGGCCGTCACCGTGGGGACGCAGGGGCTGCTGGGCGTGGTCTTCCTGGCGTACACCGTCTTCGCCTCGAACCCGCTCACCCGCCTGGCGCAGGCGCCGGTGGAAGGCCGTTCGCTTAACCCGTTGCTCCAGGACCCGGCCCTCGCCGTCCACCCGCCGTTCCTCTATGCGGGCTATGTGGGCATGTCGGTGGTGTTCTCGTTCGCCGTGGCGGCCCTGGTGGAGGGCCGGGTGGACGCCGCCTGGGCCCGCTGGGTGCGGCCCTGGACCCTGGCCGCCTGGGCGTTCCTCACGGTGGGCATCACCCTCGGCGCCTTCTGGGCCTATTACGAACTGGGCTGGGGCGGCTGGTGGTTCTGGGATCCGGTGGAGAACGCCAGCTTCATGCCCTGGCTGATCGCCGCGGCCCTGCTGCATTCGGCCGTGGTCACCGAGAAGCGAGGTGCGCTTCCCGGCTGGACGGTGTTCCTGGCCCTGGCCGCCTTCACCTTCTCCATGCTGGGCGCCTTCCTGGTGCGCTCAGGCGTGCTCACCAGCGTCCACGCCTTCGCCGTGGATCCCACCCGCGGCGTACTGCTGCTGATCATCCTGGGCCTGACGGCGGGGTTGGGCTTCACCCTCTTCGCCTGGCGCGCCCCGAGCCTGCAGCAGGGCGGGGTGTTCGCTCCGGTAAGCCGCGAGAGCGCCCTGGTGCTGAACAACATCCTGCTCACCGCGGCCACGGCCACGGTCCTGCTCGGCACCCTGTTCCCGCTGATCCGCGAGGCGGCCACGGGCGAGGCGATCTCGGTGGGCCCGCCCTACTTCAACCTCACCTTCACGCCCCTGATGACGGCGCTGATGATCCTGCTCCCCGTCGGCCCGCTGCTGGCCTGGAAGCGGGGCGACGCCAGGGCCGGGGTCAAGCGGCTGTGGTGGGCCTTCGCCGTGGCGGTGGCCGTGGGCTGGGTGGTGTTCGCCGCCGTGGCCCCGCGCCACGGCCTCGGCGCGGCGGGGGTGGCCATGGGCGTGTGGCTGATCGCCGGGGCCCTGGCCGAGATCTTCGAGCGAATCCGCCTGTTCCGGGCTCCAGGCGGGGAAAGCTGGCGGCGGCTGTGGGGCCTGCCGCGGGGCGCCTGGGGCATGACCCTGGCGCACCTGGGCCTGGGCGTCTTCGTCCTGGGGGCGGTGTTCGAGACCACCTGGAAGGTGGAGGCCGCCGAGGCGCTGCCGGTGGGCGGCTCCCTGGACGTGGGCGCCTACCACGTCGTGCTGGAGTCCATCGCCCCCGCGCCCGGGCCGAACTACGAGGCCGAGCGCGGGGCGGTGACCGTGACCAAGGGCGGCCAGGTCGTATGCCGGGCCAAGCCCGAGCGGCGGCTCTATTCGGCCGGCGGCCAGACCACCAGCGAGGTGGGCCTGTGCTACCGCGGCCTCAGCCACATCTACCTAGTGCTCGGCGAGCGCCGGGAGGCGGCGGACCAGCCCGTCTGGCTCGTGCGGGCCTACTGGAACCCGTGGGCGACGCTGATCTTCGTGGGGCCGGCGATCATGGCCCTGGGCGGCCTGGTGTCCCTCTCCGACCGGCGCCTGCGCCTGGGGGTCGCCCGGCGGAAGGAGGAGGAGACGAAGGCGTGAAGCTCAAGACGCTGATCGCGGCGGCCTTCGGCGCCCTGTCCATTGCGGCGGCGTCCGACCCGGCCGAGCGGCTGCAGGACCCGCAGCAGGAGGCCCTGGCCCGGGAGATCTTCCGGGATGTGCGCTGCCTCGTCTGCCAGAACGAGTCCATCGACGATTCGGAGGCCGATCTGGCCAGGGACCTGCGGGCGATCGTCCGCGAGCAGGTGGCGGCCGGCAAGAGCAAGGCCGAGGTGAAGCGCTTCCTCACCGACCGCTACGGCGAGTTCGTGCTGATGACGCCCTCGTTCAACGCTTGGAACCTCGCCCTGTGGATCGGCCCGTTCGTGGTTGTCCTGGCGGGCATGGCCCTGTTCCTGCGCCGCCTGCGCACGCCCCAGCCCGAGGTGGAACTCTCGGAAGAGGAGGCCCGTCGTTTGGAAAAGATCGCGGACCCTGAAATCCGCTGACATGTTTGCGCCAAAGATCAGACGCGATCCTGAGCGCAGGTTTGCCTAAACGTAACTTGAGGGCCGTTGCACTCTCGTGCATCCGACCTAGGTTGTTCGGGCGCGCCCGCGGCCTGCGGGACGCACCAGGGAAAATGTGACGCTGATGACTTCCAAGAAGACGGGTTACCTGCTGGGCGCGGTCGCCGGCGCCGGTGTGATGGCGGCGGCTGTGGCCGGCGCTGGAATGCGGATGCCTGAGGCGCGCGCTGACCAGATGGAGGCGGGCGGGCTGATCAAGGCGTCCACCGCGCCCATCTTCGCGCCCCCGCCGGGCGCTCCCATGTCGTTCGCCGACATCTTCGACCGCGTTTCGCCGGCGGTGGTGTCGATCAACGTAACCAGCCGGGTCAGCGCCGATTCGCTGCGCCAGATCCCGGGCTTCCCTTTCAACATCATCCCGCGCCAGCCGGGCGGCGATGACGACGAATCCGGCGGCCAGACCGAGCGCGGCCAGCCGCGCCTGCCGACCCAGCAGTCGGCCGGCTCGGGCTTCTTCGTCTCGGCCGACGGCTACATCGTCACCAACAACCACGTGGTCGAGAACGCCGAGAAGATCACGGTCGTCCTCAAGGACGAGACCGAGCTCGAGGCCAAGGTGGTCGGCCGCGACGAGGCCACGGACCTGGCGGTGATCAAGGTCCCGGCCGGCAAGGGCCCGTTCCCGTTCGTGAACTTCGAGAACGCCGCCCGTCCGCGGGTGGGCGACTGGGTGATCACCGTGGGCAACCCGTTCGGCCTGGGCGGCACCGCCACAGCCGGCATCGTCTCGGCCTACGGCCGCGACATCGGCGAGACCTTCGTCGACTTCATCCAGATCGACGCCCCCATCAACCGGGGCAACTCGGGCGGCCCGACCTTCGACGTCTATGGCCGGGTGATCGGCGTGAACACGGCGATCTTCTCGCCCACGGGCGGTTCGGTGGGCATCGGCTTCGCCATCCCGGCCGAGGTGGCCGACGGCGTCGTCAAGCAGCTGATGAGCGGCGGCAAGATCGAGCGCGGCTACATCGGCGCCACGATCCAGAACTTCACCACCGAGATGGCCGAGGCCGCGGGGCTGGGCAACCAGAAGGGCGCCATCGTCGCCGACCTGGCGCCGGGCGGTCCCTCGCAGCGGGCCGGCCTGCAGGTGGGCGACATCGTCACCGCCATCAACGGCCAGGCGGTGCGCTCCTCGTCCGAACTGACCCGCCAGGTGGCCCGGGCCAAGCCCGGCGACAACCTGCGCCTGGACATCATCCGCGAGGGCCGCCGCCAGTCGCTGACCGTCCGCTCGGGCGTGCGTCCGTCGGAGCGTGACCTGGCGGCCAACGACAACCTCGGCGGCTCGCGCGTTCCCGGCGCGCCGGGCGGCCCGGCGGCTGCGGCTCCGGTGCTGGGCATGAAGCTGGGCGTCCTGGACGATACCGCCCGCCAGCGCCTGAACCTGCCGGCCGGCGTGCGCGGCGCCCTCGTCGAGAGCGTCGAGCAGGGGTCGGACGCCGGGGCCAAGGGCCTGCGCCGGGGCGACGTCATCACGCGCGCCAACGACCGGGCGGTGACCAGCGCCGCGGACCTCGTCGCCGTGGTGGACGCCGCCAAGAAGGCCGGCCGCACCAGCGTGCTGGTCGGGGTCTTCCGCAACGGCCGCACGTCCTTCCTGCCGCTGAAGGTTTCGGAATAGTCTGTCCGAAAGCTCTGGGGGCGGGAATCACATGCGAATCCTGATCGTCGAAGACGACCTCGAGGCGGCGGGCGTCATGGCCCGCGGCCTCACCGAGGCCGGCCACGACTGCGTGACGGCGGCCGACGGCGAGCAGGGCCTGGCCGAGGCCCGCAAGGCCGACGGCGGGTTCGACGTGATGATCGTCGACCGCATGATGCCCAAGATGGACGGGGTGCAGCTCGTCGAGACCCTGCGCCGGGAGGGGGACCACACGCCGGTCCTGTTCCTCTCGGCCCTCGGCGAGGTGACCGACCGGGTGGACGGCCTGCAGGCCGGCGCCGACGACTATCTGGTCAAGCCCTACGCCTTCGCCGAGCTGATCGCCCGGGTCGAGGCCCTGGCCCGTCGCCGGGAGACCGGCTCGGTCCAGACCCTGCTGCGGGTGGGCGAGCTGGAGATGGACCTCATCGCCCGCACCGTCCACCGCCAGGGCAAGGAGATCGACCTCCAGCCCCGGGAGTTCCAGCTCCTCGAGTTCATGATGCGCCACGCCGGCCAGTCGGTGACGCGCACCATGCTGCTGGAGAAGGTCTGGCACTACCACTTCGACCCGCAGACCAACGTCATCGACGTCCACATCTCGCGGCTGCGCTCGAAGATCGACAAGGGCTTCGACCGCCCGATGCTGCAGACCGTGCGGGGCGCGGGCTACCGGCTGGACGCCTGAGGCGCCGATGCGCCTGCCGCGCATCTTCCGGACCACGCCGTTCCGGCTGACGTTGCTGTTCCTGGCGCTGTTCGCCAGCGCGGCCTCGGCCTTCCTCGCCTACATCTATGTGGCCACCGCCGGCGAGGCGACCCGCCGCACGGATCAGGAGATCCGGCGCGAGATGCGCTCGCTCACCGACGTCTATGACCGGGCGGGCGTGGATGCGGTGAACCAGTCCCTGATCGAGCGGGCCGCCAGCGAGCGGCCGTTCCTCTATCTGCTGATGGACCGCGACCAGCGGCGCATCTCGGGTTCGATCGAGGAAAGCCCGATCGAGGATTTCACCGGCGCGCCGGCCTGGGCGACCTTCCAGGTCACCGATCTCGACGGTCAGGGGCGCGAGGTGAAGCATCCCGCCCGGGGCCTGCAGCAGCGCCTGGGCGGCGGTGAAATCCTGTTCGTCGGCGCCGACGTGGCGGCGGACGAGGCCTATGTGGGCAAGATCGTCAACGCCCTCTGGGGCGCGGTGGTGCTGGTGGTCATCCTCGGCCTCGCCGGCGGCATCCTGGTGAGCCGCAACGTCTCGCGGGCGATGCAGAGCCTCAACGACGTGGTCGACCGGGTCCGCAACGGCGAGCTGGGCGCTCGGGCCCATGTCCGCGGCACCCGGGACGAGTTCGACGAACTGGCCCAGGGCGTGAACGAGATGCTCGACCGGCTGGAGCGCTCCATGGCCGGCCACCGGCACGCCGGCGACGCCATCGCCCACGACCTGCGCTCGCCGCTCACCCGGCTGCGAGCCCGGCTGGAGGCGGCCTATCTCGACGCGGAGGCGGGCAAGGGCGATCCGCGCGAGGCCCTGGCCCAGGCGCTCACCGACACCGACGGGGTGCTGAAGACCTTCGGGGCGGTGCTGTCCATCGCCCGGCTGCAGGCCGCCGGCCAGGCGCCGGACCCGGTGGTGTTCGACCCCGCCGAGCTCGGGGCCGACATCGCCGAGCTGTACGAGCCCCTGTGCGAGGACAAGGGCCTGGATTTCGACGCCGAGTTCGCCAAGGGCCTGACCGTGCGCGGCAACCGGGAGTTCCTGGCCCAGGCCCTGGCCAACATCCTCGACAACGCTGTGAAATACACCCCGGAGGGTGGGGCGATCATGCTGCGCGTACGCCGCCGCTCGTCGGGCGAGGTGGAGTTCTCGGTCACCGACACCGGGCCGGGCGTGCCCGACGCCGACCGCGAGCGGGTGATCCAGCGCTTCGTGCGCCTGGAGAACAGCCGCAACGAGCCGGGGGCGGGCCTGGGCCTGTCGCTGGTGGCGGCGGTGGCCGAGGCCCACGGCGGACGGCTGGAGCTGGACGAAGGTCCGGGCAAGGTGGGCGACATGGGCCCGGGCCTTCGGGTGGCCCTCATTCTGCCGCGGGTCTGATCCGGGCGTCGAGGGCGTAGCGGCCCGGGCCGACCGTGGCCAGGATCAGGCCGATCAGCACCAGCGACCAGGCCGGATAGGCGCCGCGCACCCCCAGGTGCTGGTCCACCATGACGATCGCGATGACGAAGTTCAGGGCGCACAGCAGGCCCGCCCAGCGGGTGGCGAGGCCGGCCACGAACAGCGCCCCGCACAGGGCCTGCACGGCGACACCCAGCGGCGCCATCAGCTCGGGCGCCGGAAAGCCGTACTGCTTGAGGAAGGCCGCGAACTTGGCCATGTCCTCAGCACTCAGGATGTTGTCGGAGACGCCCCAGATGAGGAACGCCCCCACCGTGACGCGGGTGAGCAGCAGGGCGGCGTCGGCGCCCCGAGACAGTTGCGGCAGGGCGAGCCAGCTTGCGATGGTCATGTCTTCCCCCCTCGTGATGTGATGGATGTTGGGCGTCGGATGACCGCGGGCAAGACCGAGAAACTGAGCGATCGGCTGACGCCGTGCGGACCCATCGCCGACGCCAAGGCGGCCGAGCGGGCGCGGGAGATTATCGCCGACGCCGTCTGGACCCCGGCGCTGGAAGCGGCCTGGCCGGCGCTCGCGCCCGTGTTCGGGGCCGCCCCCTACCTCGCGGGCCTCGCCCGGCGCGACCCCAGGCGGCTGGCGGCCCTGCTCGACAGCGACCCGGACGCCCGACTGGACGACCTCCTGGCGCGCACGGCGGCGGTGGCCGAACTCGCCCCGGAACAGGCGGCCGAGCCCCTGCGGCTGCTGAAGCAGGAGCTGCACCTCCTCACCGCCCTGGCCGATCTGGGCGGAGTCTGGGATCTCGACCAGGTGACCGGCGCCCTCACGCGCTTCGCCGACGCCTCGGTCTCTGCGACCCTGTGGTCGGCGGCCCGGGGCGAGCTGGCGGCCGGGCGGCTCACGCGGCTGGGCGCGGCGGAGGGCGGGGCCGGGGGCGAGACGGGGCCGGTCCCCGGCTGGTTCTGCATCGCCATGGGCAAGCAGGGCGCCTTCGAGCTGAACTATTCCAGCGACATCGACGTCTCGGTCTTCTTCGATCCCGAGCCCCTGGCCGAGGTGCTGGCCCCCGACGTGGAGCCCCAGGCCTTCGCGGTGCGGCTGACCCACCGGGTGTCCGACCTGATGCAGGCGCGCACCGCCGACGGCTACGTCTTCCGCATGGACCTGCGCCTGCGGCCCGACCCGTCGTCCACCCCGCCCGCCGTGCCGGTGCCGGCGGCCCTGGAGTACTACGAGACTGTGGGCCAGAACTGGGAGCGGGCGGCCTTCATCAAGGCTAGGCCGTGCGCCGGCGACCTGCCCGCGGCCCGCGCCTTCCTGCGCGAGCTGGTCCCCTACATCTGGCGCAAGAACCTCGACTTCGCCGCCATCGCCGACATCCATTCCATCAAGCGGCAGATCCACGCCCACAAGGTCGACGAGCGGGTCTCGGCCAAGGGGGTGGACCTCAAGCTGGGCCGCGGCGGCATCCGCGAGATCGAGTTCTACGTCCAGACCCAGCAGCTGATCCTCGGCGGGCGCCACCCCGAGCTGCGCAGCCCGCGCACCCTGGACGCCCTGGCGGCCCTGCGCGATGCGGGCCATGTGACCGCCGAGGCGGCGGCCCAGCTTACCGAGTCCTATCGCCTCCTGCGCGGCGTCGAGCACCGCATCCAGATGCTGGCCGACGAGCAGACGCACCGCCTGCCCGAGAGCGATCCCGAACGGCGGCGGGTGGCGGCCCTGTCGGGCTATGAGCGCCTGCAGAGCTTCGATGCGGCCATCACCCGGGTGCTCAAGGGCGTGAACGCCCGCTACGGCGAGCTGTTCGCCGAGGAAGAGCCGCTGTCGTCCCGGTTCGGCAGCCTGGTGTTCACCGGCGTGGACGACGATCCCGAGACCCTGGCCACGCTCCAGCGGATGGGCTTCTCCAACCCCGCGCGGGTGTCGCAGACCATCCGCAGCTGGCACCACGGCACCATCCCCGCCACCCGGACGGAGCGGGGGCGGGAGCTGTTCACGCGCCTTGCGCCCAAGCTCCTGGAGGCGGCCCAGGCGACGGGGGCGCCGGACCCGGCCTTCAACCGCTTCTCGGACTTCTTCGCCGGCCTCTCCACGGGCGTCCAGCTGCAGTCCCTGTTCCTGGCCCAGCCGCGGCTGTTCGAGCTGATCGTCCAGGTCATGGCCTTCGCGCCGCGGCTGGCCGCCACCCTCGCCCGGCGGCCGGCAGCCATCGACGCCATGCTGGACCCGGCCTTCTTCGCCCCCATCGACGTGGCCGAGGACGAGGCCCTGATGACCGAGGCCGTGGGGCGGGCGGGCGGCTTCGAGGCGGCCATGGACGTGGTGCGCCGCATCCATCGCGAGCAGGCCTTCCGCGTGGGGGTGCAGGTGATGAGCGGCACGGCCAGCGCCGAGGTGGCCGGCAAGGCCTTCGCCGACCTGGCGGACGTCTGCATCCGGGCCCTGGCCCCGCCGTCCCTGGCCGAGGCCGAGCGGCTGGGCGGCGCCTTCGAGGGCGAGGTGGCGGTGGTGGCCCTGGGCAAGTGCGGCTCGCGGGAGATGAGCGCCAGCTCCGACCTCGACCTCATGACCCTCTATCGGGCAGCCGATCCGGCGGGGATGAGCGCGGTGAAGGGCTGGGACGCCTCCACCTTCTACGGCCGCTTCACCCAGCGACTGATCGCGGCCCTGTCCTCGCCCACCGCCGAGGGGACCCTCTATGAGGTGGACATGCAGCTGCGCCCCTCGGGGACCAAGGGGCCGGTGGCCGTGTCCATGGCGGCCTTCGAGCCGTATTACCAGGGCGAGGCCGAAACCTGGGAGCTTCTGGCCCTGACCCGGGCCCGGGTGGTGTGGGCCAGCTCGGAGGCCTTCCGCGCCAAGGCCGAGGCGGCCATCGAGGCGGCCCTGCGCCGGCCGCGCGACCGGGCGGCCACCGCCCGGGACGTGCGCGAGATGCGGGCCCTGATGGAGCGCGAGCGGCCGCCCAAGGGCGACTGGGACCTCAAGCTCAGCCCCGGCGGCCTGGTGGACATCGAGTTCGCCGCCCAGTTCCTCCAGCTCTGCCACGCGGCGGCGGGCGGCCCGTTGTCGCCCAACACCGCCGACGCCCTGGCGGCCTTCCGGGCGGCGGGCCTGGCCGAGGCCGAGCCGGTGGAGGCGCTGCTGGCCGCCTGGCGCCTGCAGCAGGACCTCACCCAGCTCCTCAAGGTGGCGCTGGAGGACAACGCCGACCCAAGCGACGAGCCCAAGGCCTACCGGGCCCTGCTCGCCCGGGCGGGGGGCGTGCGCGAGTTCCGCAGCCTGAAGAAGAAGCTGGCCGACGCCCAGGCCCGGGCGCGCAAGGCCTACGAGGCGGTGGTGCGGCCCTGAGCCGCCGGCCTCAGGCCGCCCGGGCGGCCTGGCTCTGGCGGAGGGGGAGGCTGAAGCTGGCCGTCGTGCCCTCGCCGATGCCGGCGCTCTTCAGGTCGAGCAGCCCGCCGTGCATCTCCACGAAGGCCTTGGTGAGGGCGAGGCCCAGGCCCGTGCCCTGCTGGGTCTTGGCGTGCTGGGTCTCCACCTGTTCGAACGGCCGGGCCAGGCGCTCCAGGTCGTCGGGGGAGATGCCGATGCCGGTGTCGATGACGCTGATCCGCACCCGCTCGCCCAGGGGATCGTCCCGGCGCTCGGCCCGCACCGTCACCCGGCCGCCGCGGGGGGTAAACTTGATGGCGTTGGAGAGCAGGTTCAGCAGCACCTGCTTCACCGCCCGGTAGTCGGCCTCCACGTCCGGCAGTTCCACGAAGTCCATCACCAGGGTCAGGCCGGCGCTCTCGGCGCGGTTGCGGACCAGGCGCAGGGCGTCCTCGGCGATCTCCTCCAGCGAGCAGGGCTCGAACCGCAAGGTCATCTTGCCGGCCTCGATCTTCGACATGTCGAGAATGTCGTTGATCAGCGCCAGCAGGTGCTGGCCCGAGCTCAGGATATCCCGGGCGTAGTCGCGGTAGCGGGGATCGCCCAGGGGGCCGTACATCTCGCCCACCATGATCTCGGAGAAGCCGTTGATGGCGTTCAGAGGCGTCCGCAGCTCGTGGCTCATATTGGCCAGGAACTCGGACTTGGCCTGGCTCGCCCCTTCCGCGCGAATCTTCTCGGCCTCGTACTTGCGGGCCAGTTCCGAAAGCTGCTCCTGGCTGCGCTCCAGGGTCTCGACCACCCGGCGCAGCTCCTCCTCCTTGAGCCGCTGGGCCTCCTCCTGGGCCTTGAGCACGGTGATGTCGGCGGCGGTGACCACGAGGCCGCCCTCGGCGGTTGGGCGTTCCGAGATCTGCACCCAGCGGCCGTCGGCCAGCTCCGCCTCGCGCACCCCGGGACGGCCGCCCGGGGCGGGATACTCCCGCCGGATCGCCCGGCGCGCCGCGCGCTCCACCTGCTCGCGGCCGACGCCGGTGTTCAGCAGGATGGGGTCCACCTGGAAATAGTCTCGGTAGTTGTGGTTGCACATCAGCAGCCGGCCGTGCCGGTCCCACAGGACGAAGGCCTCGGACACGCTCTCGATGGCGTCGCGCAGGCGGCTCTCGGCCTGCTGGGCCCGGGCCTGGGCTAGGCGCTCCTCGGTGACGTCCAGGGCGACGCCGATGATCCGGGCGTAACCGCCCTCGGGCGCCTCGCCGAAGCCGCGGCCCCGGGCGTCGATCCAGACCGGCCGGCCGCCCGCCAAGCTGGGCACGCGGAAGCTGACGTCGAAGTCCCCGCGAATGGCGGCGGTGGCCAGGGCCTCGCGCAGGCCGTCCCGGTGGCCGGGGGAGACCCGGTCGAGCACCGCCTGGCCGTCCACCACCCCGCCGCGCCACCCGAACAGGGCGGCGGTGACCTCGGACATGAAGATGCGGTCGGTGGCCAGGTCCCATTCCCAGATGCCGCAGCGGGCGGCCTCCACGGCCATGCGGAAGCGCTGCTCGGAATCGGTGAAGGCGGCGTGGGCCCGCTCCACCCGGCCGCTCTCCAGGAACAGCAGGACGCCCAGGCCGAAGGCGATAACCAGGGGCGCGATGAGCCACAGCAGCTGCTCGGCCGCCCCCAGCGGCCCCGCCGCCAGCCGGACGACGGCGGCCAGGGTGTAGAGGGCCAGGATCAACAGCGCGGAGAGCACGCCGATGCGGGTGAACCGCTGGGTCGGCGGGCGCACGGGCTCGAGCGGGGCCGACCGCCCTTGTGCTCGCTTCCGCCCCCCGCTGGACAAGGCTCGCAGCTCCCTCCCCGCGTCGGCGAGACCCGACGCAAATCAGGAGTCTAAGCGAAGTCGACTCGCCGCGTAACCGTGGCGCAACGTCCCTCGGGGTCTCACTCGCCGAGAGCGCGGCTGGCCAGTTCGTAAACGTTCTTCGACAGACCCTCGGCGGCGACGATCCGCTCCAGCTCGGCCTTCATCAGCGCCGCCAGTTCCGGCGTGTAGCGCCGCCAGCCGCCCAGCGGATCGACCAAGCGGGCGGCGGTCATCGGATTGTAGCCGTCCACCGCCAGGATCTGGTCGGCCAGGAAGCGGTAGCCTGCCCCGCTCGGGTCGTGGAAGCGGGCCGGGTTGAAGTTGGCGAAGGTCGAGACCAGGGCCCGCAGGCGGTTGGGGTTCTTGGCGTCGAAGGCCGGGTGGGCGGTCAGCCCCAGGACGCGGCCGAGGGCGCCCTCGGACGGATCGCGCGCCTGGGCGGCGAACCACTTGTCGATGACCAGGGGTTCGGCCTGCCAGCGGGCGTAGAAGTCGGCCAGGGCCTCCTCCAGCGCCGGGCCGCCGATCTGCACCAGGGCGCTGAGCCCGCCCATGGCGTCGGTCATGTTGCTGGCCGCATGGTAGTGGCCGAGGGCCAGGTCGGCGATGTCGCTGCGGGGATTGGCGGCCAGCAGCTCCAGGGCGGCGTTGCGCAGGGCCCGGCGGCCGGCGCCGGCGGCGTCGGGAGAGAATTCGCCCAGGTCCTGCAGCCCCGTATGCAGCCGCTTCAGCTCGTGTTCCAGATGCACCGCCAGCCGTTCGCGCAGGGCCTCCCGGGCGGTGTGGATGGCGGCCGGGTCGGCCGGGCTCATCCGCAGGGCGAGGTCGGTTTCCGAGGGCAGGGCCAGCAGCAGGGCCTTGAAGGCCGCATCCGAGGCCTGGTCGGCCAGGGCCCGGCCCACCGCCTCGGCGTAGCGCTCCTCGTTCACATCGTCAGGATGGCCCCCGGCGCGGCGCAGGATCAGGTCGGCGGCGAGGTCCTGGCCGGCTTCCCAGCGGTTGAACAGGTCGGGGTCGGCGGCGAGTTGGACATAGCGGTCCTTGGGCGGGGCGTCCGTCGTCAGCACCACGGGCGCCGAGAAGCCGCGCAGGGCCGACACCACCGGATCGCGGTCCACGCCGGTGAGGGTGACGCTCATCTTCGGCTTGTCGAGGACAATCACTGTCTCGTCCATCGCCTTGCCGTCGCGCTCGAAGGCCTGGACGCGGCCGTCGAGGTCCAGCAGGCCCACGGTCACCGGAATCGGCAGCGGCGCCTTGGCAGGCTGGCCGGGGGTGGGCGGCGTCTCCTGGGACAGCTCCAGGGTCAGGGTGCGGGCCGTCGCGTTATAGCGGCTTTCCAGGTTCACCCGCGGAGTGCCCGCCTGCTCGTACCAGGTGAAGAAGCCGGACAGGTCGCGGCCGGCGGCCTCCTCGAAGCAGCGGATGAACTCCTCCACGGTGGTGGCGTGGCCGTCCCAGCGCTCGAAATAGAGGTCCATGCCCGCCTGGAAGGCCTCAGGGCCGATCAGGGTCTTGAGCATCCGGATGACCTCGGCGCCCTTCTCGTAGATGGTCGCCGTGTAGAAGTTGTCGATCTTCAGGTAGCTGGACGGCCGCACCGGGTGGGCCAGCGGCCCCTGGTCCTCGGGGAACTGCCGCGCCCGCAGGGCCTTCACGTCCTTGATCCGCTGGACGGCGTGGCCGCGCATGTCGGCCGAGAAGCTCTGGTCGCGGAAGACGGTCAGCCCTTCCTTCAGGCACAGCTGGAACCAGTCGCGGCAGGTGATGCGGTCGCCGGTCCAGTTGTGGAAGTACTCGTGGGCCACGACGCTCTCGATGCGCTCGTAGTCGAGGTCCGTCGCCGTGGCTGGATCGGCCAGCAGCAGGGAGCTGTTGAAGATGTTCAGTCCCTTGTTCTCCATGGCCCCGAAGTTGAAGTCGCGCACGGCCACGATCATGAACAGGTCGAGGTCGTACTCGCGGCCGAAGGCTTCCTCGTCCCACTTCATCGACCGCTTGAGGGCGTCCATGGCGTAGGCTGCCCGGGGGGCCATGCCGGGGTCCACATAGATGCGCAGGTCCACGGTCCGGCCGCTCATGGTGACGAGCTTGTCCTCCAGGACATCCAACTCGCCCGCCACCAGGGCGAACAGGTAGCTCGGCTTCGGGAAGGGGTCGTTCCAGACCGCGTAGTGGCGCCCGCCCGGCAGGTCGCCCTGTTCGACCAGGTTGCCGTTGGACAGCAGCCGGGCGAAGGCCTTGTCGGCCTCCATGCGCACGGTGAAGCGCGACAGCACGTCCGGGCGGTCGGGCCAGAAGGTGATGGTGCGGAAGCCCTCGGCCTCGCACTGGGTGCAGAAGCGTCCGCCCGACATGTAGAGGCCCGAGAGGGCCTTGTTGTTCTCGGGATCGATCTCGACCTCGGTCTCCAGGACGAAGGCGTCGGGCACGGCGGCGATCGTCAGCCACTCGGTGTCGATCTGGTGCTCGGCCGGCGAGAGCACGCGCCCGTCGACGGCCACCGAGATCGGCTTCAGCCGCTCGCCGTTGAACCGCAGGGGCTCGGCATGGTCGCCGTTGCGCCGCACCTGCAGCCGGGCCTTCACGCGGGTGGCGTTGGGCTTGAGGTCGAAGGAAAGGAAGACCTCGTCCACGAGGAAGGCGGGCGGCCGGTAGTCGGCGAGGCGGATCGGCTGGGGGCTCTCGGTACGCATGGGGACCATCTAGGCGCTTGGGCGTCGCGGCGCCAAGGCGGCCGGCCCCTCGTGGATGTGGTTGGCCGACGCGGCGGCCGTCATTTGACGGGGCGAACCCGCCGCGGGGCGCGCAGGTTCCGAGGGTTTTCCAGGACGGGGGTCGGGACGGCGGCGGCCGGCCCTCGCGTTGCTGTGCGGCCGCGGGGGCATTTGGGGGCGTCGTGGCCAACTACCAGATCTACCGTCTCGACGGCCTGGGCCGGCTGACCCGGGGCGAGCGCTTCGACGCCGAGGACGACGAGGCGGCGATCGCGGCGGCCCGCAAGTTGCGAGGGCAGGGCGCCTGCGAGCTGTGGTGCGGCGGCCGGATCGTGGGCCGCTTCTCGCGCCTGGGCGAATTCAGCCGCGACGCCTCCTGACGCGGGGTGAGCTGACCTCGCGTGAGGAGCGCGCAGGTGACGCGAGGTCATACTTTTCAGGGGCTTCGCCAAGCGTATGCTCGCCCTCCATAGAGAGGAAACCGAGCCGGGCAAGCCGGCGCGATGGGGCCCAGATGAATTTCGATTTTTCCGACGACCAGAAGTTCCTGAAGTCCGAGGCGCGCAAGTTCCTCGAGGCCAATTGCCCGACGTCGCGGGTGCGCAAGGTGCTCGACGACGACGCCAAGGCCTATGACGAGGCGCTGTGGAAGCAGGTGGCCGAACAGGGCTGGCTGGGCGCGGCCATTCCCGAGGAATACGGCGGCCTGGGCCTTGGCCATGTGGAGCTGTGCGCCATCGCCGAGGAACTGGGCCGGTCGCTGGCCCCGATCCCGTTCGCCTCGACGGTCTATTTCCTGGCCGAGGCGGTGATGCTGGCCGGCTCCGAGGAACAGAAGAAAGCCCTGCTGCCGAAGATCGCCGCCGGCGAGGTGATCGGCGCCCTGGCCACGTCGGAAGGTCCGGGGCCGGTGACGGCGGCGACCGTCCAGGCCGGCGTCTCGGGCGGCAAGCTCTCGGGGACCAAGATCCCCGTGACCGACGGCGACATCGCCACCCATGCGGTGGTCCTCGCCAAGGAGGGCGGCAAGCCCAGCCTCTACCTCGTGGACCTCAACGCCGGCGGCGTGACCCGCGAGACGCTGAAGACCCTCGATCCCACCCGCGATGCGGCCAAGCTCGTCTTCGACGGCGCCGCGGCCGACCGGCTCGGCCCGGCGGGCGAGGGCCTGGCCCTGCTGGAGCAGGTGCTGGACCGGGCGGCGGTGCTGATCGCCTTCGAGCAGTGCGGCGGCGCCGACCGCTGCCTTGAGATGGCCAAGGCCTACGCCCTGGAGCGCTACGCCTTCGGGCGCACGATCGCCAGCTACCAGGCGATCAAGCACAAGCTGGCCGACATGTACGTGAAGAACGAGCTGGCCCGCTCCAACGCCTACTACGGGGCCTGGGCGCTCAACACCAACGCCCCCGAACTGCCGGTGGCGGCCAGCGCGGCGCGGATCGCCGCCTCCGAGGCCTTCTGGTTCGGCTCCAAGGAGAACATCCAGACCCACGGCGGCATCGGCTTCACCTGGGAGGTGGACGCCCACCTCTACTACCGCCGCTCGCGCCAGCTCTCCCTCGTCGCGGGCGCCCCCCGGGTCTGGAAGGAGCGGCTGGTCAGCCAGCTCGAGCGTCGGAACGCGGCCTAAGGCCCGCAGCGGATGGACATGACTCCCGGCCAGGCCCGCGCGCTCCAGGCGCCCCGCCGTCCGGGATGACGGAGAACACGAGATGGACTTCAACGACACGCCCGAAGAAGCCGCCTACCGCGCCCAGGTGCAGGCCTGGCTGAAGGAGAACGCCCCCAAGCGCGGCGTTTCCGGCGATCCCGAAGGCGGCGACACCATGGCCGCCTCCAAGGCCTGGCAGGCCAAGAAGGCGGCGGCGGGCTACGCCCAGATCACCTGGCCCAAGGAGTGGGGCGGCCCCGGTGGCACGCCGATCCAGCAGGTCATCTTCAACCAGGAAGAGGCCAAGTACCCGATCCCGCCAAACCCCTTCCAGATCGGCCTCGGCATGTGCGTGCCGACGGTGATGACCTTCGCCGACGAGGAGACCAAGAAGCGCTTCGTGGGCCCGGCCCTGCGCGGCGAGGAGATCTGGTGCCAGCTGTTCTCCGAACCCTCGGGCGGCTCGGACGTGGCCGCGGCGCGCACCCGGGCGGTGCGGGCCGACGACGGCTCCGGCGACTGGATCATCAATGGCCAGAAGGTGTGGACGACCGGCGCCCAGTTCTCGGACTTCGGCATCGTGGTCACCCGGACCGATCCTGACGCGCCCAAGCACAAGGGCCTGACCATGTTCTGGGTCGACATGAAGGACCCGGGCATCGAGGTGCGGCCGATCCACCAGATGTCGGGCGGCTCGGGCTTCAACGAGGTGTTCTTCACCAATGTCCGCGTGAAGGACAGCCAGCGGCTGGGCGCGGTGAACGACGGCTGGCGCGTGAGCCTCGTCACCCTGATGAACGAGCGCCTGGCGGTGGGCGGCCCCTCGGGGACCCAGTGGCCGCAGTTCATGGAGGCGGCCCGCGCCGTCGCCGGCCTCGATGGGGCGCCGGCCATCAAGGACCAGGCCCTGCGCGAGAAGCTGGCCGACTGGTACGTGCAGACCGAGGGCCTGAAGCACACCCGCAACCGCACCATCACGGCCCTGTCCCGCGGTCAGACCCCGGGGCCGGAAAGCTCGATCGGCAAGGTGGTCTCGGCCCTGCAGCTGCAGGAGCTGGCCAATGCGGCGGTGGAGATGCTCGACCACTACGGGGTCATCAACGATCCCGAGCTGAGCCCGCTGAAGGGCGCCTTCCACGCCTCGGTGCTGTACGCCCCGGGCCTGCGGATCGCCGGCGGCACGGACGAGATCCTGAAGAACATCATCGCCGAGCGCGTCCTCGGCCTGCCCGGCGACATCCGGGTGGACAAGGACATCCCTTTCAAGGACCTGCCGACGGGGCACTAGGCTCGTCGGG
Source organism: Phenylobacterium composti DSM 19425 (assembly GCF_059568645.1). Taxonomy (NCBI): domain Bacteria; kingdom Pseudomonadati; phylum Pseudomonadota; class Alphaproteobacteria; order Caulobacterales; family Caulobacteraceae; genus Phenylobacterium; species Phenylobacterium composti. The sequence continues at coordinate 352,225 of NZ_JCANTT010000013.1, read as the reverse complement.
CGCGCCTTGCAGGCGGTCCAGGCGCTGCACCCACAAGGCGCGGCGCCGGGCCAGCCGGCGATCCCCAGTAGGGCTCAGGCGGTGAGCGCCAGGGGCGGCCGAGCGCGGCCCTCGATCAGGCTGCTGTAGAGGCGAGTGAGCGCCGCGAAGGTGGCTTCCCAGCCGTGGCGGGTCTCGGCCCGCAGCCGGGCGGCCCGGGCGATTTCGCCAAGGTCCCGGGCGAACAGGGCCTCGATGGCCGCCGCCAGCCCCTTGGCGTCGACGGTGTCGGCCGGCTGGCCCACGGCCTCGTCGATCAGCTCGCCCACTCCGCCCCGGCGAGAGCCCACCACCGGCAGGCCGGCGGCCATGGCTTCCAGCACCACCAGGCCGAAGATCTCGTTCTCATTCGCGTGCAGGCAGGCGTCGCAGCTGGCGATGATCCCGGCGAGCTTCACCGGGTCGCGCTCGTAGTCGAGGCAGATCACCCGGTCGGACGGCGCCACGTCCTTGCCGGCCCCCACCAGCAGCAGGGTGTAGGGCGCGCCCAGGCGCTCCACCGCCTCGACCATGGAGTCAATGTTCTTCTCCCGGGCCGGGCGGCCAGCGAACACCAGCAGCCGGGTCTCGGGCGGCAGGCCGAGGCGCCGGAACAGCCGGGCCCGGTCGCCCCGGGCCGGGTGGAACAGCTCGGTGTCCACCCCGAGTTGCTGGATCGACAGGCGGGTCACCCCCGCGTCCGCCAGGCGCGAGGCCATGTGCCGCGAGGGGGCCACCACATGGTCGAAGCGCTGATAGGCCTGGGCCCAGAAGTTGAAGGTGGGGGCCTCGGCCCATTCACCGAAGTGCAGGGCCGCCAGGGCCGCGGCGTCGGTGTGGCAGAAGCCGACCACCGGCGCGCCCAGCAGCTCCCCGGCCTCAAGCGCCGCATGGCCGGGCACGAACACGTCGCCGGCCTCGATGATGTCGGGCCGAAGGAGGGTGAGAATGGTCTCCCACTTGGCGAGGCTCGCGGGCATCCGGTAACCGTTGCCGAACGGCAGTCGAGCGGCGGCCACGGTGACGATCCCCGAGGCGTCGGCCTGGGTGCGGGCGCCCGGCACCACCAGCGAGTGGCGGATGTCCGGCCGACGCCTTTCCAGCCAGGCGCGCTTGGCCATCAGGTAGCGTTTCACGCCCCCCGACTTGGGGGCGTACATCATGGTGGTGTCGAGCAGGTGGAAGCCGGCCTCGCCGTCAGCGGCGGGCGGGCGCGGCGGCGCGGCCTCGACGGCGGGACGCACCTTCTCCGCCAGTCGGAGGGCGGCGGCTTCGGACACGCGAACGGCCTTTCCGTCGTGGATGCTCTTCGAGGCGGCGATGAACAGGGCGGCCGAACGGTCACGGCCGCCATCGCGCACGCGGCTAACGCCGGGTCGGCTCGCTGATCTCCTCCAGAGCTTGGCCAGTGGTCCTGTCCTTTCCCTGCTGGGCGATGTCGCCGAGGGATACGATACCGACCAGATGGTGATCCTGGTCCAGCACGATCAGGCGCCGGACCTGAAGCTCGGCCATCTTATCGGCGGCCACAGCGATGTCATCGTCCGCGTAGCAATACTCGATTCCGGAGGTCATCACCTCGGCCGCCGGAGTATCGAAGCTGCGCGCCTCGCTCACCGCGCGGATCACGATGTCCCGGTCGGTGACCATGCCGCGGACCTCTTTCCCCTCGCACACCGGGATCGAGCCGGCGTCGATGTCGCGCATCTGGCGGGCGACCTGCAGCAGGGTGTCGTCAGGGCGGGCGACCGCGACCTCGCGGGACATGATCTCGCCGATGCGCATGGGCTCTCTCCGGGTTGGCCGTCCGGCCATAACCCCGCAGCGCCCCAGAGGTTGCTCAGCTTCCGCCGTGCGGGCGCTAGAACAGGCCAATGGCCTGCCAGGCGGCGAGGCCCACCACCAGCAGGCCCACCACCCAGGTGAGCAGCCGCAGGGGCAGGATCTTGGTCATCCAGCCGGCGATGGGGGCGGCCACGACGCCCCCGGCGATAAGCCCGGCCAGGGCCCAGGCCAGGCCGTCGAGGCCCGCGCTCTTCCAGTGGCCGGTGACGAGGCTGACCAGGAAGGCCGAGGAGGTGGCGATGGCCACGAACATCTCGGCGGCGTTGGTGGTGCCGATGGCCTTGCGGGTGTCGGCCCCGCCGCCGATCAGGGAGCTGGTCACCACCGGGCCCCAGCCGCCGCCGCCGATGGCGTCGAAGAAGCCGCCCACGAGGCCCAGGGGCAGGGGCTGCTTCCAGGAGAACACCTTGGGCCGCACCTGCTTCCAGGCCCGGTAGAGGATCACCAGGCCCATCAGGGCCAGCCAGGCCACCACGAAGGGCTTCACCACCTTGCCCGGCAGGGAGGTGACCACATAGGCGCCCAGCACACCGCCCAGCACCCCGCCCGAGGCGAGCAGGGCCAGGAGCCGCTTGTCCACATTGCCGTGCAGCAGGTGCGACAGGCCCGAGGCGGCGCCGGTGAAGACCTTGGCCGCATGGACGCTCGCCGAGGCGCTGGCCGGCGGCACGCCCGCCGACAGGAGGACCGAGGTGGAGACGACGCCGTAGGCCATGCCCAGGGCACCGTCCACGATCTGGGCCGCGAAGCCGACGGCGGCGAAAAGCCAGAAATCCGAAACCATCGCCGCGCCGCTTAAGGCCAAGCTTCTCCCCCGGCCAGCCAGTTATGCTGATGGCGCGGTGAGGGAAGGTGGGCGCTACGGCCAAAAAAAATCCCTCCCCGGCGGCCGGGGAGGGACGCGATCGGCGGGCGGCGCGCCTTAGTCCTTGGCGCGTTCCTGATAGGAGCCGTCCTCGGTGAGGACGACGATCTTGGTGCCCACGGTGATGTACGGCGGGATCATGGTGCGCAGGCCGTTGGACAGCACCGCCGGCTTGTAGGACGAGGAGGCCGTCTGGCCCTTCACGGTCGGCTCGGTGTCCACCACCTCGAAGGTGGCCAGGCGCGGCAGTTCGATGGCGATCGGAACGCCCTCGTGGGTCGAGAGCTTCACCGTGCAGCCGTCGGTCAGATAGTACTTGGCGTCGCCGATCATCTCGGCCGAGGCGGTGACCTGCTCGTAGTTCTCGGGGTTCATGAAGTGGAACCCTTCGCCGTCCTCGTAGAGGAAGGTGTAGTCCCGCTCGTCGACGGTGGCGCGCTCGACGGTCTCGGTGGTGCGGTAGCGCTCCGACACCTTCACCCCGTCGGAGATGCGGCGCATGTCGAGCTGGGTGACCGGCGTGCCCTTGCCGGGGTGGATGTTCTGGGCGCTGAGGACGACGTAGAGCTTGCCTTCGATGTCGACGACGTTGCCCTTGCGGAGGGAGCTGGCGGAAACCTTCAAGTTGCAGGTCCTCGAGATGCTTTGCGAGTTCTTGGCGCGCTCGTATAGCGGGCTCCGCCGAAATCGCCAGCTTTTCAAGGCCGCACCCCGTGCCCGACCGTCGATCTTCGCCCTGGTGGGCGCCTGAGCGCCACGCCGACCGGCGCCCGTTCCTCATCGGCCGGGGAGCGATCACCCGCGCCTTGCGGGCCTGGTTCGAGGCCCAGGGGTTCATCGAGGTGGAGACGGCCGCCCTGCAGGTCTCCCCCGGCAACGAGGCCCATCTGCACGCCTTCGCCACCGAGGCCCTGACCATCGACGGCGCGGCCCGGCCGCTCTATCTGCACACCTCGCCCGAGTTCGCCTGCAAGAGCCTGCTGGCGGCGGGCGAGCGGCGGATTGTCAGCCTGGGCAAGGTGTGGCGCAACCGCGAGCGCGGGCCGCTGCACCATCCCGAGTTCACCATGTTGGAGTGGTACCGGGCGGGCGATCCCTACGAGGCGATCATGGCCGACTGCGCCGCCCTCATGCGTCGGGCGGCCGAGGCGGCGGGGGCGCGCGAGCTCACCTGGCGCGGGGCGACCTGCGATCCCTTCGTGGAGCCCGAGCGGCTCACCGTGGCCGAGGCCTTCGACCGTTACGCGGGGGTGGACCTGTTCGGCGACCTGCCGGCCCAGGCCCGGGCGCAGGGCATGCGGGTGGCCGACGACGACGTCTGGGCCGACGTCTTTTCCAAGATCATCGTCGAGAAGGTGGAGCCGAACCTGGGCTTCGGGCGGCCCACCATCCTCTGCGAATATCCGGTGAGCGAGGCGGCCCTGGCCCGGCCCAAGGCCGGCGATCCGCGGGTGGCCGAACGCTTCGAGCTCTATGCCTGCGGGGTGGAGCTGGCCAACTGCTTCGGCGAGCTCACCGATCCGGCCGAGCAGCGCGCGCGGTTCGAGGCCGAGATGGCCGAGAAGCAGCGCGTGTACGGCGAGCGCTATCCCATCGACGAGGACTTCCTGGCCGCCCTGGCCCACATGCCCGAGGCCAGCGGCGGCGCCCTCGGCTTCGACCGTCTGGTGATCCTGGCCACGGGCGCCCGCCGCATCGAGGACGTCCTCTGGACCCCGGTGGCCGAGTAGCCGGGTTGTCGCCCGCGCCGCCGCGACCCTGGCGAGAGTTGTCCGGGGGCGGGCGATGGGCCATATGCGCGCCACCATGACCCGCCCCCTCCGCACCGCCGAAGACCTGGTCGCCGCGGGCCTGGCGCCTGAGGCGGCCCTGCCGGAGCTGGCGCGGGTGGCCGAACGCTACGCCGTGGCCGTCACCCCGCCCATGGCCGAGCTCGCCCTGTCCTGCGAAGGCGTGGCGCGGCAGTTCGTGCCTTCCGCCGAGGAACTGGCGACCACCCCCGACGAGCGCCCCGACCCCATCGGCGACGACGCCTTCTCGCCGGTGGAGGGCATCGTCCACCGCTACCCCGACCGGGTGTTGCTCAAGGCCAACCACGCCTGCGCCGTCTACTGCCGCTTCTGCTTCCGGCGGGAGATGGTGGGGCCGGACGGGGTGCGGCCCCTGTCTCCGGCTCAGCTGGACGCAGCCATCGCCTATGTGGCCGGGCGGCCCGAGATCTGGGAGGTCATCGTCACCGGGGGCGATCCGCTGATCCTCTCGCCCCGGCGGCTGGCCGACATCGGCTCCCGCCTGGCGAAGATCCCCCATGTGAAGGTCGTGCGCTTCCACAGCCGCGTGCCGATTGTCGATCCGGCCAGGGTGACGGGCGAGCTGGTCGAGGCCCTGAAGACCGCGGGCAAGACCGTGTGGGTGGCCGTCCACGCCAACCATCCCGACGAGCTGACCCCTGAGGCGCGCGCCGCCTGCGCCCGGATCATCGACGCCGGCGTTCCCATGGTCAGCCAGACGGTGCTGCTGAAGGGGATCAATGACGATCCGGCGGTGCTCGAGGCCCTGATGCGCGGTTTCGTGGAGACGCGGATCAAGCCCTACTACCTCCACCACGGGGACCTCGCCCCCGGCACCGGCCACTTCCGCACCACCATCGCGGCGGGGCAGGCGGTGATGCGGGACCTGCGCGGCCGGCTCTCGGGCCTCGCCCAGCCCACCTATGTGCTGGACATCCCGGGCGGCCACGGCAAGGCGCCCATCGGTCCCAACTATGTGCGCGACGGCGAGGTCGAGGACCCGCAGGGCCGCCGCCACGTCTATCCGCCCGTCGGAGACGGGCCGGGCCGGGACTGATCGGCGTCAAAGCCCAGTTCAGCATCGTGGCGCTAAATTGCTGGCTCGTGCGTTGAGTAGCCGACGAGGCGTTCAAGGGGACAGGATTTCAATGCGTTGGGGATGGATGGCGGCGGTCCCGATGGTGCTCGCCAGCGCCGTGGCCGTGGCTCAGGAACCGCCGGTAATCACGCCCCCGTCGCCCGCGCCCGCCGCCGCGGCGCCGCCGCTCGCGCTCCCCGCCCCGGAAGGGCTCACCCCCGCCCAGGCCGAGACGGCGCTCAAGGCGCTCCAGGCCGCCCATCTGCACGGCCTGCGGCCCCAGGACTACCTGCCCGCCGATCCCGAGGATTCCGCGGCCCTGATGAAGGGGCTGCTGCGCTACGCCCGGGACGTGAAGGTCGGGCGCCTGGCCCCCGCCGACTTCCCCGACCTGTGGGCCATCCGCCCGGCGGCCTACGACCCGGCCCCCGAGCTCGCCCGCGCCCTGGCCGAGGACCGGCTGCAGGCCTGGCTCGACGGCCTCGCGCCCCGCTACGCCGGCTATGTGGCCCTGAAGCGGGGCCTGGTCCGCTACCGGGAGATCGCCGCGGCCGGAGGCTGGGAAACCATCCCCGCCGGGCCCCCCATGGGCCTCGGGTCCACCGACCCGCGGGTGCCGGCCCTGCGCAAGCGCCTGGCGGTGGAGGACCCACAGACCGAGGCCACGGGCTCGGCCACCTTCGACCAGGCCCTGCAGGACGCGGTGGTGCGGGCCCAGAAGCGCTACGGCCTAAAGCCCGACGGCGTGGTCGGGCCGGGCACGCTCGCCTACCTCAACCAGCCGGTCGGCCAGCGGGTGCTGCAGATCATCGCCAACATGGAGCGCTGGCGTTGGCTGCCGGCCACCATGCCGGCCACCCGGGTGCAGGTGAACTCGGGGGCGGCCATCGTCACCCTGTTCCGGGACGACAAGCCGGTGCTGTCCATGAAGGCGGTCTCGGGCAAGCCGGGCGACGAAACCCCCATGCTCATCTCGGCCATCCACTCGGTGGTCATCAATCCGCCGTGGAACGTGCCGGCCCGCATCGCCCGGGAGGAGCTGTGGCCCAAGGAGCGGGCCCGTCCCGGCTACCTGGCCGCCAACGGCTACCGGGTCATCAAGGTGGAGGGCGCCGAGCCCCGGCTCCAACAGAAGTCGGGGGATTCCAGCGCCCTCGGCCGTTTCAAGTTCGACTTCGACAATCCGTTCGCGGTCTATCTGCACGACACGCCGTCGAAGGGCGGCTTCGACCTTTACGCCCGCCAGGCCAGCCATGGCTGCGTGCGGATCGAAAAGCCGCGCAAGCTGGCCGAGGCGCTGCTGGCCGCCGATCCGGCCTGGGCCGCCCCGGAAGCCCTGGACGCGGCCCTGGGCGACGGCTCCAAGACCCAGCGGGTCCGGCTGGCGGAGCCGACGCCGGTGATGATCCTCTACTGGACCGCCTTCGCCGGGGCGGACGGGCAGATGCACTTCCGCAGCGACCCGTATAATTGGGACCGCCTGCTGCTGACCAAGGTCGGCGTGGTGGGCCAGGCGACGAAGGCTTAGGGACGATGCTGAAGAAGGTTCTGTGGCTGGCGCTGGGCTGCGCGGTACTGCTGGCGGCGCTGGCGATCAGCCGCGGCTTGGAATTCACCTCGGGGGAGCCCAAGGCCCAGGCGCCGACGCAGGCCGCCCCGGCGGCGGAGGAGGCGGCCAAGCCCGCCGCCGACACCCGGCCGGCGCCGCAGCCGACGGCCCCGATCGCCCGGACGCCCGACGAACTGCAGGTGGAGGAAGACGCCGCTGCGGTGGGCCTGACCACCATCGAGCCCGAACCGGCGCCCGAGGCGCCCGTGGCCCAGGCGCCGAATTAGCAGGATCAGCCGGGACTCAGGAGCCTCGCCACTGGCGCACCCTGCCCGTGTCCACGTGGACGAAGTTGGAGACCGGGTAGAAGCCGACGCCGCCAGCGCCCACGGCCAGGGCCGCCTTGTGCAGGTGGGTGAGGTCTACGCCCTCGATCCGCACGTCCACCGCCTTGCCCTGGGTATGCTGGCTGTTGGAGGCCACGCCCGAGCTCTTCTTGTGCAGCATCGCGTTGGTCCTGGGGGAGCGGTAGCCCGAGATGATCTGGAAGGGGCGGCGCGTCTCCAGCTTGCCCCCGATCGCGTGCAGGGCGTCGAACAGGCCCGGGTCCATGAAGTGCTCGTCGCCCGTGCGCCAGTCGCGGAGCACCCGCTGCGCCTCGGCCAGGGCGTCGGGCAGGTAGCGGCCGTTCTCGAAATAGACGCCGCTGAAGGCGTCCCCGGTGTGCAGGTTCTTCAGGGCCGCGCGGCGCGGGGCCTCGGGCGAGAGGCTGCGGGCCCAGGCGGGGACGGCGAAGGTGGAAAGACCGAGAGCGCCGGCGAGGCTCAGCACTCCGCGTCGGACGAGGGTGGGCATTGGGGGCGCCTCCAGGCCGGCGAACGGGTGGGCCTGAAGATGCGGCGTTCGGCCTTAGCGTCAACCTAACAAGCGGCGCGGTGCGACGAGATGAAGCCAATGGCCAAGGTTCGCGCAGCCCTTGGCCTCGCGTTCCGCCAGGGGGCTCAGCGCTCGTGGCGCGGGATGTATTCCGGGATCTGTCCGCGGGCCACGGCGAGGCCCAGCTTGAGGCTCTCGCCGATCATCTCCGCCTTGGCGATGAAGAGGTCGGCGGCCTCGAGGCGGCAGACCTTGCGGGCGGTGTCGCGCCACAGGTCCAGCCAGCGGGGGAAATGTTCAGGCTCGACGCCCGGGGTGCGGGCGTGGGCGACCATGGGGGCGCCCTTGAAGCGGCCGGTGGCCAGCAGCACCGAGGACCAGAAGTCACAGAGCTTGGCCAGGTGCTCGTCCCAGTCGTCGATGGCGCCGTTGAAGATCGGCCCCAGCACCCCGTCCTCCCGGACGCGGGCGTAGAAGGTGTGGACCTGGGTGCGGATCACCGCCTCGGTGATCCCCACGGCGACTCCCGGTCCGAGGCGGGGGCCGCGGGGATGTTCGACAATGCTCATGTCCCGGAGATAGCGCCGGAAACGCCGGCGCCAACTCCGGGCGGCTACGGACCTAGCGCTTCAGGACGTCGCGGGCGGCTTCCTTCAGCGAGCCCACGCCCTTCTGCACCTTGCCTTCCACGCGGTCGGCGGTCCCTTCGGCTTCCAGGCGCTCGTCGCCCGTGACGCGCCCGGCGGTCTGCTTGACGGCGCCCTTCATGTCCTTGCCGGCGCCCTTCATCTCGTCGCGGTGCATGATCTTCTCCTCGGTGGTTACGCCAGGGGAGAAGGCGGCGGCGGCGTCTTTGTTCCGAAGGGCTTCAGCCCCGGGCGGCCTGTTCGGTGCGGTCGAGGAGGGCGGAGAAGGCGGCCTGGGCCGAGCGCCGGGCGTCGGCGTCGCCCATGATCCGGCGGGCGTCCAGGTGGCCGAGGGCGAAGCTCTTCATCTGGAAGTAGGCCGACCGGGCCTCCACCTCGGGCAGCGGCGGGTCGCGCAGCTGCTGGAACTGGCGGACCATGGTGTTCTTCCACTGCTGCAGGCGCTTCTGCAGCAGGTCGCGGACCGGCCCCGGCTGGTCGTCCAGCTCGACGCTGAAGGCCACCAGCGGGCAGCCGCCCTGGACCCAGCGCTTCTCCTCCCAGTCCAGCCACAGCTCGAAGGTGCGGGCGAGGCGCTCCCGGGCGGTGGGCAGGTGCTCGGCCGGGCGCCAGACGAACTCGGTGAACAGCAGGGTGACGTAGTCGACCACCTCCAGCTCCATCGCCTCCTTGGAGTCGAAGTGCTTGAAGAGGCCGCTCTTGGAGAGGCCGACGGCCTCGGCGACGTCGGCCAGGCTGACCGCCGCGAGGCCTCGGAGCGCCGCCTGGCGGGCCGCCTCCTCGACGATCCGGATTCGCGTCGCCTCGCCCTTGCGCAACCGCGCCGCCTCCACGCTTGACAAAAAGTGACCGATCGTGCGCTTTCCTGCTGGCGACCGGTCGTGCTCTTTTCTAGCCGAAGGATCACGATGATGCAAAGTTTCAGGATCTTGGGGGCGATCGCGGCGGCCGCGTTCGTCTCGGCGACGGCCTATGCCGAACCCCCCGCGGCCGGGAGCCAGGCCGTCCTGGCCGCGCCCGCGTCCGCTGCGGAGGCCGTGGTGGATGGCGTCGCCTGGCGCTGCGAGGGCGCGCGGTGCGCCGGCGCGGTCCGGCGCTCGGGCGCCGACGGCCTGGTCAAGGAATGCCGGCGGGTGGCCGCTGTGATCGGCCCGGTCGCCAGCTACAGCAGCGGCGGTCGCGAGCTCACGGCCGGCCAGATTCGCGCCTGCAACCGCGGCGCGGTGACGATCCAGACCGCCCGGAGATGACCCCGGGCTGAAGGAAGTACCCGGCCCTAGCGGTCCCGCCGGGCTCGACGGTCACGGGCCGCCTGCAGGTCGACAAGCTTACCGTCGGCGCTCGCCTTGCCGGGATCCCCCCCGGGGCCGAGGAGGGCGCCGATGGCCCGGCTCAGGTCCGCCAGCTTGTAGGGCTTGCGCAGGATCGGGAATTCGTCGCCGAGTCCCTCGGCGGCCTTGCTGTAGCCGGTGGCCAGCAGCACCGGCACCGCCGGGGCCTCGGCCCGGATGCGGCGGGCCAGGCCCAGGCCGTCCAGTTCGCCGGCCATGACGATGTCGCTGAACACCAGGTCGGGCGTCGCGCCGGCCTCAAGCATGGCCAGGGCCGCCGCCGCCGAGCCCGCCACCTGCACCGTGTGGCCGAGTTGCTCCAGCATGGCCGCCGCCACCTCCGCCACCTCGGGATTGTCCTCCACCAGCAGCACCGCGGCGCTCTCGGCCGGCAGGGCGTCGCCCTCGTCGGGCGCGGGCTCGGCGGCGGCGCCGCTGTGCGGCAGGAAGAGGGTGAAGCGGGTGCCGTCGCCCAGCCGGCTGTCCACGTCCACCCGGCCTCCCGACTGCTGGACGAAGCCGTACACCTGCGACAGGCCCAGTCCCGTGCCCTTGCTCACCTCCTTGGTGGTGAAGAAGGGATCGAAGATCCGCGGCAGGATGTCGGGCGGGATGCCCATGCCGGTGTCCGCCACGGCCAGCGCCACGAACTCGCCGTTCAGCCCGTCCTGGCCCTCGTTGAGGCGCACATTGGCGGCCCGGACCGAAAGGGAGCCGCCGCTTGGCATGGCGTCCCGGGCGTTCACCGCCAGGTTCAGCAGCGACAGCTCCAGCTCGCTGGGGTCCACCTTCACCGGCCACAGGTCGTCCGGCAGTTCGATGTCCAGGTTCACCGAGGCCGGCAGGCTGGTGGCGATCAGGTCGCGCAGGTCGGTCAGCCGCTCGGACAGGGAGACCGACATGGGCTGCAGCCGCTGGCGGCGCGAGAACGCCAGCAGGTGGCGCGTCAGGTCCTCGCCGCGCTTGGCCGAGGCCTCTATGGCGTCCAGGGCGCGCAGGGCCCGGGGATCCTCGGCCACCCGCCGGCGCAGCAGCTGGGCCTGGCCCGAGACCACCATCAGCAGGTTGTTGAAATCGTGGGCCACCCCGCCGGTGAGCTTGCCCAGGGCCTCCAGCTTCTGGGCCTGGGACAGCTGTTCGTGGGCGCGCTGGAGCTCCAGCTGGGCGTTGCGCTTCTCGGTGATGTCCCGGGTGATCTTGGCGAAGCCCACGAGGGTTCCGTCCTCGTCGCGGATGGCGTCGATGACCACGCTGGCCCAGAACAGGCTGCCGTCCTTGCGCAGGCGCCAGCCCTCGGCCTCGTGGCGGCCGAGCTCGGCGGCCGCCTGCAGGGCCCGGGCGGGGGCCCCGGCGGCGCGGTCGGCCTCGGTGTAGAAGCGGCTCACGTGATGGCCGATGATCTCCTCGGCCATGTAGCCCTTGATGTGCTGGGCGCCCGCGTTCCAGCTCGACACCACGCCGTTCGGGTCGAGCATGTAGAGGGCGTAGTCCACCACCCCGGCCACCAGCAGCCGGAACTGCCGCTCGCTCTCGGCCAGGGCGTCCTCGGCCGCCTTCCGCTCGCTGATGTCGCGGGTGATCTTGGCGAAGCCGATCAGCCGACCGTCGTCGTCATGCACGGCGTCCATGACCACCAGGGCCCAGAAGCGGCTGCCGTCCTTGCGCTGGCGCCAGCCCTCGGCCTCGTAGCGGCCCTCCCGGCGGGCGATCTCCAGGGCCCGGGCGGGCAGGCCGGACTGCCGGTCCTCGGAGGTGTAGAAGCGGCTGAAGTGGGCGCCGACGATCTCTTCGGCCCGGTAGCCCTTGATCCGTTCGGCGCCGGCGTTCCAGTTGGTCACCATGCCGTTCTCGTCGAGCATGAAGATCGAATAGTCGACGACGCTCTCCACCAGCCGCCGGAAGCGGCGCTCGCTGTTGGCCAGGGCCTCCCGGGCGGCCTGTTCGCCGCTCATGTCGCGGCTGATCTTGGCGAAGCCCGTGAGCTGGCCGTTCTGGCCGAACACGGCGTGCAGCACGCCCTCGGCCCAGAAGCGATCGCCGTCCTTGCGCTGGCGCCAGCCCTCGGTCTTGAGGCTGCCCCGCTCGGCGGCCTGGGTCAGCAGGCGCTGGGGCAGGCGAGCCTTGCGGTCCTCGGGGGTGAAGAAGGCGCTGAACGGCAGGCCCAGGGCCTCGTCGGCCGTATGGCCCAGCTGGCGCTCGGCGCCGGCGCTCCAGCTGGAGACCCGCCCGTCCGGCTCGAGCATGTAGATGGCGTACTCGGTGAGGGAGTCCACCAGATGGGTGAGGCTCTGCGGGGGGAAGCCGGCCTGGGTCACGGTCGCCATGGGGTCAGAGTAGGCTCCGGCCGATAGCGGGCGAAGCGGTTTCGCCCCGTGGTTGACACGGCGTCCCCGGGGCCGAAGGATCGATCACAAGTCCGCGGAGGCCTATCATGTCCCTGGTCGCGCACCAGCTCAGTCCCCCCGACGACGACCCCACCGGCCAAGGCGGTGGAATGCGGAGCGCCCCGGGCGGGTTCCCGGCGGCCCATGAGGATTTTCCGTACAAGGTGGAGGTGTGGGACGCGGCGGGCGCGGCGGTGGACCAGGTGCTGGCCGTCAGCCTCAGCGCCGCCATCGGCTATGCGGCCTATTACGCCGCCACCCGGGAATATCCTGGCCGGGTGATCACGCTGCGCCACCACAGCCGTCTCCTCAGCCGCTGGGCCGGCCGGTCCAACTGAGCCGTCCCTGACGCGCCGCGAATAGGCCCCCGGCGTTGCGCCGACGGGCGCGGGCGGCTATCTGCTGCCGCGACTTCCCGACATTCAGAGCGAGAGCGGCGGACGCCCCATGGCGCAGCAGTACATCTTCCAGATGCAGGGCCTGACCAAGGCCTATCCCGGCGGCAAGAAGGTCTTCGAGAACATCTGGCTGTCGTTCTATCCCGACGCCAAGATCGGCGTGGTCGGCGTCAACGGGGCAGGTAAGTCCACCCTGCTCAAGATCATGGCCGGCCTCGACAACGAGTTCTCGGGCGAGGCCTTCGCCGCCGACGGCGTCAAGCGCGGCTACCTGGAGCAGGAGCCGCAGCTCGACCCGAACCTGGACGTCTGGGGCAACGTCATCGCCTGGTGCGAAGAGAAGAAGATCTTCGACCAGTACAACGCCGTGGCCGCCAAGCTGGGCGAGGACTACTCCGACGAGCTCATGGAGGAGATGACCAAGCTCCAGGAGCAGCTCGACGCCGGCGACCTGTGGGACATCGATTCCCGCATCGAGATGGCCATGGACGCCCTGCGCTGCCCGCCCAACGACTGGCCGGTGGACAAGCTGTCGGGCGGCGAGCGGCGGCGGGTGGCCCTGGCGCGCCTGCTGCTGTCGAAGCCCGACATGCTGCTGCTGGACGAGCCCACCAACCACCTCGACGCCGAGAGCGTGGCTTGGCTGCAGCACCACCTGGAGCAGTTCCCGGGCTGCGTCATCCTCGTCACCCACGACCGCTACTTCCTCGACCAGGTCACCAAGTGGACCCTCGAGCTCGACCGCGGCAAGGGCATCCCCTACGAGGGCAACTACTCGTCCTGGCTGGAGCAGAAGGCCAAGCGCGTCGCCCAGGAAGAGCGCGAGGAGGCCGGCCGCAAGCGCACCATCGAGCGCGAACTGGAGTGGGTGCGCTCCTCGCCCTCGGCCCGCCGATCCAAGTCCAAGGCCCGCCTCGCCGCCTTCGAGGAGCTGGTCAACCAGGCCGAGCGCCAGAAGCAGACCTTCGCCCAGATCCAGATCCCGCCGGGCCCGCGCCTGGGCAATGTGGTCATCGAGGCCGAGGGGCTGGAGAAGGCCTTCGGCGACAAGCTGCTGTTCAAGGACCTGTCGTTCAAGCTGCCGCCGGGCGGCATCGTCGGCGTCATCGGCCCCAACGGCGCCGGCAAGTCGACCCTGTTCAAGATCATCACCGGCCAGGAGCAGCCCGACGCCGGCGTCATCCGCATCGGCGAGACGGTGAAGCTGTCCTACGTGGACCAGAGCCGCGACGCCCTCGATCCCAACAAGACGGTCTGGGAGGAGATCTCCGGCGGCCTCGACGTGATGAAGGTGGGTAACACCGAGGTGCCCAGCCGCGCCTATGTGGGCACCTTCAACTTCAAGGGCGCCGACCAGCAGAAGAAGGTCGGCCTGCTCTCGGGCGGCGAGCGCAACCGCGTCCACCTAGCCAAGACCCTGGCCTCGGGCGGCAACGTCATCCTGCTCGACGAGCCCACCAACGACCTCGACGTGGAGACCCTGGCCGCCCTGGAAAGCGCCCTGGAGGACTTCCCGGGCTGCGCTGTGGTCATCAGCCACGACCGCTTCTTCCTCGACCGTCTGGCCACCCACATCCTGGCCTTCGAGGGCGACAGCCACGTGGAATGGTTCGAGGGCAACTTCGAGTCCTACGAAGAGGACAAGAAGCGGCGCCTGGGCGCCGACAGCCTGATCCCCCACCGGATCAAGTTCCAGAAGTTCACCCGCTAGGTTTTCGTACAGAGCCCCGCCGGCCGGTTCGGCGGGGTCTTGCGGATGCTTCCGTGCGTTCCGAGCTTAAAGCGGGCCCCGATACGCCCGCCACAGCCCCGGAAAGGAGGCCGCCATGGCCGAATTGCGCGACACCGGCGACCGCTACGAGATCGACGAACAGGGCCTGACGGCCTACGCCGACTACCGCCGCCAGGGCGACGTCCTCTACATCGACTATGTGTTCGCCCCGCCGGCCCTGCGCGGCACGGGCGCGTCCGACCGGCTGATGCGCGCCATCGGCGCCCACGCCCGCGCCCAGGGCCTCACCATCACCCCCATCTGCGGCTACGCCTCCATGTGGCTGCGCCGCTCCTCCGACTTCCGCGACCTGGTCAACTGAGGCGGGGGCGGGGTTGGCGACGAAAATCCTTCCCCTCTGGAGGAGGCGGCCCAAAAGGGCTGGAGGGGTCACCCTCGACGCTTCCGGATCATCCCCACTTCGCGGGGCGTCACAGGTTAATCCTGACAATCGGGGTTAACGGCCGGCTGCGGCCGGCTGCGCCTGGCTAGGACGGCGTCCCGCCCGGCCTTGGAGGCCGGCCCCCTGCCCGGGCCGCCTCGAAACTCAAGCTCGCGTCCGCCGCGCCTTACGAGCGGGCGACGATGGCTTCCAGGGTCTGGACGCGGCTGTCCATGTCCTCGACCAACCGGCGGGCCAGGTCGCGCACGCCCGGCGGATAGGCCTCGCCGCCCTCGGCGATCTCGGCGGCCATCTCCTCGACGGCGATGATCTGGGCGGCCAGGGCCTTGATGTGGTCCTTGGCCAGCTGCTTGGCCTCGGCCTGCAGGCGCTTCACGCGCTGGGCGACGGTTTCCGTCTTGGGGGAGACGGCAGGGCTACTGAGCTTCAGGTCGTTGTCCGCGACCACACTGAGAGACGGTGACATCCTCGTTACCTCAAATCCCCAACCTAGGTTCCCGGAGGACCCGCGACCCGACCTCGGGCCGCTGGCGAGGTCCTCCGACCCAGGCTGCCTCAGACTTACGCCCTGAGACAGCACAGGTTCCCTGTCTCCCGCATGAACGCCGCCGGTTAAGGCTGTTCATCCGGCGAGTGGGGATTCCCCGCCACGGTGCGTGGTTAAGGGGCGGGGGCTGGAGACGCGAGCTCGCGCCCGCCTTCGCCCCATTACCCCTCCCGGTCCCGCTCATAGCTCCGCGCGAGCGGGAACGCCGGGAGCCAGCCTTCCCGGCGGATCGTCCAGTTCTCATAGGTCGGGGTGAGCTGGTCGGGGGCGTCGAGGGCGCCGAGGTGCACCTCCACCTCATCGCCGCCCCGGGCGAAGACCGAGGCGCCACAGGTTGGGCAGAAGTGGCGGCCGTTCCAGTGGCGCGTCTTGCCGGTCACGGTCACGGCGTCCTTGGGGAAGATGGCGGCGGCGTAGAACAGGGCGCCGTGGTGCTTGCGGCAGTCCAGGCAGTGGCAGATCCCCACCCGGTTCGGCCGGCCCCGGGCGGTGAGGCGGACGGCGCCGCAGAGGCAGCCGCCGGTGAAGGCCTGGTCCATCGGATGCTCCATCGTGGGCCCTTCTCGCCTTGCGGGAGAAGGGGGCCTGCCCAGCAGGCCGGATGAGGGGGCGTGCGGCGCGGGCCGCTGCGAACAGAAGCGCGCATCCGGCCCGCAGGTTCTGGCAGGTCGGCAAGCCTCCTCATCCGTCAGGCTCCGCCCGCCATCGTCTCCGCTGCTGGAGAAGGCGGTCCTCTCCGTCATCCCGGCCGCTAAGGGCGCCTACCGCCGTCCGCGCCCCTTGCGGAAGGCCTCGGCCTTCTCGGCCCGGGCCTCGGCGCGGACCTTCTTGACCACCTCCTTGTCCCCGCGCTCGCCCTCGCCGGCCAGGGCGTCCGCGGCGAACTCCAGGTCGAGCAGCTTGAGCCGCTTGATCTCGTCGCGCAGCCGGGCGGCCTCCTCGAACTCCAGGTTCGAGGCCGCTTCCCGCATCCGGTTCTCCAGGTCGCGCAGGGTGGTCTTGAAGTTGTCGCCCATGAACGGCTTGCCGTCCTCGGCGACGCCCGCCGGCACGGTGACCCGGTCCTTCTCGTAGGGGCTGGCGAGGATGTCCTTGATCTGGCTCTTCACGCTCTCCGGGGTGATGCCGTGCTCGCGGTTGTAGGCCTCCTGCTTCTCCCGCCGGCGCTTGGTCTCGGCCATGGCCCGTTCCATGGAGCCGGTGATGGTGTCGGCGTAGAGCACCACCTGGCCCTCCACGTTCCGCGCCGCCCGGCCGATGGTCTGGATCAGGCTGGTCTCCGAGCGGAGGAAGCCCTCCTTGTCGGCGTCGAGGATGCCCACGAAGCCGCACTCGGGGATGTCCAGGCCCTCGCGCAGCAGGTTGATCCCCACCAGGCAGTCGAAGGCGCCGAGCCTAAGGTCCCGGATGATCTCGATGCGCTCCAGGGTGTCCACGTCCGAGTGCATGTAGCGCACGCGCAGGCCCTGCTCGTGCATGAACTCGGTGAGGTCCTCGGCCATCTTCTTGGTCAGCACCGTGACCAGGCTGCGGTAGCCCTTGGCCGTGGTCTGGCGGACCATGTCGATGACGTCGTCCACCTGGCTGAAGCCGTCCTTGGCCACCGGCCGCACCTCAACCGGCGGGTCGATGAGGCCCGTCGGGCGGATGACCTGCTCGGCGAACACCCCGCCGGTCTTCTCCATCTCCCACGGCCCGGGCGTGGCCGAGACGTGGATGGTGTCCGGCCGCATGGCGTCCCACTCCTCGAACTTGAGCGGGCGGTTGTCGATGCAGGAGGGCAGGCGGAAGCCGTACTCGGCCAGGGTCCACTTGCGGCGGTAGTCGCCCCGGTACATGGCCCCGATCTGCGGGATCGTCTGGTGGCTCTCGTCCACGAACAGCAGGGCGTTGTCCGGAATATATTCAAAGAAGGTCGGCGGCGGCTCGCCCGGCCGGCGGCCGGTGAGGTAGCGGGAGTAGTTCTCGATCCCGGCGCAGCTCCCCGTGGCCTCGATCATCTCCAGGTCGAAGGTGGTGCGCTGCTCGAGCCGCTGGGCCTCCAGCAACTTGCCGTTGGCCACCAGCCAGTCGAGGCGCTCCTTCAGCTCCACCTTGATCTGGTTGATCGCCTGCCGGAGCGTCGGGCGCGGCGTCACATAGTGGCTGTTGGCGTAGACCTTGATGCCCTCCAGATCGGCGGTCTTCTTGCCGGTGAGCGGGTCGAACTCGACGATGGCCTCGATCTCGTCGCCGAACAGGCTGATGCGCCAGGCCCGGTCCTCGTAGTGGGCGGGGAAGATCTCGATGGTGTCGCCCCGCCGCCGGAAGGTCCCGCGCTCGAAGGCCTGGTCGTTGCGCTTGTACTGGAGGGCCACCAGGTCCCCCATCAGCTTCTTCTCGTCGATCCGGTCGCCCGGCTTCAGCTGGAAGGTCATGGCCGAGTAGGTCTCGACTGAGCCGATGCCGTAGATGCAGGAGACCGAGGCCACGACGATGACGTCGTCCCGCTCCAGGATCGCCCGGGTGGCCGAGTGGCGCATCCGGTCGATCTGCTCGTTAATCGAGCTGTCCTTCTCGATGTAGGTGTCGGTCCGCGGGACGTAGGCCTCGGGCTGGTAGTAGTCGTAGTAGGAGACGAAGAACTCCACCGCGTTGTCGGGGAAGAAGCTCTTGAACTCCGAATAGAGCTGGGCGGCGAGGGTCTTGTTCGGCGCCAGGATCAGGGCCGGCCGCTGGGTCTCCTCGATGACCTTGGCCATGGTGAAGGTCTTGCCCGAGCCGGTCACGCCCAGCAGCACCTGGTCGTGCTCGCGCCCCTCCAGGCCCGCCACCAACTCGCGGATCGCCTGCGGCTGATCGCCCGCCGGCTGATAGTTGGAGACGAGCTTGAACTTCCGGCCCCCCTCGCTCTTCTGCGGCCGCTCCGGACGGTGCGGCTTCCAGAGCAGGGGCATGGTGTTCTCGTCGTAGTCGAACGCCCCCGACATGTCGGAAACGCCGGCGGGAACTGGGGCTTTGGGCATGGCCTGAACGTAGGTGTCTGGGGACCGGTCCGCCACCTTAGCGCACAGGCCTGCTGACAGGAGAGTGGCGACATGCTCGTCTCCGCTACGCCCGGTTCAGGATGACGGGGAGGCGGGTGGAATGATCGCTCTGGCGCTGGCGGCGGCCCTGGCCGCGTCCGACTTCCGGCCCCTGGACCCGGAGAACACCCTGGTCATCGAGACGACCAAGGGCCGGGTGGTGGTGGAGATGCGGCCTGAGATGGCGCCCCGGGCGGTGGAGCGGGTGAAGCTGCTGGCGCGGGAGGGCGTCTATGACGGCCTCCAGTTCCACCGGGTGATCGACGGCTTCGTCGCCCAGACCGGCAACCCGAACAACCGCGACGGCGGGGCGTCCCGGCATCCGGACCTGCCGCCCGAGTTCCAGTTCCGCATCCCGGCCGAGGCGGCGCAGGTGGCGGTGGCGCGCAGCGACGGGATCGAGGGGCTGGTGGGCGCCACGCCCTTCGCCGGGGTGCGCCAGCCGGACGGGCGCCTAAGAGGCTGGGGCGCCCACTGCTCGGGCGTCGTCGGCATGGGGCGCCAGGCCGATCCCGGAACCGCCAATTCCGAGATTTTCTTCATGCGCGCCCCCGCCCGGCGGCTGGACCACGAATACGCCGTCTGGGGCCGGGTGGTGTGGGGCGCCGAGGCGATCCAGGCCCTGGCCGTGGGCGAGCCGCCCAAGGTTCCCGACCTGATGCTGAAGGCGAGGGTGGCCGCGGACCTGCCGTCCGCCGAGCGGCCGAAGGTCGAGGTGCTGGACGAGCGCGGCCCGGCCTTCGCGGCCCGCATTGCGGCCCTCAAGGCGGAGAAGGGCGCAGCCTTCACCGTCTGCGACCTGGATCTTCCCGCCCGCCTCGCCGACTAGCGAGGGTAGGTCCCGCCCCTGCGACTCTCCGTCCGGTTGTCCTTACCGGGGCGGTAGGGTTAAGCGGCGCTGTATGAGGTTCGAAGTGGTTCAGACCGCCGACGAATGGGTCGTCATCCGGAACGGGCAGGAGCTGGCCCGCTTCCCGGCCCAGAATCAGGCGCTGAACGAGGTGGCCTACCGCCTCCGCGACGCCGACGCCTCCCAGCCGGCGGCCCTCTCCATGCGGTACGAACGCCGCCGCCAGGCGTGACGTGAACCGGTCAAGCCTGCCGGCGTTCCTGCACAGGTGAGCCGGACGAACCGCTTCCTCGACAGCCTCGCCGCCCAGGACCTCGCCCGCCTGGAGCCCGACCTGGAGCGGGTGACCCTGGAGCGCGACACGGTGCTGACCCGGACCGGGGCCGCGGTGCCCCATGTCTACCTGCCGATCGACTGCATCCTCTCGGTGGTCACCGCCATGCGGGACGGCGCCCAGATCGAGAGCCGCACCATCGGCCGCGAGAGCGGGTACGGCCTGCTCCACGCCCTGGGCTCGCGGGTAGCCTACGAAACCATGCTGGTGCAGGTGGCCGGGGACGCCTGGCGCCTGCCGGTGGCCGCCCTGCAGGCTGCGGCCGCCGAGAGCCCGCCCCTGACCCGGGCCATCGTCCAGCACGCCCAGGCAAGCTCCCTCCAGGCGGCGCGGGCGGCGGCCTGCAACGCGCTCCACCCCGCCGAGAAGCGTCTGTGCCGCTGGCTGCTGATGACCCAGGACCGCCTGGACTCCGACCTCGTGCCCCTGACCCAGGAGCACCTGTCGATCATGCTGGGCGTGCAGCGGACCACGGTGACGGGGATCGCCTCCCAGCTCCAGGCCCGCGGGGCGATCCGCTACGCCAGAGGCCGCATCCGCATCCTGCAGCGGGACGCCCTCGAAGCCTGCGCCTGCGAATGCTACGCGGCCATACAGGACGCGGCGCGGCGGGTGCTGGAGGACTGAAGCCGCTTGCGGCGCCGCTGCGATCTGGGCCAGATCGCACGTCTTCTGGAGGGTAGGGGTTGCGGTTCTTCAAGTCCTTGAGCGTGCGGGTCCTGCTGGGCCTGGTCCTGGGCCTCGTGATCGGGGCCCTGGCGGCGGCGGGCGGCGATCCGGGCGTGGCGCGGGTGGTGGAGGGGCTCGAGGCCTTCGGCGGCCTCTGGCTCAACGCCCTGCGGATGACCGTCATCCCGCTGATCTTCGCCGTCCTGGTCACCGGCATCGCCCAGGTCTCGGATGCGGCCGCCACCGGCAAGCTGGCGATCCGGGCCATGGGCTGGTTCCTCGCCCTGCTGGCCGTGGGTTCGCTCTACAGCATCGTCTTCACCAACGGCCTCCTGGCCCTCTGGCCGGTTTCGCCTGAGGGCGCCATGGCTCTGCGGGCCGGCGCGCCCGGGACGTCGGTGGAGTCGGCGACGCCGGACTTCGTGGCCTGGGTGCGGAGCCTTGCCCCCTCGAACCCGGTGAAGGCCGCCGCCGAGGACGCTGTCCTGCCGCTGGTGGTCTTCGCCGTCTTCACCGGCTTCGCCCTGACCCGCCTGCCGCCGGAGCGCGGGCGGCCGCTGGTGGACATCTTCCAGGCGGTCGGCGACGCCATGATCGTCATCGTCCGCTGGGTGCTGCTGGCCGGCCCGATCGGCGTGTTCTGTCTCGGCCTCGGCGTGGGCCTGCGCGCCGGCGTCGGCGCGGCCGGGATCCTCGGCCACTACATCGCCGTGGTGTCGCTGATCGGCCTCGGCATCACCCTCATCGGCTATGCCCTGGCGGTGACCGTGGGCCGCGTGCCGCTCGGCCGCTGGGCCCGGGCCACCGGGCCGGTGCTGGCCACGGCCTTCGCCACCCAGTCGTCCCTGGCCTGCCTGCCCGCGATGATCGAGCGCAGCCGCGACGACCTGGGCGTGTCGCAACGGATCGCCGGCCTGGTCCTGCCGCTGGCCGTCGCCGTGTTCCGCCTGACCAGCCCGGTGATGAACCTGGCCGTGGCGGTCTTCGTCGCCCACGTCTACGGCCTTGAGCCGACGACCCTGCAGTACGTCGGCGCCCTGCTTGTGGCCCTGGCCGTGAGCGTCGGCTCGGTGGGCCTGCCCGGGCAGGTGTCGTTCATCATCAGTGTCGGGCCGATCTGCCTGGCCCTGGGCCTGCCGATCGACATCCTGCCGATCCTGCTGGCGGTGGAGGTGGCTCCGGACATCTTCCGGACCCTCGGCAACGTCACCGGCGACATGGCGGTGACCGCCATCCTGGCCCGGGACGATCCCAAGACACCTGAGCCCGCAGGCGCTTAGGGAGCGGCGCATGTTCCCGCCCATCGCCCGCCCCGAAGTTCAGGGCCTTCGCAGCTCAAAGATCCGAGACGTGGCCAACGCGGGCTTCGGACGGCCGGACGTCCTGGCGTTCTGGTTCGGCGAATCCGACCAGCCTACGCCGGCCTTCATCCGGGAGGCGGCGGCCCAGGCGCTCGTCGACGGGCGGACCTTCTACACCCACAATCTCGGCACGGCCGAACTGCGGAGCACGCTTGCGGCCTATCTGGCCGACCTGCATGGCGCGCCCATGGACGAGGGCCGGCTGGCGGTGACCAGCTCCGGGGTGAGCGCCATCATGCTCGCGACCCAACTGGTGGTCTCGCCGGGTGATCGTGTGGTGGTGGTCGGACCGATCTGGCCCAATGTGCCGGAGGCGCCGCGGGTCCTGTCGGCGCAGGTCGAGATCGTGCCCCTGGAGCCCAGCGGCGGACGCTGGCGCCTCGATCTCGACCGCCTGCTGGACGCCCTCACGCCGGACACCCGCGCGCTCATCCTCAATTCACCGAACAACCCCACGGGCTGGACCCTGCCGCCGGAGGCGCGAGGGCCGATCCTCGAGCACTGCCGCCGCCTCGGGATCTGGCTGATCTGTGACGACGTCTACGAGCGCCTGAAT
Source organism: Phenylobacterium composti DSM 19425 (assembly GCF_059568645.1). Classification (NCBI taxonomy): domain Bacteria; kingdom Pseudomonadati; phylum Pseudomonadota; class Alphaproteobacteria; order Caulobacterales; family Caulobacteraceae; genus Phenylobacterium; species Phenylobacterium composti. The sequence goes on along the minus strand of NZ_JCANTT010000013.1, from coordinate 329,888 downwards.
TTCGGCCCGGGCCGCTCCGCCCCCTCGTTCCTGCCGCTGGCGGCGCCCGAGGACCGGCTGATCGGCGTCAACAGCTTCTCCAAGGCCTGGCGGATGACCGGCTGGCGGCTGGGCTGGATGGTGATTCCGCCGGCCATGGCCGAACGCCTCGCCGTGCTCCTGGAATACAACACCTCGTGCGCGCCGGACTTCCTGCAGACTGCTGCGGCCAAGGCTCTGCGGGAGGGCGAGCCCCATGTGGCGGCGCTCCGGGCGGAACTTGCCGCAGCGCGCGATCAGGTGCTGGCCGGCCTGCGCGCCCTGTCGGGCGTCGAGGCGCCTGAACCCGAGGGCGGCATGTACGCCTTCTTCCGGCTTGAGGGCTGCGAGGACTCCGTCGCCCTGGCCAAGGACCTGATCGCCGAGGTCGGCCTGGGGCTCGCGCCGGGGGTCGCCTTCGGCCCGGAGGGCGAGGGCTGGCTGCGCTGGTGCTTCGCGGCGCGGCCGGAGAAGAACGCCGCCGGGCTTGAGCGGCTGGTCCGCTACCTCGCCAGGTGAATCCATGCGGCCGCGGCGGCCTGGGCCGTGGCGATGGACCAGAGCAGGCTGCGGAACGGCTCTTTCCGGGTCTTATGGCGGAACAGCTGCTGGGCGGCGATCGCTCCGGGCGAGCCGCCCGCCGCCGCCAGCAGCAGCAGGGTGGCTTCCGGCGTCCGGCGTTCCCCCCTGATCGCCGCCTGCTTGTCCGCCCGGAAGGCGAAAAATGCGACGAGGCTGACGGCGGCGATCCAGGCGAGCATGCAACGCCGCCTAGCGCGCCATTCCTAACAAAACCCAGCCGTCAGCCGACCTCAGCGCTCGGACGTTTCCGCCTCGTCGCCCGCCTTGAGGGCGGCGGCGGCCAGCAGCGAGCGCTTTTCGAGGGCCGCGGCGGTGGTTTCGCACTTGGCCGGCAGGGCCCAGCTCATCCATTCCTGGGCCTTGCGGGCCTTGGTGACTTCCGGACCCGCCACCCAGATGCGGCGGCCCTGCTTCACGGCCTCGGCGCCGATGGCGCTGATGGGCCGGACCGAAGCCTTCTCGGCGGCGGTCAGGGCCGACTGGAACTGCGCCAGCTTGCGGCGGCCGTCCTTCTGCATGTCGGCATAGACCTTCATGTCGTCTTCGAGACGGGTGCCGGGCTTGCGGAACTGCTTCTCGATGCGCGTGACCTCGGGGATCATCTCGTCGTGCATGTCGAGGTAGCCCCGCAGGGCGCCGTAGCACCAGGCCACGAACTGATAGTCATCGCGCGGCGCGCCGGTGGGCCAGCGGTCGTCGGCGGCGTCGGCCTGTCCGGCCGTCGCGGGGGCCGGGGCGGTGGCGGTCGGAGCGTCGGCCTGGACGTCCTGGGCGAAGACGGCGAGGGCGATGGCAAGCGGAATCATGCGGAACCTTGTGGTCGTGAATCTTGTCAGCTTCGCGCCGATCGGGCCGGAGCGCCGTGACCTCCGCCCCCCGGGGTTTCGATCTCGATCGTGTCGCCAAGCTTCACCGTAACGGAGAAGCAGCCCGGAAGTTCACTAACCTCGCCAGAAGCGGTGATCAAACGTTGCCCGCCGGGCAGGCCAGGCTCGCCGCCCGCCAGACCCTGGGGCGCATGCTCGCGGCGGGACGAGAGCAGGGCCACATCCATGGGCGCGAGGAAACGGATGCGGCGCACCGCCCCGTCGCCGCCCCGGCGGGCGCCCGCGCCGCCTGAGCCGTGACGAACGCCGAACCGCTCCACCCGCACTGGGAAACGGCGCTCCAGGATCTCCGGGTCGGTGAGGCGCGAGTTGGTCATGTGGGTGTGGACCGCGCTCGCGCCATCGGCGTCGGCCGTGGCGCCGGCTCCGCCGCAGATGGTCTCGTAGTACTGGCGCGTCTCGTCGCCGAAGGTGAAGTTGTTCATGGAGCCCTGGGCGTTGGCCATCACGCCGAGCGCCGCGTAGAGCGCATCGACCACATGCTGGCTGGTCTCCACATTGCCCGCGACCACCGCCGCCGGCGGGCGCGGGGCCAGCATCGACCCGGGACGGGTGCGGATTTCCAGAGGCTCCAGGCAGCCGGCGTTCAGCGGAATGTCGTCATCCACCAGGGTGCGGAAGACATAGAGCGCGGCCGCGTCCACGATCGCGGACGGGGCGTTGAAGTTGGAGGCCAGCTGGTCGGCGCTTTCGGTGAAGTCGAGGGTCGCCGTGCGGGCCTCCGCGTCGACGGTGGTGCGCACCACGATCTCCCCGCCGCCGTCCATGGGCGTGCGGGCGAAGCCGTCCTTCAGCCGGCCGATGGCCCGGCGCACCGCCTCGGCGGCGTTGGCCTGAACGAACGTCATGTAGCGGGCCACCGCCTCGGCCCCGAAAGCATGGATCATGCCGGCGACGGCGGCGGCCCCGGCCTGGCAGGCGGCGACCTGGGCCTTCAGGTCGGCGAGGTTGCGGTCCGGCGCCCGGGCAGGCCAGCGGCCGGCGGTCAGGGCCGCCCGCACCTCGGCCTCCAGGAAGCGCCCGCCGGTCATGATCGGCAGGGCGTCCAGCAGCACGCCTTCCTCCTCGATGGTCCGGGAGAAGGGCGGCATCGAGCCGGGCTGGACCCCGCCCACGTCGGCGTGGTGCCCTCGGGCGGCCACGTAGAAGGCGGGCTGGGCGTCCGTCTCCGCCATGAACACCGGCATCACCACCGTGATGTCCGGCAGGTGCGTTCCGCCGGCATAGGGATTGTTTAGGGCGAAAGCGTCGCCGGGCTTCAGGCGGGGATGCCGGTCGCGAACGGCCCGCACGCTGGCGCCCATGGAGCCCAGGTGGACGGGCATGTGCGGCGCGTTCGCCACAAGCCCGCCGTCGGCGTCGAACAGGGCGCAGGAGAAGTCCAGCCGCTCCTTGATGTTCACCGAGTGGGCCGTGCGTTCCAGGGCCGCGCCCATGGCCTCGGCCACCCCCATGAAGCGGCGATTGAACAGCTCCAGGGTGACCGGATCGGGCCGGTCGAGGGCGATGGCCTGCCGGCGCGCCGCGCCGATGCGCGTGAGGCGGATCAGCCCCTCGGGCTCGCCCACAGCCCGCCAGCCCGGCAGGACGGCGATCTGGGTGTCGGCGCGGACCACGAGCGCCGGCCCATCCACAGAGCTCAGCGCCTCGGCCGCGATCACCGGCGCATCGTGCCAGGCGCCGTGGGCGTAGAGGCGCACCGTCTCGGCTGAAAGAGACGCGATTTCATCGCCGTGATGGCCGGCCCGGGGGGCTTCGCGCTCCGCGGGCTCGTCCTGCGCAGGAGCGGATGCGGCGCTCGTGGCTTCGGCCTCCACTGCGGAGATCAGGATGGTCCGCGAAGGCTCCACGAAGCCGAACAGGCGCTGGTGGGCGGCTTCGAATTCGGCCTTCGGATCGGCGAGGGAGACGGGCAGTTCGGCGTCGGCTCCATCGTAACGCAGGCGCAGGGTCCGCCGAACGGTGGCCGCTTCCGCGCCCTGGGCGGCAAGGTCCTGGCGGGCGGCGGCCTCGGCCTCGGCCAGCAGGCCTTCGGCCCGGGCTAGGCCCTCGGGGCCGAGCGGCGCCTCCAGCCCGGCCTGGCGCAGGGCCGTCACCTCGGCCTGGCCGATCCCCCAGGCGGAAAGCACGCTTCCGTACTTCGGGCAGAGCACTTCGGCGACATCCAGGGCCTCGGCCGTCTGGCAGGCCACCTGGCCCGCCGCGCCGCCGAACGCCACCAGGGCATGGTCGCGCGGATCGAAGCCCCGCTCCGTGGAGATCCGGCGCACGGCTTGGGCCATCTGTTCCACCGCGACGGCCACGAAGCCCTCGGCGGCCGCCTCGACGCTCTCTGCGCCCATGGCCTGCGCCAGTTCGGCGAGACGGGCGCTGGCGGCTGCGGGGTCCAGCGGGCCGTCGCCGTTGGGGCCGAAGACATGGGGGAAGGCGCGCGGGTCGATGCGGCCGAGGACGAGATTGGCGTCAGTGACGGCGGCCGGGCCGCCGCGGCCGTAACAGGCCGGGCCGGGATCGGCGCCGGCGCTGGCCGGACCCGCCCGGGCGCGCATGCCGTCGAAGGTCAGCACCGACCCCCCGCCAGCGGCCACCGTCTCCACGTCCAGCATGGGCGCCCGCAGGCGCGCCCCGGCCACCCGGGCCGTGTCCCGCCGCTCCAGCGTCCCGGCGAAACGGCAGACGTCCGTGGAGGTGCCACCCATATCGAAGCCCAGCACGGCTTCCACATCGGCCGATCGGGCTGTCCGCGCCACGCCCACTACCCCGCCGGCAGGCCCCGAAACCACCGCGTCCCGGCCCCGGAAGGCTTCGGCCCGCACGAGGCCGCCGGCCGAGGTCATAAAGTAGAGCGGTGCGCCGGCAGTCGCCTCGGCCACCCGCCGCACATAGGCCTGCAGGACCGGCGTGAGATAGGCGTCGGCCACGGTGGTTTCCGCCCGCGGGATGAAGCGCGGCAGGGGCGAGACCTCATGGCTCAGGGCCACGAAGCCGAAGCCGGCCGCCCTGGCGATCTCGCCCGCCAGCTTCTCGTGGGCGGGATTGAGGTCGGAATGCAGGAACGCGATCGCCGCCGAGGTGAAGCCGTCCGCCACCGCCCGCTCCAGGGCGGCGCGAAGGGCGTCGGCGTCCAGCGGAGTGACCACGGCGCCGTCGGCGGCCAGGCGCTCGTCCGCCTCGACCACCCCGGCGTAGAGCGGGGCGGGCTTTTCCACCACCAGGGCGAAGAGGTCGGGGCGGGCCTGGTCGCCGATGGCCAGGGCGTCCGCAAAGCCGCGGGTGGTGACGAGCAGCGTCCTGGCGCCTCGGCGTTCCAGGAGGGCGTTGGTGGCCACGGTGGTGCCCATCTTGATCGCCGTCACCCGGTGGGCGGGGAAGGGCGCGCCCGGCTCCGCGCCCAGGATGCGGCGCATGGCCTCCACCGCCGCGTCCGGATAGGCCGGCGAGGCGGAGAGCAGCTTCAGCGAGGTCTCCGTTCCGTCCTCGGCGCGGCCGATGACGTCGGTGAAGGTGCCGCCGCGGTCGATCCAGAAGCTGAAACGCATGTCCAAAACTTAACCTCGGCGCTCATTGTCATGGCGCGGCCATAGTCCTAAGCCTTTCGCTTAGAGACATGAGCTTCTGGCGCAAGATAGCTGGGCTCGCCGTCCGCCGGATCGACGAGGCGGAATGCGATCAATGCCCGCCCGGCCTGCCCGGCGAAGACCCCGCCTTCTCCACGGCGGTGACGGCGCTTGGCGCCAAGCTCGCCAAGGCCGACGGCCAGGCTCAGGCCGGAGAATATGACGTCTTCTCCACAGTCTTTCAGGCCGAGCCCGGCAGCGAAGGCAACATCCGGCGCCTCTATCACCTAGCCCGCCAGACGACCCGCGGCTTCGAGAGCTACGCGCGGCGCCTGAAGAAGCGCTATGGCAGCTGCCCCCAGCTGCTGGAAGATGTGCTCGACGGCCTGTTCCACATCGCCGCCTCGGACGGCGTCGTCACCAACGACGAGCTGGCCTATCTGGAGCGGGTGTCCGAGCTCTTCGGCCTGTCGCCGCTCACCTTCCGCAGGCTGAAGGCGACCCACCTGGGGGCGGCCAACGACGATCCCTACGTCATCCTGGGCGTGGCCGCCGACGCCTCCGACGAGGAGATACGTCGCGCCTGGCGCGCGCAGCTGTCCGAAGCCCATCCCGACCGCGCCCGCGCCCGGGGCCTGCCGACCGAGTTCATCGAGGTGGCCGAGGCCAAGGCGGCGCAGATCAACGCCGCCTATGACGAGATTGTGCGTGATCGGAAGGCGATGCGGCTTGAGGGGGCGGCATAATGCCCCTGAACCCCGTTGTTCAGCCTGCGTTGAGGTTGACGCAGGGAACCTCAGGGCCGAGATAGTTTGTGCGGCCCGTGGGAGCATGCTCCCCGTGGCCGGAGAGGAAGGTCGATGGTGAACAGCTTCGCCAAGAATGGCTCCGCCCTGAACAGCCTCGCCGCCCTGGGCGCGATGCTCGCCACCGCCGCGGCGGTTGTCGTGGGCGCGGTCCTGGCGGTGTTCGCCGCCGCCACCGTGGCGGTGATCGCGGTGATGACCTCGGCCCTCCTGGCCTTCACCGGCCTTGCTCTGCGCGCGCGCCGCGCCCGGGCCCGGCGCCGGGCTGACAATGGCGTGATCGAGGCCAAGCATCTGGGCGGCCATCACTGGGTCGCCTACGGGTGGAACGAGCGGTCCTGAGGCTCCGCGCCGCCGACCGCGGCCTCCCATATTTCAGCTCGGCAAAGCTTCCGTCCTTGCCACCGGCGCGAGCCATGATAATGCGAGGCGTTCTTAATTAGCAGCGCCCCGCGGTTTTCAGAGTTGAACGCCACCCTGCCTCCGGACGTCGCCTCAGCTGAGGCCGCCGCCGCCGAACGCGCCCGGGCCAAGAAGCGCGCCCAGAAGCGCGCAGCCTTCCTGCGTCAGGTCGTGCAGTGGCACTGGATCAGCGCCGCCGTGTCCCTGGTGGGCATGCTGCTGTTCGCGGTCACCGGCATCACCCTGAACCACGCCGGCGACATCAAGGCCCACCCCGAGACCGTCTCCCGTGAAGGCGAGCTGCCGGCCGAGCTGCTGCCGGCGCTCAAGGCCGCCGAGGCGGCGGAGGGCGAACTGCCGGCTCCGATCCGCAAGTGGCTGTCGTCCGAGATGAAGGTGAACGCCCCGGCTGGTCCGGTCGAATGGTCGGCGGGGGAAGCCTATGTGGGCATGCCCGGCCCGGGCTCGGACGCCTGGGTGACGCTCGAGACCGAGACCGGCGCCGTCGCCTATGAGCGGACCAGCCGCGGCTGGATCGCCTACCTCAACGACCTCCACAAGGGGCGTAACACCGGCAAGGCCTGGTTCTGGTTCATCGACGTCTTCGCCATCGCCTGCGTGGTGTTCTCGATCACCGGCCTTCTGCTGCTTCAGCTGCACGCCCACGCCCGCAAGTCCACCTGGCCGCTGGTCGGCCTGGGCCTGCTGGTCCCCGTCCTTCTCGCCCTGTTCCTGATCCACTGAGGAGAGCGCATGCGCGCCAGGTATCCCACCCTGTTCGCCGCCTTCACCGGAGCCGCCGCCGCTCCGGCCGTGGCCAATGCGGCCGAGCTGACGGTCAATGTGGAGATTCCGCGCCTCGACGTGGCCGAGTACCACCGCCCCTACGTGGCCCTGTGGATCGAGGGGCCTGATCAGGCCGCGGTGAAGACCCTGGCGGTCTGGTACGACGTCAAGAAGCCCAAGCACGAGGGCGCCACCTGGCTGAAGGACATGCGCACCTGGTGGCGTAAGGCCGGCCGCAGCCTCAACCTGCCGGCCGACGGCGTGAGCGGACCCACCAAGGCTCCGGGCAAGCATCAGGTGTCCTTCGGCGCAGCGCAGATGAACGGGATCGGCCCCGGCCAGTATTCGCTGGTGGTCGAAGCCGCCCGCGAGGTGGGCGGCCGCGAGGTCGTCCGCGTGCCGTTCGCCTGGCCCGCCAAGGGCGGCCCGAAGTCCGCCTCGGCCTCCGGCTCGTCCGAGCTGGGCGCCGTCGTCGTCACCGCCAAGCCCTGATCGTCGGAGATCGCCTGATGTCGAAACCCTTCCGCGCGCTCGCCGCCGCCGTTCTGATCACCTTGGCCGCCGCCCCGGCCGCCCAGGCCCACCGCTCCTGGCTGGCGCCGTCGGCCACGGTTCTGTCCGGGCAGGATCCCTGGGTCACCGTGGACGGAGCTGTCTCCAACACCCTGTTCTACGCCGACCACGTGGCCATGCGGCTCGACGGCGTCTCCGTCGTAGGCCCGGATGGCCAGCCGGTGGAGATCAAGAACGGCTCGACCGGGCGCTACCGTTCGACCTTCGACGTGCAACTCGCCAAGCCCGGCACCTACAAGATCGCCAACGTCTCCGAAGGCGCCTCGGCGTCCTACAAGCTGGGCGGTGAAACCAAGCGCTGGCGCGGCCGGGCCGACGAGATCGCCACGGCGATCCCGAAGGAGGCCGCCGACGTCCAGATCACGCACAATGTCCGTCGGGTGGAGACCTTCGTCACGGCCGGCGCGCCGAACACCGAGGCTCTGAAGCCCACCGGCCGGGGCCTTGAGCTGGAGCCGATCACCCATCCCAACGACCTGGTGGCCAGCGAGCCGGCGAAGTTCCGCCTGCTCCACGACGGCAAGCCTGCTGCGGATGTGGAGGTCGAGGTGGTGCTGGGCGACACCCGCTACCGCGACAAGGGGGTCGAGCTGAAGGTGAAGACCGGCGCGGACGGCGTCTTCCAGATCAGCTGGCCCGAGCCCGGCCTCTACTGGCTGGAAGCCTCGGCCCAGGGCCAGGACGCCGCGGGCGGCCGCCGCAGCGCCGGCTATGTGGCCACCCTCGAGGTGCTGCCCGACTAAGGGCGAGATGCGCCGGGTCGCCGTCCCGCTCGGGCTCACCCCCGAGAGCGCCCGTCCGCGCGAGGGCCGTCTCGTGCGGCTGAGCGGGCCGACCATGGGCGTCGCCTGGACCCTGACGGCCCGGCTGCCCGCGGAGGTCAGCGACGCCGCCGCCCGCGCGGCCGTTCAGGACGCCTGCGACCGCGTCGTCGCCCAGATGAGCACCTGGGAGCCCGATAGCGACCTCTGCCGCTTCAACCGCGCCCCGGCGGGCGGCTGGGCGGAGATTCCGCCAGAGTTCGCCACAGTCATGCGCGCAGCCCTCGAGCTTGCCGCGGCCAGCGACGGCGCCTTCGATCCCACGGTGGGCCGGCTGGTGGACCTGTGGGGCTTTGGTCCGCCGGGCGCGGTGGACGCCCCGCCCCCCGCCGCCGCCCTCGCCGGGGCCAGGGCGGACTGGCGGGCCTTGCGCCTGGAGGGCGGACGCCTCTTCCAGCCCGGGGGCGTCTGTCTCGACTTCTCGGGCATCGCCAAGGGCTATGGCGTCGACCTTGCGTTCGAGGCGCTTCAGGGCCTGGGCGTGCGCGACATCCTGCTGGAGATCGGCGGGGAGCTGCGCGGCGGCGGGGTAAAGGGCGACGGCGAGCCCTGGTGGGTCGAGATCGAGCGTCCGCCGGGCGCTGACCTTCCTGAGCCGCCGGTGCTGGTGGCCCTGCATGGCCTGTCCGTCGCGACCTCCGGAGACTGGCGGCGCAGCTTCACCGTCGAGGACCGCAAGTACAGTCACACCCTGGACCCGACCTCCGGGGGGCCGGTTCCGGAGGAGATGGCGGCGGTGAGCGTGCTGCACGCCTCATGCATGCATGCCGATGCGCTCTGCACGGCGCTGATGGTGCTGGGCGCCCGCGCCGAGGCCTTCGCCGAGGCCCACGGGATTGCGGCGCTCATCGTGCGTCGGACGCCAGGGGGCTGGTCCGAGACCGTCACCCCCGCCTTGGCGCGCCTGCTGGACTGACGTGGGCCTTGCCCGGGCGGCCTGCGACGCCTACCGTCGATTCAAACAAGTGTTGGGAGGAGCTCCTATGACCATCGGCGTGATCGCGAAACTGCCTATCCAGGAAGGCAAGGGCCCCGAGTTCGAGGCCTTCTTCACCGAACTGGCCAAGCAGGTGCGCGCCAACGAGCCGGGCAACATCGCCTATCAGCTCACCAAGAGCCGGACCGAGCCGAACGTCTACAAGGTCCTGGAGCTCTACAAGGATCAGGACGCCCTGACCCATCACGGCGGGACCGAGTATTTCAAGGCCGCGGGGGCGAAGTTCGCCACGTTCCTGGCCGGCCGCCCGGAGCTCGAATACCTCGACGGCGTGGAGTGACCTGAAGCCATGGACCTGGATTTCTCCCCCGAGGACCTCGCCTTCCGCGAGGAGGTCCGCGCGTTCATCGCCGAGGCCTATGACGAGGACATGCGCGCCCGAATGGCGCAGTCCAAGAACGGCTACCTCGACAAGGAAAGCCAGGTCCGCTGGCTGAAGCGGTTGGGCGCCAAGGGCTGGATCGCCCCCGACTGGCCGGTGGAGTACGGCGGCACCGGCTGGAGCCTCAGCAAGAAGTACATCTTCGACATGGAGATGGCCCTGGCCGGCGCGCCTTCGACCTCGAACATGGGGCTGAAGATGTGCGCCCCCGTGGTCATGGCCTTCGGCACCGAGGAGCAGAAGAAGCAGCACCTGCCGAAGATTCTCACCACCGACGTGTGGTGGTGCCAGGGCTATTCCGAGCCGGGCTCGGGATCGGACCTCGCCTCGCTGTCGCTGAAGGCCGAGCGCGACGGCGACTACTATGTGCTGAACGGCTCCAAGACCTGGACGACCCTGGCCCAGTGGGCCGACTGGATGTTCTGTCTGGTGCGAACGTCCAACGAGGAAATCCGGCAGAAGGGCATCAGCTTCCTGCTGATCGACATGAAGACGCCGGGCATCACCATCCGGCCGATCCCCACGCTCGATGGCCCCGCCGAGGGCGAGCAGGAGATCAACGAGACCTTCTTCGACAATGTCCGCGTGCCGGTGGCCAACCGGATCGGCAAGGAGGGCGAGGGCTGGACCTACGCCAAGTACCTGCTGCAGTTCGAGCGCGGCAACGCCTACGCCCCGGGCCTGCAGAACCAGCTGCGCAAGGTGCGCAAGATCGCCAGCCTGGAACGCTCCGACCGCGGGGGCTCAATGATGAGCGACCCGGACTTTCGGCGAAAGCTCGCCGAGGTGGAGATCAAGGTGGAGGCCCTCAACGCCACCGAGCTGCGCATCTTCGCCGGCCGCGCCAATGGCGAGGCCATGGGCGCCGTCTCGTCCATGCTGAAGTTGGAAGGCAGCCAGATGCAGCAGGCGATCACCGAGCTCGCCCTGGAGGCCGCCGGCATCTACGCCCAGCCCTTCGTGCGCGACACCTGGGCCCACCTGAACGGCGACACCAACGTCTTCCGGGCCGGTCCCGACTACGCCGGCACGGTGGCGCCGCAGTACTTCAACTACCGCAAGACCTCGATCTACGCCGGGTCCAACGAGATCCAGCACAACATCATGGCCAAGATGGTGCTGGGGCTCTGACGCCCTAGTCGGTCACTCGAGCGCGCCGATGGCGCTGCGCATGCCGCGCAGGCGCTCCAGCATGATGGCGTCGTCAGCGTCATTGGCGCCTGAGCGCTGGTTGAGCAGGACCAGGGCGTCGAGGTGCAGGCGCAGGGCGTCGGTGTGCCAGACGCCCCGGCGGATCAGGCTGTCCACCATGGCGCCGATGCCGCGGGCCACCTCGCCGATGGCGGTGAGGCCGGCGGCGCTGGCGACCTCGGCGATGTCGTTGGCCTGGGCTCCCAGGTCGCGGCACTCGGCGAACAGGGCCTCTTCCCCCATCCGCGCATAGTCCAGCAGCCGGGCCAGCTTCTCCTTCACATAGTCGTGGATGACGGCCTCCAGCCGGGCGACGCGCGCTTCCGCCGCCCCCACCAGTTCGGCCTCGGTCTTGCCCTCCAGCGAGGCCAGCACCTTGGCCAGCCGGTTCTCGGGCGTGAACACGCGGGCGCTCATGGCGGTCTCTTCCTATCCGAACAGGGCGTCGACATCGTCCTGCGACATGGTGCGTTCCGGGGTGTCGGCCACAGCCCGCAGCGGCGCCCGGCGCTCGCCGATGTCCGCTGGCGGCGGGCCCCGGCGGAACCGCCGGTCCGGGCCGCAGTAGCTGGCGCTGGTGACGAACTCCCGGGAGGTGCGGGCCAGCCAGACGATCCGGGCCAGCAGGACCGCCGGCGCGATGGGCTTCTTCACCACCAGGTTCGCCCCGGCGTCGCGGGCCTCGTTCACCCACTCTACGGGCGTATGGCCGCTCAGCAGGATGACGGGCGCCGTGACATTGGCGTGCTCGCCGTCGCGGCGGATCCGCCGGGTCAGTGAGACGCCGTCCTCGTCCGGCATGTCGTGGTCGATCAGGATCAGGTCGTAGCGGCGGCTGGTGACCTCGGCCCAGCCCTCGGCGGGCGAGCGACAGCTGACGATCTGGTTGACGCTGAACCCCATCAGGATCTGCGAGATGAGCTCGAGCGACTGGGCATTGTCGTCAACGACGAGCACCCGCGTGTTGCGCAGATCGATCCGGTGCGGAGAGCTGAGCATCGGGCGGGTCCCCAGGCGCTAGTCCCCCGGCCCGAGCAGGGCGTCGATGGCGGCCTGGTCCAGCCCCTGGCCGGGCGGGGCGGGGCCGTTCAGCAGGCCGCCGTCCAGCTGCAGCGGCGGCCCGCCCGCGGCCGCGCCCAGCGCCGCCTCCAGCTGGCTGAGCCGCTGCCCCACCAGATCCTGGAACGCGCAGGCTTCCAGGATGGCGCAGAGCTTGGCTTCCAGGCGATCCAGCGCGGCGGGGCTGCCGTCGCGGGCGGCCTTCACGTCCTGCAGCCCGTGTTCGGCGGCGGTGAGCAGGGCCTCGGCGGCCATCTCGATGTCCCGGCGCATGCCGGCGATGATCTGGCGCGGTTCGCCGGCGCCCATGCCTAGAGCTCCCCCAGGACGGAGGTGAGCTTCTGGCGCAGCACGGCGAGGTTGAAGGGCTTGATGATGTAGTTGTTCACCCCGGCCTGCCGGGCCGCCATGACGTTCTCGGTCTTGGCCTCGGCGGTCACCATGACGAAGGGCGTAGCCCGGGTGCGGGGATCGGCCCGCACCGCCTTGAGAAGGTCCAGGCCGGTCATCGGCGACATGTTCCAGTCGGAAAGGATGAGCCCGTAGTCCTTTGACCGGATCAGGTTCAGCGCCGACGGCCCATCCGTGGCGTCGTCGATGTTCCTGAAGCCGAGCTCTCCCAGGAGCCCGCGTACGATCCGCACCATCGTCTTGTAGTCGTCGACGACCAAGACGTTCATCGACTTGTCGACCGCCATCTCTTCCCCCCTGCGCGCAACGCAGACGGTTGCGCGGCTTAAGGGATCATGGCGACTTGGCTAACAAAGCGTAACTTGGCGCAAGTGGTCTGGAGTATGCATGAAGTGTAATTTGTTTATGAAAATGCACGTTGGGTGTTTTGAGCTGCATCCAAATGTGTAAGATAAAATCTCTGACGGATAATTGATCGAGTTAGTCAAAATGTCGGCAATGGTTGATCCAAGTGTGGAGGTGGAAGCGTTCTGAAATTATCGACTGATTAACCATTACATCTAGAACTTCAGGTCGAAGCACAGTCACTAAGCGGGCCGAGCGAAGCCGTGGACGACCTGGTGGGCGACTTCATCGCCGAGACGCGCGAGGGGCTGGAAGCGCTCGACAGCGAGCTGGTTCGCTTCGAGCAGCGACCTGATGATCCCGAAGTCCTGAGCGGCATCTTCCGCCTGGTCCACACCATCAAGGGGACGTGCGGCTTCCTGGGCCTCTCTCGTCTCCAGGGCCTGGCCCACGCCGCGGAGAACGTGCTGGGCGCCTTCCGCGACGGGGAGCTGGCGGTGACGCCCGAGGCGGTGTCCGCGATCCTCGAAACGGTCGATGTGATCCGCGCCCTGACCGACGGCCTCGCCGCCACCGGAGCCGAACCCGACGGCGACGATACGGCCCTGATCGCCCGGCTGGAGGCCGTGCTGGCCGGCCGGGACCAGGGCGCGGGCGGCCCGACCGAACAGCCCCCGGCGGATGATCCGGAGCCGATCACCGCAGGCGCGTCGCTCCTTCAGCAACTGGGCGGCGAGGCGGCCGTCGATGCGGCGGTGGAGATGGTCCTGCCGGGCCTGCTCGCCGAACCGGCGCTTTCGGGCCAGGAGTGGGACAGGCTGCACGGCGCCGTCCGCGACGGCCTCGTGGCGCTCGCTCGCAGGGGCGAGGCCGCCGAGCCCTTCGCCTGTGTCCTGGGCGAGGCGGGCCAGGATGTCGCCTGGGCTGCGGCCTGTTTCGACCGGGTCGCCGAGGCCCTGGTCCAGCTGGACGCGCCGGCTGCCGCCGTCGAGGCCCTCCGCCAGGCGGCGCTTCGACCGGCGCCCGCGGCCGAGGCGCCCGAGCCCGTCGCGCAGGAGGCGGCGGCGCCCGCGATCGTCCAGACGTCAGCCCCGACGGAGCCCGTCAGCGTGGAGGCCGCGCCCCAGACGATCCGCGTGTCGGTGGACGTCCTGGAACACCTGATGACCGTGGTGAGCGAGCTGGTGCTCATCCGCAACCAGCTCATCCAGACCCTCAGGCTGGAGCCGGAGAGCCCCTTCGCCGCACCGCTCAACCGGCTCAATCAGGTGACGAGCGAGCTGCAGGAAGGGGTGATGACCACCCGCATGCAGCCGATCAGCGGGGCCTGGGCCAAGCTGCCGCGCCTGGTGCGCGACCTCGCCCAGGAGCTGGGCAAGCGCATCGAGCTGTCCATGTCCGGGCAGGAGACCGAACTCGACCGGCAGGTGCTGGAGCTCATCAAGGACCCGCTCACCCACATGATCCGCAACGCCGCGGACCATGGCCTGGAGCCCCCGGACGTCCGCTGCGCCGCGGGCAAGCCCGAGGTGGGGACCATCTCCCTCCACGCCCGGCATGAAGGCGGAGCCATCGTCATCGAGGTCGCCGACGACGGTCGCGGCCTCTCCTCGGAGAAGATTCGCGCCAAGGCCTTGGCGTCGGGCCTGATCACGGCGGCCCAGGCGAGCAGATGAGCGACGCCGAGGCCCGCCAGCTGATCTTCTTGCCGGGCTTCTCCACGGCCGCCGAGGTCACCAACGTCTCCGGCCGCGGCGTCGGCATGGACGTGGTCCGCACCAACATCGAGAAGATCGGCGGCTCCATCGAGGTCTCCTCGGTGGAAGGGCAGGGCTCGCGGTTCGTGATCCGCATCCCGCTGACCCTGACCATCGTCTCGGCCCTGATCGTGGAATGCTGCGGTGAGCGCTTCGCCCTGCCGCAATCGGCCCTCGTGGAGCTGGTCAGCGCCAGCGGCGCCTCGGGGCGGGCCATCGAGCATATCGACGGGGCGGCGGTGCTCCGGCTGCGGGATCGCCTCCTGCCCCTCGTCTCGCTCCAGCAGCTGCTTCAGCTCGAGCCCGTGGACGAGGCCGCGGGCGAGCCCTGCATCGTCGTCGCCCGGGTGGGCGCCTTCGAGTTCGGGGTGATCGTCGACCGGGTGTTCGACACCGAGGAGATCGTGGTCAAGCCGGTGGCCACGGTGCTGCGCCACCTCAAGCTCTATTCCGGCGCCACCATCCTCGGCGACGGGGCGGTCATCCTGATCCTCGATCCCAAGGGCATCTCCCAGGAGGCTGTGGCGGGGCAGGGCGCCGGAACTCAGGCGATGGAGGCGGCTGGCGCGGTCCGGGAGACCGGCGCCCAAGAGGCGCTCCTGGTGTTTCGCGCGGCCAGCGGTTCGCCCAAGGCCGCCCGCCTGGGCGCCGTTTCGCGCATCGAGGACATCTCCGCCGACCAGCTGGAGCGGGTCGATGGCCGTACGGTCATCCAGTGCCGCGGCCGCCTGATGCCGGTGGTGGGCGTCGACGGCCGGCCTGTGGAGGCCTGGGAAGGGCCGGGCCGACGCCCGCTGCTGGTCTTCGCGCGTGATGACCGGGTCGCCGGCCTGCTGGTGGACGAGATCGTCGACATCGTCGACGGCGACATGACCGCTGATCTCGGAGCGGGGCGCGACGGGGCCCTCGGCAGCCTGATCCTGGGCGAGCGGGCCACCGAACTCATCGACGTGGACTACTTCTGGCGACGCGCCGCCAACGACGATGAGCCCGGGCAAGGGCAGGCGGGATCATCTCTGCTGGAGGCGCTTCCCGCCCAGCGCCTGCTGATCATCGACCCAAGCCCGTTCTCCAAGCTGCTGCTCGCGCCCCTGCTGACCCGGGCGGGCTACGAGGTGGCGGTGGCGGAGCACGCCGAGGCGGCCCTGGCGCGGCATGAGGCCGGCGAGCGTTACCACCTGATCCTGGCCGACATCGGCGGGGCAGAAGCCGATCCGCGCGCCTTCGCCAGGGTCATGAGCCGGGCCGAAGCCTGGCGCGACACGCCGCTCCTCAGCCTCGCCCTCGGGGCCGGCGGCGGCGCGGCCGAGGGCTCGTCCCTGCTGGCCGCCGTGGAGGCGGCGCTTGGGCCGGTGAGGGGCGCGGCATGAGCATTCGCACCAATGGCGCCGGAGCCGCGGAAGGCCTGGTCTCCGTCCGCATCGGAACCCAGGGCTTCGGCATTCCGGTCCTGCAGGTCCAGGACGTGATCGCCGAGACCGCCATCCACCGCATCCCCCTGGCGCCGCCCGACGTCGCAGGCTCGCTCAATCTGCGGGGGCGCATCGTCACCGCCATCGACATGCGCCGCCGCCTCGGCATGGCGGCGCGCGCCCCGGGCGAGCCTTTCATGTGCGTCATCGTCGAGTGGCGCAGCGAGCTCTACGCCCTGGTCGTGGACGATGTGGGCGACGTCCTCTGGCTGCCAGCCACGCTCCACGAGGGGCCGCCGGCCACGCTCTCGCCGGCCTGGCGCGGCCTGTGCAGCGGGCTCTACCGTCTCGAAAGCGAGCTGTTGCTGGTCCTGCAGATCGAGGAGGTCCTGGCGCTCGGTCGCCACACCCCCGCTCGCGGCGCCCTCGCCGAGGTCGAGCCGACCAACCGTCACGAAGTCGCGCAGGGGGAATGATCATGGGCAAAAGCACGGCCGCGCGCCGATCACGGGACGCCAGCCTCTTCGAACGCCTGGGCGGGGCGCCCGCTGTCGAGACGGCGGTGGACATCTTCTACCGCAAGCTGCTTGCCGACCCGCTGGTGGTCCGGTTCTTCGAGGGCGTCGACATCCAGCGGCAGAGCCGGGCCCAGACCGCCTTCCTGACCATGCTGATGGGCTGGCCGAACGCCTATTCCGGCCCCGGTCTGACCGCCAGCCACGGCCGTCTTGTGCGGGTCGGGCTCGATGACGTCCATTTCGACGCCGTAGTGCGTCATCTGGCCGAGACCCTGCGCGAACTGGGCGCCGACGAAGCCGACATCGCCGAGGCCGGCGCGCTCGCCGAGTCCGCGCGCCAGGACGTGCTCGGCCGCCGGGCGGGCGTCGCCGCCGGCCCATCCGCATCTCAGCCAAATCCAGAGGCCGCCATGACCCGCACCAACGTCGCCCACGCCTTGCCTACGCCGCAGATCTCGGACGCCGAACTGGACGAACTGCGGGGGCAGCTCGCAGCCATCGACCGCGTCCAGGCGGTGATCCAGTTCGAGCTCGACGGCACGATCATCACGGCCAACGAGAATTTCCTGACCGCCCTGGGTTATCGCCTCGACGAGATCCAGGGCCGCCACCACAGCATGTTCGTCCATCCGGACGAGCGGCCAGGCCCGGAGTATCGCGCGTTCTGGGACCGGCTCGGCCGCGGGGAATTTGACGCTGGGCGCTACCGGCGGATCGGCAGGGACGGCCGCGAGGTCTGGATACACGCCAGCTACAATCCGATCCTCGATCGCCACCAGCGGCCGGTGAAGGTGGTCAAGTACGCCACCGACATCACCGAACAGGTGCGTCGGGAGCAGGAGAACGAACGCCTGACCCGCGTCCTCGACCAGGCGCCGTTCAATGTCCTGGTCTGTGATCCGGTCGACTTCCGCATCACCTATGTGAACAGCCGCACCGTGGAGACCCTCCGCGGGCTCCAGCACCTGCTGCCGGTGTCTGCCGACCGCCTGGTGGGCGAGAGCATCGACGTCTTCCACAAGAACCCGTCCATGCAGCGGCGGCTGCTCGCCGATCCGAACAACCTGCCGCACCGGGCGTCCATTCAGCTGGGGGACGAGATCCTCGACCTCAATGTCCAGGCGTTGCGCAACCGCGCCGGCGACTACCTCGGCGTCATGCTGAGCTGGAATGTCATCACCGAGCAGATGCGCTTCATTGGCCGGGTCAACGTCTTCAGCCAGGAGGTGGCCCAGTCGGCCGAACGCATGCGCGGCATGGCCAACGCCATGGCCGCCAGCTCCGAGCAGACCTCCAACCAGGCGGCCGCCGTGGCGGCGGCGTCCGACGAGGCGTCCTCCAACGTCCAGACGGTGGCCTCGGCCGCCGAGGAGCTGTCGGCCTCTATCCAGGAGATCACCCGTCAGGTGGAGCAGTCCTCGCAGATCGCTCGTCAGGCGGTGGAGGAGGCGCTGGCCACCGACGAAACCATGCGGGGGCTGGCCGATTCCGCCGAACGGGTCGGTGAGGTCGTGGGGCTGATCCAGGAGATCGCTTCCCAGACCAAGCTGCTGGCCCTCAACGCCACCATCGAGTCCGCCCGCGCGGGCGAGGCCGGCAAGGGCTTCGCGGTGGTGGCCTCGGAAGTGAAGAACCTGGCCGACCAGACCGCCAAGGCGACCAAGCAGATCGCCGATCAGATCGGCTCGATCCAGAAGGCCAGCCAAGCCGCGGTTTCGGCCATCGAAAGCATTCGCCGCACCATCGAGCAGGCCAACGAGGCCTCCTCGGCCATCGCCAGCGCGGTGGAGGAGCAAGGGGCCGCGACCCAGGAGATCACCCGCAACGTCCAGGAGGCGGCGGGCGGCACGCGGGAGGTCTCCTCGAACATTTCCGGGGTCACCCAGGCGGCGGCCGAGAACTCCCAGGCCGCCGCCGAGATGCTGCAGGCCACCAACGCCCTGGCTGAAAAGGCGGCGCAATTGGACGCCCTGCGCGCGGAGATCGAGGCCTTCATGAAGGCGTGAGCCGGGGGGGCGCGCCAGGCCTCGAGGCCCCGCCGGGCGGCGCCGCCCGGCGGGGCGTTTCGTTTTGGGCTAGGCGCTGCGCGCCAGCGGCTCGCCGCCGCGGACCGGGCGGAAGAGGCCCGCGACGCCCGGCGTCAGCTGGAACGCCTCGGTGACGCCCAGCACCGTCTCGGCGCTGCCGAGGAACAGCGCCCCGTCGCTCGTCAGGGCCCGGGCGAGGTCCGTGAGGATCGCCCGTTTCTGCTCCACCTCGAAGTAGATCAGCACATTCCGGCAGAAGATCACGTCGAAGACGCCGAGCCCGCCCGCGCCGTGCAGCAGATTGTGCGGCCGGAACTCCACCATCTGCTGGAGGGTCGGCGAGATGCGCCAGCCGCGGCCTTCCGCCGTGAACCAGCGGTTGAGGCGCTGTTCCGACAGGCCCCGCCGCACCTCGAACTCGCTGTAGAGGCCGGCCCGGGCCTTGGCGAGGATCTCCTCGGACATGTCCGTGGCGATGATCTGCACATTCCAGCCCGCGAGCTGGGCGCCGTGCTCCTGCAGCACCATGGCGACGGAGTAGGGCTCCTGGCCGCTCGAGCAGGCCGCGCACCAGATGCGTAAGGTCCGCCGCGCGGCCCGGGCGTTCAGCAGTTGGGGCAGGACCTCTCGCGACAGCAGGTCGAAGGGCGTGCCGTCGCGGAAGAAGAAGGACTCGTGCGTCGCCATCGCGTTCACGCACCGCCGGATCAGGCCTTCAGACGCGCCGAGACGCAGGCGGGCCAGCAGGCCGCCCACGTCCAGGCCCTCGGCGCGGGCGATGGGGGCCAGCCGGCTGCTCACCAGGTAGTCCTTGTCGGCGGTGAGGGCGAGGCCCGAGCGGCGACGCACCAGGGCGCGGAAGTGCTCGAAGTCTGCAGGGGTCATGCACCGCCCTCCGTCACCCGCCGCAGCCAGGGGCCGATCTCCGGCAGGGGCAGGACCGCTTCGGCAAGGCCGGTGGCGGCGGCGGCGCCGGGCATGCCCCAAACCACGCTGGTCGCCTCGTCCTGAACGATGAAGCGCCCGCCGGCCCGAGCCACCGCCTCGCAGCCGGCCGCGCCATCGGCGCCCATGCCGGTGAGGATCACCGCCAGCACGCCGGCGCCATAGACCTCGGCGGCGCTGCGCAGCATCGGGTCCACGGCGGGACGGCAGAAGTTCTCGGGCGGGTCCTGGTTCAGGCGGATCACCGACAAGGCGCCGTCCCGAGCGACCGTCATATGCCAGCCGCCTGGAGCCACATAGCAGCGGCCCGGCTCGATGGGCGCGCCGTCACGGGCCTCTGCGCAAGGGCGGTCGCCCGCCCGGCTCAGCTGCTCGGCGAGCAGCGCCGTGAAGGTGGCCGGCATGTGCTGGGTCAGGAGGATCGGCTGGGGGGCCGAGCCCTTGAGCGTCTCGAACAGCTGCAGCAGGGCGGGCGGGCCGCCGGTTGAGGCGCCGATGGCCAGGACCTGAGGCCTGGCCCGAAGGCTGGCTCGCCGCGGCGGCGGAACTGTGCGGGGGGCCGGGCGCGCGGCCCGGGGCGGCGGCGCGGTGGAAATCAGGCTTTCGAGCTTGGCGAGCAGTTCCCGGCGGAAGGCCTCGGCGCCCGCGATCCCGGTCTCGGGCTTGGTCACATAGTCCGCGGCGCCGAGCTGCAGGGCCTTCAGACTGATCTCCGCGTTGCGGCGGGTGAGCGTGGAGACCATCACCACCCGCAGGTCCGGCCGGCGGGCGATCATCTCCTTCAGGGCGGCAAGGCCGTCCATCACCGGCATCTCGACATCGAGCACCACGAGGTCGATGTGGCGACGGTCGAGTTCGCGCAGGGCGATCTCGCCATTGGAGGCGGTGGCGACCACCTCGAACCGGCTGTCCTCCGAGATCTGGCGGGCGATCAGTCCACGGACCACCGCGGAGTCGTCGACGACCATGATCTTCGCCTGCGGGGCGCGGTAAGGCGCCGCGGACGCAATCGACAAGCCGTCCTCCCTGAGCCCTTCGAGCCTTCGGCTCGCCCGCTCTGCGCCCTTCACGACCGGATGTCGGGCAGGTAGTGCAGATGAAATACTTGATCTGATGAATCAGGTTAACAACTCTATATCGACGTTATCTGTTTTGGCGTTTGGAGATGAGTTGCCTGAAAGTTGAATAACTCTACCGGCCACGAGGTTCAATAATACCCTACAATGAGAGCCTTGGTGCGCCTGAGGGGTTGTTTTTGGCCTAGAGTGTATTGGCGTTGATTGGAGGAAAGATGCCGCTTCATTCGCTTCGTCTGACCGGCGAGCAAATCCGGGCGGCGCGGGCGTTGGCGCGCATCGAGCAGACCGAGCTCGCCCAGGCCAGCGGCCTCAGCGTGGAGACCATCAAGCGGCTTGAACGGATCCGCGGCGAGGTGGACGCCAAGGGCCGGACCATGGACGCGATCCTCACTGCTTTCGCCGGGTTCGGCGTCACTTTCGACGTGGGCGAGGACGGAGCGGTGGGAATCTGCCGGGCGCAGGGCCGCGCTCACGGGCCGCCGCCCGCGCCCGTGTCAGCCCGTGCGCCCGCCTCGCCGGTCGGCGCCGGCGGGGCGCCGCTGCACCGCCTGATCTATGCGAGCCGGGTGAAGGCCTCGGTCGCGGACCGGATGAAGCCGCTGCTGGACAACATCGCACTCTCCGCCCGCCAGAATGATGCGCTGGGCGTCACCGGCGCGCTTTTCGCCTGCGAAGGCGCCTTCCTTCAGGCGCTGGAGGGGCCGAAGCCGGCGGTGCAGCAGATCTATGGCGCCATCAGCAGCGATCCCCGCCACGAAGCCTTGAGGGTCATCGAGAGCCGGCCCGTCGCGGCCCGGCAGTTCCGTGATTGGACCCTATGCTGCGGCCGGTTCGCCGCCGATGACGAGGCCCTGGCCGAGGAGCCGGCGCTGAAGGACGGCTTCCACCCGGAACGGCTCACCGTCTCGGGCGCCCTCGGGCTCCTGTGTATCATGCGTGATCTCCAGGCCTTTCCGCCGCGGGCGCGGCGCGGTCCGGCGGGCGGCGCCTGCTCGCTCGCCGCCGCCTGCCGCGACACCCTCTGTGCGGCCAGCGCCCGGCGCGCGGCTGATACGCGTTCTGAGGGCCTGTCGTCGTGACCGTCTCAAGCCGGCCGCGTCTGCGGACCACCCTGCGGGACGTTGCGGCGGCGCGGCTGTCGAGCGCCCGCGCCGTCCTGCGCCGCTCCATCGCTCTCAAGGCCGGCCTGCCGGACCGGCTGGAGGACATTCTCACCAGCATCCTCAACATCTCCTCGGAAGGGGTGATCGTCGCGGACGCCGACCTGCGCATCCTGGTCTTCTCCAAGGGCGCCGAGGCCATCTTCGGCTACACCGCTGGCGAGATCGTCGGCCGTACGCTCGACGTCCTGATCCCCCAGGAGGCCCACGAGGCGCACCGCGCCCACGTGGCCAAGTTCGCCGCGGGCCGCCAGGTGAGCCGCCGGATGCTGGGGCGCGGCCCTGTGGAGGGGCGGCGCAAGGACGGCGAGTTGGTCACGCTGGAGGTCGGGCTCTCCAAGCTGATCTCGCCGCGGGGCCTGCTCTTCACCGCCATCGTGCGCGATGTCTCCGAGCATCGCCGCACCGAGGCGGCCCTGGCGCAGGCGCTGGCCGAGGCGAACGCCGCCAACCTCGCCAAGAGCGGTTTCCTCGCCGCCATGAGCCACGAGATCCGCACGCCGCTAAACGGCGTCCTCGGCATGGCCCAGGCCATGGCCGCCGACGAGTTGCCGCCCAAGCAGAAGGAGCGACTGGCGGTCATCCGGGAGTCGGGCGAGGCCCTGCTGGCCATCCTCAACGACCTCCTCGACCTCTCAAAGATCGAGGCGGGCCGCATGGTCCTGGAGGACGCCGAGTTCGATCTCGAGGATGTGGTGGGCGCCGTCCATCGCACCTTTGGGGCCTTGGCGCTGCAGAAGGGCCTGGAGTTCCGGCTGCACATCGACGAGCGGGCCCAGGGTCGCTACCGGGGCGACGCCCTGCGCATCCGGCAGATCCTCAACAACCTGATCTCCAACGCCATCAAGTTCACGAACGCCGGGGCGGTGGAGATCACCGTCCGGCGGAGCGGGTCGCGCCTTAAGGTGGCGGTGGACGATACCGGCGTCGGCATCCCGCCGGAGAAGCTCGCGAACATCTTCCGCCCGTTTGAACAGGCCGACGCCACCACCACCCGCCAGTTCGGCGGCACCGGCCTGGGGCTATCGATCTCCCAGAACCTGGCCCGGATGATGGGGGGCGACATCACGGTGGAAAGCGTCTTGGGGCAGGGCACGCGGTTCAGCCTGGAGCTTCCGCTGCCGCGCATCGCCGCCCAGGCCCCCGCGCCCGAGGAGGCCCCTCAGGTCGACGGCTCGGCGCTGCCGCCCCTGCGTGTCCTGGTGGCGGAGGATAATCCCACCAATCAGCTCGTGATCCGTACGATCCTGGATCAGCTCGGCGTGCAGCCGGTGGTGGTGTCTGACGGCGCGGCGGCGGTGGAGCGCTGGTCCGAAGAGCCGTTCGACCTGATCCTCATGGACGTCCAGATGCCCGGCGTCGACGGTCCCACCGCCACGTCCATGATCCGCGCCCGCGAGGCTCAGGAAGGGGCTGGGCGCACGCCTATCTACGCCCTGACCGCCAACGCCATGGCTCATCAGTCCGAGGAGTATGTCCAGGCCGGTATGGACGGCCTCATCGCCAAGCCCATTGTCCTCGACGAACTTGTGGCGGCCCTGACGCGGGTGTCGTCGCCCTGAAGAAGGCGGTTCCGGGGTCAGACGCCCGCCGGCGCGAAGGCGGGCCGCGCCGTGCCGGGGGGCGGCGCCAGGCCCACGCCCACGGCGCCGTCGAAGCGCCAGATCAGCCGCACGCCCAGGCCCTCGAAGGTCTCCCGCAGGGCGCGCAGGGTGCTTGCATGGGCTTCCACCCGGCCCCGGGTGCGTTCCAGCCGCTTTATGGTCTCAAGGCTGAGCCCGGTGCGCCGGGCGAGTTCGGCCTGCTCCAGACGCACCAGCGCCCGGGCGGCGCGGATCTGCTCACCAGTGATGAACTCGTGCAAGGACGGCCTCATTCCCCCGCGGGCGTCTGGCGTTGACGCCCGTCTTGCCGTTCACCATTTTGGGTGAGCGGCGTTCTCGCGAGAAGCGTCGCAGGATTGCACGCCGCGATAACTGCTGGTTATCAGCCGCCGTGAACATCCGGACGCTCCGTCAGGTACTCGCCATTGGCGAACACGGCAGTTTCGCGCGGGCGGCGCGGGCTTTGGGCGTGTCGCAGCCCAATCTCTCCAAGAACATTGCGCGCCTGGAGGATGAACTGCGGGGGCGCATCTTCTTCCGCACCGCCGGGGGCGCCCAGCTGACGCCCTTTGGCCAGCTTGTCGTCGACCAGGCGCGCCGGGTGATCGAACAGGCCGACATCCTCGAACAGGCCGCGCAGCTGGCGGCCGGCGGCCCTTCGAGCCTGCTGCGGATCGGCTGCGGGCCGGAACTGAAGCGCGCCTTTGCCCCCCGCCTGCTCGCCGCCCTTGTCGGCGACCGACCGCAGCTCAACATCCGGCTCGAGGTCGGCGATCGCCACCGGCTCCTGCCCGCCCTCCGCGCCCGCGAACTCGACGTGATCTTCTGTGTCGCGGACGATGCTGTGGCCAGCGACGGCCAGGTGGTCGCGCCGGCCCTCACCACATTCGGCGTCGCCGTGGCCGCGCCTCACCACCCGCTGGCCAAGGAGGCGGCGGTCACGCCTGAGCTCTTCCTGCAGTTCGCCAACGCCGGACCGCGCAACGCCTACTTCACCGGCCAGGCCCGCTTTGGCGCGGTGGCGGTCTCGGCCCAGGGGCCGCGCTATGAGCTCAGCGACTACGAGCCGTTCATGCCCCTGGTGCTGGCGGGGCGGGCGACGATCCGGCTGCCGGCGTTCGAGGCCGAGCCCTATCTCGCCGCCGGCTCGCTGGTGCAGGTGAACCTCCCTACAGTCGATGTGCGGTATGCCGGCATCGCCACGCCGGCGGCGGCGACATTTCCGATCGTCGCCGACGCCCTGAGGTTTGCTGAACAGGTGGGGGTCGAACTCGCCCAGACCCAGAAGCTGGTGCGCCGGATCTGATGGCGCGCGCTATCTCGAGAGCTGACCGCGGATGGCGCCGGGCGGGAACTCGGCGTTGTGGACATTGACGTAGTAGCCCGCCGGGTTCGCCAGGATGGCGTCCACCACCGCCTTGTCGGCCGTGGCGCAGCCTGAACTGCGGCCGTCGGCGTCCGGCTTGGTCAGCGGGACCACCGGCGGGCCGTTCTCGCCCTCAGCGCCCTTGTGGATGTGGGCGGCGGTGGCGACGGCGATGTTCTCCACCATCAGGGTGTAGCAGACCTCGCTCTTGGCGGGATCGATCTGGAAGGTGGCGTGCCCCTGGCCGTCCGGGTCCTTCCCGGCGCCGGTCAGGTGGGCCGACAGGCTTTCCGCCGCATGGGCCGACGCGCCCAGGGCCGCGACCGCGGCTGCAAGGGCGAAAATGGGTGTCTTGGTCATGGGGTTTCCTCCGCCTCAAAGGCGGGGGGGATGGAAGCCCTCGGCGAACGACCCGTCAATCGCGGCGAGCCGGCGGCGGGGGGCCGCCGGCCAAAGCCCGAGGGTCAGTTTCGGGTGGGGATCACCACCGGCAGGTGCTCGTAGCCCTTCACGAAGGACGAGTAGACCCGCTTGGGCGGCCCCACCACCTCGATCCGCGGGAAGCGGGCGAGGATCTCTTCCCAGATGATCTTCAGCTGCAGCTCGGCCAAGCGGTTGCCGACGCAGCGGTGGATGCCGAAGCCGAACGACAGGTGCCGGCGCACGTTCGGCCGCTGGATCCAGTAGTCGTTGGGCCGCTCGATGACTTCCTCGTCGCGGTTGCCCGAAACGTACCACATGGCCACCTTGTCGCCGGCCTTGATGGTCTTGCCGCCCAGCTCGAAGTCCTGCTTGGCGGTCCGGCGCATGTAGGCCAGCGGCGTCTGCCAGCGGATGGTCTCGGAGACCATGTTGGGGATCAGGCTGGGATCGGACCGCAGAAGGCGGTCCTGATCGGGGTTCTGGTGCAGGGCCAGGATCGAGCCGGAGATCGTGTTGCGGGTGGTGTCGTTGCCGCCGACGATCAGCAGGATCAGGTTCCCCAGGTACTCCATGCGGTCCATGTTCCGCGTGGACTCGCCATGGGCCAGCATCGAGATCAGGTCCGGCCGCGGCGGGGCGTTCACCCGCTCGTTCCACAGCCGCATGAAGTAGTCGACGCACTCGAACAGGGTCTGGCGACGCCGCTGCTCGTGCTCTTCGCGATCAGTGGTGCCGAGGATGCCGCTCTCCGGCGCCGAGGTGGCCACGTCGGACCAGAAGGTCAGCTTGCGGCGGTCCTCCCACGGGAAGTCGAAGAGCGTCGCCAGGGTCATGGTGGTGAGCTCGATAGACACCTTGTCGACCCAGTCGATCTCCTCGCCGATCGGCAGGTCGTCGAGGATCTTGCCGGCGCGTTCGCGGATGATCGGCTCGAGATAGGCCAGGTGATTGGGCGCCACGATCGGCTGGACCGTCTTGCGTTGCACGTCGTGCTTCGGCTGGTCCATGGCGATGAACATCGGCAGCCGGAAATCGTCGGCCGGGTCGGGCAGGACGATGGTCGGCTCGGACGAGAACACTTCGTGGTTCGTGTCCACGGCCATGATGTCGTTGTACTTGGTCACCGACCAGTAACCGCCCACGTCGTCATAGGACGACACGGCCCAGTGCACCGGGTCCTCCTTCCGCAGCCGCTCGAAGTAGGGCCACATGGTGTCGGTGCGGAACAGTTCCGGGTCGCCCGGATTGATCTCTTCCAGCGGCATCGAATAGGCCGCCTCGCGCGCGGCGCGCTGCAGGTCGATCGAGGCGTCGTCCATGTTGGCTCCTCCTGGCTGCGGGTCATGCGGCGCCCGCGGCTTCTCTGAGTGAACGATGATCCCTAAGCGCGGAGGAGTCAACGGAAGATGACGGGGGCGTCATCTTTGCGGCGCAGCTTTCCCTCCCGGTGAGGGGAGGGGCTGCTGTCAGGCGTTGAAGTTCAGCTTCAGGCCCGGCCGGGGCCAGGTAGCCTTGTAGAGCTTGCCCGTCGACGAGGCGGTGATCCAGGCGGTCCGCATGTCCGGGCCGCCGAAGCAGATGTTGGTCACCACGAGGTCCGGGATGGCGATGTGCTCGGTGGTTCCTGCCGGGTCGAAGACGGTGATCCCGCCGTTGATGATGGTGGCGACGCAGACCTTGCCCGAGGCTTCCACGGCGAGGCTGTCCAGCAGCTGGTAGCCGGGCAGGTTGGCCACCACCCGGCCCGGAGCGAGGCCCTCGCCAGCGGCGAGGACGCCGGTCTCCGCTACGTCGAAGGCCCAGAGGCGGCCCAGGGTGGTGTCGGCGAGATAGACCGTCTTCTCGTCGGGCGAGAGGCCGATGCCGTTGGGCGAGACGAGATGGTCGCGCTGGCGGCTGATGTGCGAGCCGTCGGTCTTGGCGTAGTAGACGCCGCCGAACTTGCGCCCGTCGGGCGTGGAGCAGCCGTGGTCGCTGAACCAGAAGCCGCCGGACTTGTCGAAGACGAGGTCGTTCGGCCCCACCAGCCGCTTGCCGTCGCAGGCCTCGTACACCGTCTCCAGCTTGCCGGACTTCAGGTCGTAGCGCTGGATCATGCCGCCGCTGTGTTCGGGCGGGGTCGGGCCGGGGATGGTCAGGCCGTCGCGCTCAAGCCAGACGAACGAGCCGCCATTGTTGGTGATCCAGATCGCGCCGTCTGGGCCGATGGCCGCGCCGTTAGGGCCGCCGCCGGTCTCCACCACCATCTCCTTGCGGCCGTCGGGCGTCACCCGCGTCAGGCGCCGGCCCTTGATCTCGGTGAGGATCACAGACCCGTCCGCCATGGCGATCGGCCCTTCGGGGAACTCCAGTCCGTCGGCGATCAGCTCGATGTCCATTCTCATCCTCCCGCTGTTTTGCCGCGACTATAGCCGCAAGGAGCCTCGGCGCGTGAAGCCTGAAACGGCTGGTGACGCGACGTAAGATGTCCTGACGCGACGTCAGTTCGAATTCTTGCGGAATTCCAAAACTACCGCTGCGTGAGGCTTGGATACTTCACCTATCATTTTCGATAGCTTGAAGTGACCTGGTGAAGACCTCACGTTCCCGGCGCGTCGGCCGATCCGCGGCCGCCGGGAGACGCGCCCGCAAGAGGCGCGCCCAGAGGAGGGAACCTGATGCTTCGATTCCACAATCGCGCGCGGCTGACGCTGGGCGCTTCGGCCTTCGCCCTGCTCGGGGCGACGAGCGCCCTCGCCCAGGAGCCGCCTCCGCCGCCGACCGCGCTCGACGCCATCGTGGTGACCGCCCAGCGCCGCGAGGAAAGCCTCAATGACGTGGGCATGAGCATCCAGGCCGTCCGCGGCGAACTGCTGGATCAACTGCACGTCACCGACACCCGCGACCTCAGCGCCTTTGCGCCGAGCTTCACCGTGTCCCAAAGCTACCAGGGCGTGCCGACCTATACGATGCGTGGGATCGGCTTCAACACGATCAACCTTTCGGCCACCTCTACCGTCGGGACCTATGTGGACGAGGTGGCCTATGCCTATCCGTTCATGATGACGGGCCCCATGCTCGACCTGGAGCGGGTCGAGGTGCTGAAGGGGCCGCAGGGCACCCTGTACGGCCGCAACACCACCGCCGGCCTCATCAACTTCGTTACCCGCAAGCCCACCGAGGACTTCGAGGGCTCGGTCACCGCCGAGGTCGGCAACTACGAAACCCTGAACGTCGAGGGCTTCGTCAGCGGCCGGATCGCCGAGGGTCTCGCCGGCCGCCTGGCCTTCCGCTCCGAGAACGCTGGCAAGGGCTGGCAGGTCTCCAACACCCGCGGCGAGCGTCAGGGCGAGGTCGACCGCTGGGCCATCCGCGGCTCGCTGGCTTTCGAGCCCACCGACCGCTTCTCCGCCGACCTGTCCGTGACCTATTGGGAAAACCAGTCCGACACGGTGGTCGCCCAGGGGATCGGCTTCACGCCCGCCACCGCCGTCAGCCCGTTCCTGGCCCCGGGTATCGCCGACTACATCGCGGCCAACCAGCCGACCAAGGCCAGGCACGCCGATTGGGCGCCGGAGTCCGTTCGGGGCGCCGACGCCGGCATCGGGCCGGGCCTGAAGGGGCCGCTGCGCGAGGACAACACCTTCCTCGGCCTGAAGCTGCATATGGGCTACGAGCTCAGCGACAACGTCCGCCTGGTCTCGCTGACGGGGTACAACGACCTGAAGCGTCGGGCGCTCTCGGACTGGAGCGGCGCACCCTACGAAATCCTGCTGCAGCGGGCCGAGGGCGACATCGAGTCCTTCTCCCAGGAGTTGCGCCTGGAAGGCGGCGACGACCGCGCCAATTGGCTGGTGGGCGCCTACTACGCCAAGGACGAGATCGTCGACGCCAACCGCACCCTGCTGGGCCAGAACGCCAATGTGGGCCTGATCCGGTATGCGGGCTCCGGGCTGCTGACCAGCCCGTTCAACACCGGCGGCTACACGGCTCTGCAGATGTCGCAGGCCTTCCGGACCTACATCGACCGCGGGGACATGACGACCAAGACCTGGTCGCTCTTCGCCAACGGCGACTACCGCCTGAGCGAGGTCCTGAAGATCACCGCCGGCATCCGCTACACCGAGGACAAGCAGGACTACGCGGGGTGCTCGCGCGACTTCAACGGCAGCATGCTGCCGAACGTGAACGTCGTGAACCGGGCCCTGTACTTCCAGACCTACGGCGTCATCGCGCCCGAGATCGCGGCCAACGCCTGCAACACCTTCGATCCGGCCACCGGCACGTTCGGCATGGTCGTCTCGCAGCTGGACGAGGACAACCTCGCCTGGCGGCTGGCCCTTGACTGGACGCCCAATGACGACGTCCTGGTCTTCGCCTCGGTGTCCAAGGGCGCCAAGGCCGGCGCCACGCCGGTCAACGCCGCCAACATCGCGACGCAGAACGCCCCGGCCAAGCAGGAGCTGCTCACCGCCTATGAGGTGGGCTTCAAGGCCAGCCTGCTGGAGCGGCGGATGCAGGCGAACGTCAGCGCCTTCTACTACGACTACAAGGACAAGCAGCTCAGCGTCTATTTCGCCGACCCGATCTACACCGCCCTGTCGCGCCTGCAGAACGTGCCCAAGGGCGAGGCCTACGGGGTGGACGGCGAGATCACCTGGCGGCTCACGCCCGAGTTCACCCTGATCGCCGCCGGCACCCTGCTGCACACGGAGGTCCAGGACTACCTCGGCACCAACGCCGCCGGTCAGCCCCAGGACTTCGACGGCCGGCCGTTCCTCTACAGTCCGAAGAAGTCCGGCTCGCTCACCGCGCTCTATAACCGCGAGCTCAGCGCCGACCTCGGCCTGCAGGTGGCGGTGAACGCGCGCTGGCAGGACGACACCCATGCCGACCTGGAAGGCGATCCGCGCTTCAAGGTCGACGCCTACGGCCTGCTCAACGCCAGCGTCGGCGTGCAAAGCCTGGACGACCGCTGGCGGTTCCAGGTCTGGGGGCGCAACCTGACCAACGAGTATTACTGGACCGCCGTCAGCAGCAACGCGAACGTCGTGGTCCGCTTCCCGGGCCAGCCGCGGACCTACGGGGCCTCGCTGACCTACAATTTCTAAGCGTCGGAGTTTCTGGTTCCTCCCCTGAACGCCGGGACCGCCTTCGGGCGTCCCGGCTCTCTTTTTTCGGGGGGCTACAGGCGCTCGAGCACCCGCCAGGTGAAGGGGTGTTCGTCCGCGTCCGAGGCCGCGAAAGCCTGGCGCGAGACCTCCCGCCACCGGCTCTCGTCGATCGGCGGCAGGGTGACGTCGCCCTCCACCTCGGCGTCCACTTCGCTGAGGTAGAGCCGGCTGGCTCGGGCCAGGGCCAGTTCGAACAGCGAGGCCCCGCCGATCACGCAGACCTCGCCGACGCCGTCGTCCGCCGCCTGTTCCCGGGCGATCTGCACGGCTTCCGAGAAGTCATCGACCACCAGCGCGCCCGTCGCCTCATAGCTCTGGTCGCGCGTCAGCACGATGTTGGTGCGTCCCGGCAGGGGCTTGCGGGGGAGGCTCTCCCAGGTCTTGCGGCCCATGATGACGGGCTTGCCGAGGGTCGCCTGCTTGAAGAGGGCCAGGTCCGATTTCAGCCGCCAGGGCAGGGCGCCGTCCTTGCCGATCACGCCGTTCCTGGCGCGAGCGATAGGGCCGGCCGAGAGGATGATCCGCGACATGGCTGAGGTCTTAGCGTCGCCTGCGCCGGCGGCCAACGGGGCGATTTCGAAGAATGGCGCTTGGCCCGCCCGCTCGGATCATAGGGCCCTGACCCTCGGTTCGCGGAACCCCGCCGGCGTCAGGCGTGTTGGCGCAGGCGGCCTCCCGATGCGGGCAGGGCCCGAGCGGAGGAAGACGCATGTCCATCATTGACAAGGCTCTGGGCGCGGTGACGCCGCCCGAGAGCGACAAGGCCCGCGCCAAGGCCACGGCCGAAGCCCGCGCCCTGGCCCAGCCTGGCGACTGGCTATCCCTGGCGCTGGACCATCACGACGAGATCCGCGCGGGGTTCGAGGCCTGCCGCAAGGCCCGCACCGGCCCCATGCGAACCAAGGCCATGCAGGCCCTGGCCCTGGTGCTGAACGGCCATTCCCTGGCCGAGGAGGTGGTCCTCTACCCGGCCTTCGCCAAGGCGGGGCACAAGCCGGCCACGGGCCTCGCCTACACCGAACAGACCACCGCCAAGATGCAGATGGCCGAGCTGGAGCGGATCGATCCCACCACCAAGGCCTGGACCGACAAGCTGGAGCACATCCGTGGTGCGGTCCTGCACCACATCTTCGAGGAAGAGAGCACCTGGTTCCCGCAGCTCAAGGCCGACTACGACGACCAGGCCCACCTCGACCGTCGCTTCCGCGAGGAGTC
Source organism: Phenylobacterium composti DSM 19425 (assembly GCF_059568645.1). NCBI lineage: Bacteria > Pseudomonadati > Pseudomonadota > Alphaproteobacteria > Caulobacterales > Caulobacteraceae > Phenylobacterium > Phenylobacterium composti. Next base: position 298,412 of record NZ_JCANTT010000013.1, on the reverse strand, counting down.
CGACCGCCACGTGGTGGCCCCCGCCAAGGCGGTGATCGCCGAGGCCCGGGCCTTCGCCGCTGCGCCGCGGGCGGCGCAGTAGCCGGCGGGAGGCTTACCCCACTGGCTCCAGCCACTTGAGCCACTTGCGCCGCACCGCCTGATCCGGGTCGATGCCGAAGCGGCGGCAGTAGAGCAGCAGCATGCACAGGACGTCGGCGGCCTCGTCGGCGCGGTCCTGCTCGCTGGCCTCGCCCCGGCCGCGGCTCGACAGGCGCAGGTGGGCCTGCGCCAGTTCCCCCAGTTCCTCCTGCAGCTTCAGGAGGAACCAGTCGTCGTCGCGGTCGATGGCGTACTTGCCGGCGTAGATGTCCGAGATTCGGGCCGCCGCCTCGGAAACCTCCGCGAGGGTCAGCCGCTCGCTCATGGTCACACCGCGATCGGGGCGGCGATGGACGGGTGCGCCTGGTAACCTTCCAGCTTGAAGTCCTCGTAGGCGAAGTCGAACAGGTCCGACTTGTCGGCGATGACCATGCGCGGCAGCGGGAAGGGCTCGCGCTCCAGCTGCAGCCGGGCCTGGTCCAGGTGGTTCAGATAGAGGTGCGCATCGCCCAGCGTGTGCACAAACTCGCCGGGCTCATAGCCGGTCACCCTGGCCATCATCAGGGTCAGCAGGGCGTAGCTGGCGATGTTGAACGGGACGCCCAGGAAGACGTCCGCCGAGCGCTGGTAGAGCTGGCAGGAGAGGCGGCGCACCCCGTCCCTGTCGGGCGCCACGAAGAACTGGAACAGGCAGTGGCAGGGCGGCAGGGCCATGTCCTCCACCTCGGCCGGGTTCCAGGCCGAGACGATGTGGCGGCGGCTGTCGGGATTGGTCTTCAGGCTATGCACCACCCCGGCGATCTGGTCGATCACGCGCCCGTCCGGCGCGGCCCAGCTGCGCCACTGCTTGCCATAGACCGGGCCGAGTTCGCCGGTCTCGTCCGCCCATTCGTCCCAGATGGTCACCCCGCGCTCCTGCAGCCAGCGGACGTTGGTGTCGCCGCGCAGGAACCAGAGCAGCTCCAGGATGATCGACTTGCGGTGCAGCTTCTTGGTGGTGAGGAGCGGGAAGCCCTTCGCCAGATCGAAGCGCATCTGCCGGCCGAAGACGCCCAGGGTCCCGGTGCCCGTCCGGTCGCCTCGCTGGGCGCCGTTGGCCAGGATGTCGGCCAGCAGCGCGAGGTACTGCCGCTCGGGGTGATTGGCGTCGGCCCCGCAGTGTTCGGCGATGGAGACGTGGGCGTTCATCGACAACCACCCTGCCCGATTCTTCAGGGCTCTGAATGAACGCTGATTCGGCTATCCACAGGTGGATCGCCGCAGGTGTGGATCATCCGGCGAAGCCGCCGTCGTCGAGAAAGGCCTGCTCCTTGGGCGTGGTCTTGCGGCCGAGCATGGGGTTGCGGTGCGGGAAGCGGCCGAACTGGACGATGATATCCCGGTGAATCCGGGCCCAGCGCAGGGTTTCCGCATCGCCCAGTTCCTCGGCCAGGGCCACGGCCAGGTCCTGGTCGGCCAGATCCTCGGAATGTTCGAAGGGCAGCATGAAGAACTGGCCCATGGGCGGCTCCACCTCGCGGTGGAAGCGCTTGGCCGCCGCCCCGCGGGCGATGGCGCGGGCCTTGCCGTCGGTGGCGAAGGCGTGGGCCGATCCGCGGTAGAGGTTGCGGGGAAACTGATCGAGCAGGATCAGCAGGGCGAGGGCTCCCTCGGCTGTCTCGGCCCAGGCGTCGTACTGCCCGCGCGCCGCCGCGTGGTGGGTCGGCTCGAACTTCAGCCGGATCGCCTCGTCGAAGGCGGCGCCGCCATGGAACCACTTGCCAGGCCCCGCCTGGCGCCAGAAGCCGATGACGTCCTGCGGCGTTGCGACCAAGGCCCTGTCCTCCCGTGGCGAAGGCCAGAACAGTGGAGCCGAAGGCGGCGTTCGTTCAAGCGCGGTTCAGCCTGCGAGGCGCGTTCTGGATGGCGAGGGAAGTCCGGCGGCCGTCCTTTGCGCGGTCGCCAAGAGTGGTTCGTGATGAAGACAAGGACGATGACCGCCCTGGCGGTGGTGCTGCTGGCGGCGGCCAGCCTGCCGGCGGCGGCGCAGGAGCGCGGCGACCGTGGCGGCCGCGACCGGGGCGGCGCCCGGGCCGAGTTCCGCCAGGACCGCGGTGCGGATCGCGGCTCAGCCGCGCGGGCGCCGGAGCGCAGTTTCCAACGGGGACCTGAGCGCGCCCGTCAGGATGGCGGCGAGCGCCGATCCCTGGGCGAGCCGCCGGCCCGCGCGCCCGAGGCCCGGCCCGCGGCCCAGGCGGCTCCCCAGGCGCCCCGGGCGGTGCGCGCGCCCGAGGCGCCTCGCGCCCGTGCGGTGGATCAGGATCGCCCCGACATGTGGCGCAGCGACCGGCAGCGCGGCGAGGTTCGTCCCGATCGTGCGCCGGACCGGGCCCGCCTGGGCGGCGAGCGGCCGGACGGCTGGCGTGACAACGACCGGGACCGGCGCGGTTCCGGCGACCGGGCGCGCGCCGGCCGGTGGGACGGCGACCGCCGGGGCTGGGACAACCGCTGGAGCCGGGCAGACCGCGACCGCTGGGATCGTAACGACCGCGACCGGGACCGGCGGCGGGGCGATCGGCCGTACTGGAGCCAGGGCCGCTACCCCTTCAGCTATTCCAGCGCGCGGCGCTACCGCGGCCCTGCCTGGGTCGCCCCGCCCGGCTTCTATTTCCGCACCTGGTCCATGGGCGACTACCTGCCCTGGGGCTGGTACGGCCCGAACTATCGGCTGGATGACTGGTGGGACTACGGCCTGCCCTGGCCGCCGCCGGGCTTCGACTGGGTGCGCAACGGTCCCGACGTCCTGCTGGTCGACCGGTTCAGCGGCCGCATCGTCCAGGTGGTCCGGATGGTCTTCTGGTGAGGCCGGCCGTCTAGAGGTATCCCAGCGCCCGGAGCTCGGCGATCGAGCTCCGGGCGTTCCTGTGATGGACGAACCGGCCGCCGGCCGCCTCCCAGAGACGCCGGTGCTTGTCCCGGTCGTCCACCAGTACGTCGCCTGGGTGGCAGTGCTCGCGCTTCAGGGCCGCCAGGGTGGTGATCACTGGCACGCCCGGGAACCAGCGCGCCGCCCAGCGGCGCTTCTGCGGCTCGGCCCAGGTCCCGCGCGGCAGGCCGGTGAGGATGATGGGGGTCCGGTCCTTCACCGCCTCGTAGAGCTCGAAGGCGTCGGGCATCGGCTCCAGCCGCGCAAAGAAGTCGGGCGCCTGCGCCAGCCGGTTCCAGAAGAGGCCTGGATTGTAGCGCCGCTCGAACTCCTGGGGCGGCATGCCGAGCACCGCCTCGGCGCCCTTGTCGAAGTCGGCGAGAACTCCGTCGCAGTCCAGATAGATCTGCTTGCGCATCCGGTCTTTGAACGCGCGCGGCGGCGGCTAGTGTTCCCGGCAGGCGGGGCAGAGGCCGCGTGCCTCCAGCGTCACCGCCCGCACTGCATAGCCCGCCTTGTCCGCGGCCTCGAGCTGAGGACCGAAGTCGGGGTCGAACTCCTCGGCCGCGCCGCAGCATTCGCAGATCAGGAAAGCCGCCGCATGCCCGCCCTCGATGCGGCACGGCACATAGGCGTTCAGGCTTTCGATCCGGTGGGCGAAGCCCAGGCGCTCCAGGAACTCCAGGGCGCGATAGACGGTGGGCGGCTTGGCGGGTTCGCCGTCCTCGCCGAAAGCGGCGATCAGGTCATAGGCCTTGAGCGGCGCCTCGGCCCCCAGCAGCAGCTCCAGCACCCGGCGGCGCGGCGGGGTCAGCCGTTCCTGTGTTTCAAGGCAGCGGGCCTCGGCCGCGCCCAGAGCCTGGCGCAGCGCGGCGCCTGATAAACCGCCATGGGCTGCTTCGCCGTGATGCTGGCAGTGATGCGACATGGTGTCTTGGCCTAACCCGGTTCCTATGGCCCGGCAACGGCTTGACGGTCCGTTATGTTATTTCATAACACATCCACCTTGTTGCAAGTCCGGGATTTGACATGTCGCGTATCGTCCTCTTCGCCGCTGCGGCCACGGCGGCCCTGTCGACGGTTCCAGCCTCGGCTCAAGACCGGGAAGTGCGGGAGGTGGTGGTCACGGCGGCGCCCTATGCGGTGACCATGGACTCGGCCACCACCAGCGTCGACATCCTCAAGCGTGATGAACTTGACCAGGCGCCGGCGGGCGGCCTGGGCGATGTGCTGGCCGGCGTGGCTGGCGTGCGCTCCAGCGCCTTCGGCCCCGGCTCCAGCCGGCCCGTGATCCGCGGCCTCTCCGGGCCGCGCGTGCTGGTGCTGTCCAATGGCCTCGGCCAGGTGGACGCCAGCGCGCTCTCTCCGGACCATGCGGTGGCCACCGACCCGCAGGAAGCCGAGCGCATCGAAGTGCTGCGCGGCCCTTCGGCCCTGGCCTATGGCGGTTCGGCCATCGGCGGCGTGGTCAACATCATCGACGACCGGATCGCGACCTCGCCGGTGCAGGGCGTCCACGGCCGGGTGAGCGCGTCGGGCTCCACGGTCGACGACGGCTGGCAGGGCGCCGCGGCGCTGCGCGCGGGGCTCGGCGGCTTCGTGCTCAGCCTGGACGCCGTGCGCCGGGAGACCGACGACTACGACGTGCCCACCTCCCCGGAATCCCGTCGGCAGGCCGAGGCGGACGGCGAGGCGTGGGCCGGGCCGGTGGGCGGCTCGGTGGAGAACACCTTCACCGACCTGAAGGCCTATGGGGTCGGCCTCTCCTATGTGGGCGAGCAGGGCTACCTGGGCGTTTCGGTGAAGCGCAGCGAGAGCCGTTACGGCGTCCCCGGCCACGCCCATGTGCATGGCGATGACGACCATGACCACGATCACGGTCATGACCACGACGACCACGACCATGACGATCATGATCACGGGGGCGAAGAGGGTGCGGTCGCCATCGACCTGAAGCAGACCCGCTACGACCTGCGCGGCGAATATCGGATCGACCTTGGCCCGTTCGAGAAGGTCCGCTTCGCGGGCGGCTATGCCGACTACACCCACAAGGAGCTGGAAGGCGGCGTGGTCGGCACCCGCTTCTTCTCCGAAGGCTGGGAAGGGCGCCTTGAGCTGATCCAGCCGGACCGCCACGGCTGGCAGGGCGCGGTGGGCGTCCAGGGCCTGAAGCGCGACTTCGAGGCCGTCGGCGACGAGGCCTTCGTGCCGCCGACCAAGACCACGGAGTGGGGCGTCTTCACCCTGCAGCGCTACGACCGCGACGCCTGGGGCGTGGAGGGCGGCCTGCGGCTCGAGACCCGCGAGCTCGACAGCCGCGCCGGCCGGCGCGACTTCACCGCCGTTTCGGGCTCCCTGGGCGGCTTCATCCGTCCCGCCGAGGGGTGGTTCTTCTCCCTCAGCGGCTCGCGCACCGAGCGGGCGCCGTCGCAGGAGGAGCTGTTCGCCGACGGGCCGCACCCGGCCACACGTTCCTATGAGCGCGGCGATGCCGATCTCGGCTCCGAGGTCTCGTATTCGGTGGATCTGACCGGTCACTACGGCGGCGGGCCGTGGCGGGTGGACGCCCACCTGTTCGCCGCCCGCTACGAGGGCTTCATCGACCTCGTGCCCACGGGCGAGGAGGACGGGGACTCCCACCTGCCGATCCATCAGTTCGTGCAGACCGACGCCACCTTCTACGGCGCCGAGATCGAAGGCTCGTACCGTCTCTGGCAGGACGGCGCCCGCAGCTTCCGGCTTGAGGGGACCGCTGACTACGTCCATGGCAAGACCGACCTCGGCCCGCCGGCCCGCGTGCCGCCGTGGTCGGCGGCTGGCCGGGCCATCTTCGATGGCGGCTGGTGGACGGGCCAGCTGGAGGTGCGCCGGGTGGCCTCTCAGGACCGCGTGGCCGCCTTTGAGCTGCCCACCGACGGTCACACCCTGCTCAACGCCCAGCTGACCTTCCGGCCGCTCAAGGACCCGGGTTTCAAGGTCTTCGTGGAAGGGCGCAACCTGACCAACGTCGAGGCCCGCGAGCACGCCTCGTTCCTGAAGGACATCGCCCCGATGCCCGGCCGCAACCTGCGGATCGGCGCGGGCTACCGCTTCTAGCCGGCCACAAAAAATCCCTCCCCTGCGAAGGGGAGGGATTGTCTTTGCCGTGTCGGCCCGCCCCGCGAAGGGGGCGACCAAAGCTTACGCGTCTTCGGTTTCGCCGCCCGGGGCTTCGCCGCTCTCGAAGGTGCGAGGACGGCGGCGGCGACGGGCCGGACGCTCCTCGCCGTCGGAGCATTCAGGACGCGGTTCGGCGCGGGCCTGCAGGAAGGCCGGGGCCTGGCTCTCGCCGCCGTCGGCGTCGCGCAGCACTGGACCACGCTCTTCCCGCGGCGTCTCGCCCTGGGGTTCGATCACCGCCAGCGGATCGCGCTCGGCGCGCTCGGCGCGCTCGCCGCGGTCGTTGCGCTCGCCCCGATCGCTCCGCTCGCGGCGGTCGTCACGGTCGCGGCGGCCTTCGCCTTCGCCCTCGGCCCGGGGACGGTCGTCCCGGTCGCGCCGGTCACGCCAGCGGTCGCGACGGCGGCCGCCTTCGCCTTCGCGGCGCTCGCCGTCGCGGTCATTGCCGCGGTCGTTGCCCCGATCATTGCGCTCGCCGCGATCCCGGTCGCGGCCCTGCCATTCGCCGCGGTCCCGGTCCCGCTCGCGGGCGCCGTCCCGGTCGCGATTGCGATCGCGGCCTTCACCTTCGCTCTGGTTCTCGGCCTCGTCGGCCGCCTCGGCCTGGGCCAGCTGGCCTTCGTCCTCGAAGTCGATGTCGTAGCCCGAGGCGAACTGGTCGCGGCCGAGGATCTCGGCGGCCGGGCGCTGGGGCTGAAGGGCGCGCAGGAGGCGGAAATAGTGTTCGGCGTGCTGGAGGTAGTTCTCGGCCAGGACCCGGTCGCCGGCCGAAGCGGCGTCGCGCGCCAGCTGCTGGTACTTCTCGAAGACATGCTGGGCGTTGCCCCGCACCTTCACGCCGTCGGGGCCGTTGGAGTCGAACGCCCGATTGGCGTTCTGCGGCTTGTTGCCACCGCCGCCGCCGCGGTTCCGCCCGCGTTGACGCTTCATACCCTTGAAATCTCTCATGTCGAAACCGTTCGGCTCTTCCTTGAGCGCCCTCGTCGGCCTTGGCCTTCGGAAACGGGCATCCGCCCGGCTCGAGTGTTGATGACGCTGTTTTCCCCGTCTTCCGCCCGGGAGCTTTCAGCGAGAGGCCTTTTGCGAAGCGTCGCGCCTGCCGGGGCGGGCGGGCGTCCTTCGTGAGAACGCGTCTGCCTTAACACCGGCGATTTGGGTGGAGACGTCCAACGATGTAGCGAGTCGGTTTCTAGTTTCCAAGGGCTTTCTTCGCGCCTGCGACAACCCTGTCCCGATCCGCCAGATCGCGGATCGTGCGGACATCCTCGGCGCCGGCGGCGCGGAACAGCGCCTCGACCGCCTCCTTCTGATCATAGCCGATCTCCACCGCGAACCGGCCGCCCGGCTTCAGAACACGGAGGATTTCCGGCGCCAGGATGCGGTAGGCGTCGAGCCCGTCCGGGCCGCCTTCGAGCGCCAGGCGCGGCTCATAGTCCTTCACCTCGGGCTCCAGCGTCTCCAGGACGTCGGTGGCGATGTAGGGTGGGTTGGAGACCACGAGGTCGAAGGCTGCGTCGGCGAGGCCCGCCGTCCAGTCGCCGCGCAGCAGGGCCGTCCGTCCGGCCAGCCCCAGGGCCGCGGCGTTGTCCCGGGCCACCGCCAGGGCCTCCTCGGAGGCGTCGATCCCAAGGCCCTTGGCGGCTGGCCGCTCGGCCAGCAGGGCCAGCAGGATCGCCCCCGAGCCCACGCCCAGGTCCAGGATCGACCACGGGGCGTTCTCAGGGAAGTCGCGCAGGGCCACCTCCACCACGGTCTCGGTGTCGGGGCGGGGCGTCAGCACGTCCCGGGTGACCCGCAGCATGATCTTCCAGAAGCCCTTGCGGCCCAGGATGTGGCTTACCGGCTCGCGCTTCACCCGGCGGGCCAGATAGTCCTCCAGCTTCGCCTCCTGCTCGGGCGTCAGCGGGCGGTAGGGATCGGTGACGATGTCGGTGCGGGTGGCGTCGGCGGCGGCCTCCACCAGGAGACGCGCGTCGATCACCGGCCCGGAGAGGCCGGCGGCCTCAAGACGCTTCTTGGCCTGGCCCCAGGCCTGGACGAGGTTCATGCCCATTCCGGTTTCCGTGCGGGGTTCTCGGCGGCGGGCCCGCTGGCCGCATCACCCTCGGCCACCCGGCCGGGCGCGGTCACGTGCACATAGACGCCGCAGTTCATGTGGCCGTAGTGGTCGAAGAGCGCCTTGACAATGTCCAGGTTGCGCTCGGCCGTCGTCGGATTCACGTGGGTGGCGGCGCAGCGCACGATCGGCTTGAACACCTCGGCCCGCGCCCCGCCCAGAGTCAGCTGCTGGCCCGTCCACCCGTTTTCGGCCCAGGCCGGCCAGCCCTCCACATAGAGGTTGGCCCGGAACCGCAGCGGGTCGATCTCGGCCCCCATCCTGCGCGAAAGATCCCGCACGCTGGCGAGGTTGATGATCGAAACCTCGCCCCGGGGATGGTCGAAGAAGCGGAAGCCGCCCGTGGCCTCCACCACGCTCAACGGCCCTCGCGCCTCATCCCCCAGCAATTCCCCCAGCCAGGCGGCGAAGGCGGTGCGCCCCTCGGCCGTATTGAGGGCGCCCGCAAAGGCGGGCCGTCCCTCGGCTTCGGCATGCAGGGCGCCCGTCTCGGCGTCGAAGCGCGTGCGCGCGGCGGCCACCTTGGGAAGGGTCATCAGGACGGTGAACTTCGTCTTGGGCAGGAAGGCCGGCGCGGCCGGGTCGTACCCGGAGGGGCCGTTTTCCACCGCGTAGCGACGATCGAAGGGAACGCCTGCGCCCGGAGCGAGGTCGACGTGATCCAGACGCTCGGGCGTGAAGCCCTTCACGGGGTGGCGATAGATCGCCGCGACTTGGCCGGTCATGGCGTCTTGTGGCCACAAGCCTGCGGCCTGACAAGCGGAACGGCGTCGCATCCCCCGTGTTCAGCCTGCGTGCTCAGGCTTGGCTAGCCGGCGGAGGAAGTTGTGATCTTGGCCCACACCCAGAGCCAGACCCCGATCAAGGGCCGGCGCGTGACCCGCCTGGCCACCGCCCTGGCGCCCTGGGCGGTGACCGCCGCCATGGCCGTGGCCTGGCTGTCCACCCAGCCGCGCCGCCTGCCGCCACCGCCGGGGCCTCCGCCGGCCCCCGAGCAGGAACCGCCCCCGGGCCTCAGCGAACCCGTCGTCGCCACGCCCGAGCATTTCGAGGCGCTCGAGCCCTGCCGGGGCCGTGCCGCGCCTGCCCCGCACCACATTCCCTGGACCGGCTGGAAGGATGTGCTCTGGCGCACCTATCAGGAGTTCCAGGCGGATAACCTGCTGACCGTCGCCGGCGGCATCACCTTCTTCACCCTGCTGGCCATCTTCCCGGCCCTCGGGGTGTTCGTTTCGCTCTATGGCCTGATCGCCGACGTGGCGGTGGTGCGCCAGCAGATGGCGCAGCTGGCCATCGTCTTCCCGCCCGAGGTCGTGCGGCTGCTTGGCGAGCAGATGATGCGCCTGGCGACCGAGCGGTCGTTCAATCTCTCGGCCGCCTTCCTGATCAGCCTGGTGGTCTCGGTCTGGACCGCCAACGCCGGGATGAAGGCCCTCTTCCAGGGCCTCAACGTCGCCTACGACGAGGTGGAGAAGCGCAACTTCTTCTACCGCACGGCCCTGACCTACGGCTTCACCTTCGCCTTCCTGACCTTCCTCAGCCTGGTCACCGCCATCATGGTCGCCCTGCCCATCGTGGCCCGGGCGATGGGCCTGCCGGACTGGGTGCTGGCGGTGCGCTGGGCGCTGCTCTTCGCGGTGGTCGCGGGCTCCTTCGCCTGCGCCTACCGGTACGGGCCCTGCCGTCGACGGGCGCGCTGGTCCTGGGTTTATCCCGGCGCGGTGTTCGCAGCCTTCGTCTGGATGGCCGGCTCGGCGGGGTTCTCCTGGTACGTGAACAACGTCGCCCACGTGCAGGTCACCTACGGCTCCCTTGGGGCGGTCATCGGCTTCATGCTGTGGGTCTGGTTCTCGGTGCTGATCGTCCTGGCCGGGGCCGAGCTGAACGCGGAGATCGAGCACCAGACGGCCCTGGACTCGACGGTCGGGGCCGCCCGGCCCATGGGCGAGCGCGGCGCGGCCATGGCCGACAGCGTGGGGCTGCCGTTCATCGGGGTGCGCAGGGGGGCGCGCCTGCTCCTGGGCGGCGTCCGGCGCAAGGCGACGGAGCTGCTGCGGCGGGGGCGAGGGGCGTCCTAGCCCAGTTCATCCTCGAGGGCCGCCAGTCGCGCGGCCTGATCTTCGGCGATCAGCGGCTCGATCACGTCGTCGAGCGCCTCGCCCTCCATGATCTTCGGCAGGTTGTAGAGCGTCAGGTTGATCCGATGGTCGGTCACCCGCCCCTGCGGGAAGTTGTAGGTGCGGATGCGTTCGGAGCGGTCCCCCGAGCCCACCTGGCTCTTGCGGCTCTCGGCGCGGGCCGAATCCAGGGCCTCGCGCTGCATCTCGTAGAGGCGGGCCTTCAGCACCTTCATCGCCCGGGCCCGGTTCTGGTGCTGCGACTTCTCCGAGCTCGTCACCACGATCCCGGTGGGCAGGTGGGTGATCCGCACGGCGGAGTCGGTCTTGTTGACGTGCTGGCCGCCGGCGCCCGACGAGCGGTAGGTGTCGATCCGCAGATCCTGCTCGCGGATCTCGATCTCCACGTCCTCGGCCTCGGGCAGCACGGCCACGGTGGCGGCCGAGGTGTGGATGCGGCCCTGGGCCTCGGTGGCGGGCACCCGCTGCACCCGGTGCACGCCGCTCTCGAACTTCAGCCGGCCGAACACGCCCTCGCCGGTGATCGAAGCGATGATTTCCTTGTAACCGCCGGCGTCGCCTTCCGAGATCGAGTCGATCTCCACGCGCCAGCCGCGGTTCTGGGCATAGCGCTGGTACATGCGGAAGAGATCGCCCGCGAACAGCGCCGCCTCGTCGCCGCCGGTGCCGGCCCGCACCTCCAGGATGGCCGAGGCGTTCTCGTCCTTGTCCTTGGGCGCGAGGAGCAGGGCCACCTGCCGCTCGAGTTCGGGCAGGCGCTCCTTCAGCGCGGCCAGCTCGTCCCGGGCCAGGGCGGACATCTCGGCGTCGCCCGAGGCGGCCATCTCCTCCAGCTCGGGCATCTCCGCGCGCGCGCGCTCCAGCGCCTGCACTGCCTCGGCCACCGGCTTCAGCTCGGCGTGCTCCTTGGACAGCCGGACGATCTCGGCTCCGTCCGAGGCCGCGCCCATGCGCGCCTCGATCTCGCGGAAGCGATCGAGAACTTGGTCGAGCCTGGCCTGGGGAAGTCGCACCGCTGGAATGTCCCAAATCCGAAGGGCCGTCTCTGTAGCGGAGGCCTGCGCGGAAGCCAAACGGCGCCGGCGGGCGGAACGCGGGCTTCACCCGTCCGTTTGGGGGCCGTGGCCTGAGGAGACGATGAAATGGCGATCGAACGAGTCACCGAAAGCAGCGACGGCGTGGTCCGGGAGCGGGTGGTCGAACGTGATGGCGGCGGGACGACCTATGTGGACCGCGGCGGTTCAGGGATTGGCGGCGTGATCGTCGGGATCGCGGTCCTGGCCCTGGTGGCCATCGTGGCGTTCTTCCTGCTGCAGTCGAGCCGCAACGACGCCATGCGCACCGATGCGGTGACCGGCGCGGCCTCAACCGTGGCCGACAGCGCGAGCAGCGCCGCGGACAGCGTCGGCGACGCCGCCCGGAACGTGGCCAACTAGGCCCGACCAAGCGGGATCAACAAAAAAGCCCCGGCCGCGAGGCCGGGGCTTTCGTGTGTCGTGATTGAGGCCTGGGCCTAGACGCGCACGCCAGACAGCGGGGCGTTGCCGAAGGCGCCCAGCTTGACGTTGCCGCTCATCTTGTCGCCGTCGACGGTGGCGTTGAAGTCGAGCTGCATCGGCATCGGGCTGGTGATGTTGGCGCTCCAGGTCAGGGTATTCCCGTCCACCTTGCCGGTGATTTCCTGGGAGCCCATGCGGCCCTCGGTCTTGCCGGTGAAGGTGTCGCCGCTGGTGGTGATCGTCGCGTTCACCTCCTGCGGGCCCATCGGCGTGTTGATCGTGATTTTCCAGTTGCCGTCCGCGGACATTGGTGTCCCTCCCAAGGAATATGGAGAGTCACCTAACCGCGTCTGATCGCCGCGGGCAAGAGTGACTCAGGCGTCAACTTTGTGATTTCGTCTGGCCGTTCGCCAGCTCGGCGAGGGTCCGGGTGAGGTGCGGGCCGGAGACCGGCTTCTGGAACGTCGGCAGGTCCCGGTATTCGGCGGCGACGGCCGGGGAGTCGTAGCCGGTAGCCAGGGCGACGGGAATCGCCAACTCCAGCAGCCGGTCCACCAGGGCGTAGGATGTCTGGCCGGCGACGTTCACATCCACCAGGGCGAGATGGATCTCGCCGACTTCCCGCTCCAGAAGCTCCAGCGCCAACGGCACTGTGGCGCAGGGACCGACCACCTGCGCTCCGGCCTCTTCGAGGCGGCGCAGCATGTCCTCGGCGATGAAGTACTCGTCCTCCACCAGCAGGATGCGCCGCCCTGTCAGCACCCCCAAGGCTTCGCCCATCAGATGGCCCGTCGCCGGGCGGGCTCCGCCGCCGTGGGGAACAGCAGCGGATAGCCTGCGATATCTGCGAGGCGAACCGGGTCGGGCAGGCCGATGGCGCCGGCGCGATAGGTGAGGAGGCCGTCGCGCCGAAGCTGCTGCAGCGTCCGGTTCACATGCACGATCGAAAGGCCCAGGAGGTCGGCCAGAATTTCCTGGGTGATGGGCAGCTGAAAGCCGTGGGCGTTGGCCAGCTTCACCCGCAGCAGCCGTTCATGCAGCTCCAGTAGCAGGTGGGCGGTGCGCTCGTAGGCCGAGAACCGGCCCAGGCGCACCACATGATCCAGGACGGAGCGCTGCTCCAGCCCGAGGGCCGCGTTCCAGGCGCGGTGGGCGGCGGGCCAGCGATGGGCGTCTTCCAGCTCAGCGACCACGGCCGAGGCGTCGAGAGTGCGTGAAGCGGCCGTGGCGGTCACCACATGGTTCGCGCCGTGCGTGCCGCGAAGCACATCGCCCGGCAGGCGCAGGGCCACGATCTGCCGGCGGCCGTCATTAAGCAGGCGGGATTCGCCGATCAGCCCTGCCGTGACGAGCCGGGCCTCGGATGCGGCAAGAACGAGTTCGCTGCCCGCCGCGTGGGTCTGTTCCTCGGCGGCAAGCCTCGCCAATGGCTGCAGGTCGTCGGCCGACAGCGGCCGAAAGCTTGTCAGACGTCGTGTAAGGAGTTCCGGGGGCGCGCACGCGGGCTTTGCGGCGGTCATCAAGGCGGAGTCATCCTCCACGCACAAGGAAACTGAACGGCATCTAAGCATGGGGTTAGCCGCGCCGTTCCGTACATAAGTTAAAACGCAGCACTTTTAGTAAGGCGAGTCTGCAACCTAGCCTTGCGTTGAGAGCGGCAGGCGGATTTCGGCGATGACGCCCCCGGGGGCGAAGCGCAGGGCGGTCTCCGCGCCCAGTTCATAGGGCAGGGCGTTCTCGATCAACCGCCGGCCAAAGCCGATCCGCTTGGGCGTGAGGTCCAGGGTGGGCACCCCGCTTTCCCGCCATTGCAGAGCAAGGGTCGGCCGGGGCTCGTCGATGACCTGCCACCGTACCGACACCCGGCCCCGGGGCGTGGTCAGGGCGCCGTACTTGAGGGCGTTGGTGGCCAGCTCATGCAGGCCAAGGGTCAAGGTCTCGGCGGCCTTGCCCTGCAGCCGCACCTCCGGCCCGTCGATCTCCACCTGGTCCTCGTGAGCCGCGACGGCGAGGAACTCGTCGTGGAGGATTTCGGTCAGGCTCACCGACACGTCCGAGCTGCGGCTGAGCGCGGTCTGGGTTCGGGCCATGGCCGAGAGCCGCCCCTGGAAGTGGGCCATGAAGGTGTCGATGTCGTCGCGGGTCTCGGCCGTGCGCGAGGCGATGCTGCGGATGATCGCGAGCATGTTGCGGGTCCGATGCTGCAGCTCGGCCAGCAGCAGTTCCTGATGATGCTCCTTCTCGCGCAGGGCCGCTTCGCTGCGGGCCCGCTCCACCGCCTCCCAGGTCCGTTCGCCGATTTCCTGAAGGTCCTGGGCCGCATCCCGCGCCCACGCCTTTGGCGTGGCGCTGGCGACGGTCATGGACGCCACCGGCCTGCCGTCCTTGATCAGCGGCGCCGTCACGAAGGCGCGGATTCTCAGAAGCTCATAGGCCTTGCGCAGGGCGGGCGACAGGTCCGGCCAGGCCTCGGTGTCCTCGCACACGACCACCCGGCCGCGGTTCAGAGCCTCCATGGCCTGCGGGAAGTCGGCGAAGGCGTGAGTTCCCACCACGCTGTACGCGCCGTCCACCACATGGTCCTGCTCGACGATGAAAAGCTGCCGCTCATGGTCGAGCTGGGCGTAGTAGCCGCGGTCGCCCTTCAGGTGTTCGGCCGCGAGGCGGCAGGCGGCCGCCTGCACCTCCCGCGGATCGCCCAGGGGACGCAGGGCGTCGCTGAGCCGCAGGAGGAAGGCCTGGCGGGACTGGATTCGCAGGCGGGCGGCCTCCGCCTGCACGCGTTCGGTCGTCTCGAACAGAGCGACCAGCACCCCGGCGACGGCCCCGGCTTCGTCCCGCAGGGGGCTGTAGCTGGCGGTGAACCAGGCGTCCTCGACCTCCTCGCCCCGGAGCAGGGGAAAGCGGCCATCCTCCAGGGTCACCGTCTCGCCCCGCTTCACCCGTTCGTAGATGGGCTCGGTGATGTGCCAGACTTCGGACCAGCAGAGCTGGGTGGGTTTCCCGAGCCCGCCCGGGTGTTTGGCGCCCATCAGGCGGCGGTAGGCGTCATTGTAGATCTGGATCAGGTCGCGGCCCCACAGGATGATCATGGGGAAGCCGACGGGCAGGATGAATTCGACGGCGCTCTTCAGGGGCTGCGGCCAGGCCGAAGGCGGCCCCAGCGCGGTCTGCCCCCAGTCGAAGCCGCGCATCCGGCTCGACATCTCGTCGTCGCCGGCCGGCCAGGGGGTAAGTTCCGGCGCGGTATCCTGCTGCATCCCGCACACAAAACGCCGGAATGGCGCTCCTGCTCAAGCGAATGTAAATGCGCGCGCCTATTCCGCGGCCAAGGGCGCGTTCTTCGCGGCCTCGATCTCGGCGGCCCGGGCCTCCACGAGCTCGACGATGTGGTCGACCATCCGATCGTTGTCCATCTTGTGGTCGGGCTTGCCGGCCAGATAGACCATCCCCGAGCCCTTGCCGCCGCCGGTGAAGCCCACGTCGGTCATCAGCGCCTCGCCGGGACCGTTCACCACGCAGCCGATGATCGACAGGCTCATGGAGGTGGAGATGTGCGCCAGGCGCTGCTCCAGCTTCTCCACCGTCTCGATGACATTGAAGCCCTGCCGGGCGCAGGAGGGGCAGGCGATGATGTTCACGCCCCGGTGGCGAAGGCCCAGGGACTTCAGGATGTCGAAGCCGACCTTCACCTCTTCCACCGGATCGGCCGCCAGGCTCACCCGGATGGTGTCGCCGATCCCGGCCCACAGCAGCGAGCCGATGCCGATGGCGCTCTTCACCGTCCCCGTGCGCAGGGCGCCGGCCTCGGTCACGCCCAGGTGCAGGGGGCAGTCGATGGCCTCAGCGAGCTGCTGGTAGGCGGCCGCCGTCATGAACGGGTCCGACGCCTTCACGCTGATCTTGAACTCGTGGAAGTCGTGGTCCTGGAGGATGCGGGCGTGGTTCAGCGCGCTCTCCACCATGGCGTCGGGGCAGGGCTCGCCGTACTTCTCCAGCAGGTCTCGCTCCAGCGAGCCGGCGTTGACCCCGATCCGCATAGAGCAGCCGTGGTCCCGGGCCGCCTGGATCACCTCCCGCACCCGGTCGGGCGAGCCGATGTTGCCCGGATTGATGCGCAGGCAGGCGGCGCCGGCCTCGGCGGCCTCGATACCCCGCCGGTAGTGGAAGTGGATGTCGGCCACCAGCGGGACCTTCGCCTCGCGGGCGATCGTGCGGAAGGCGGCGGTGGACTCCTCGTCCGGGCACGAGACGCGGACGATGTCGGCGCCGGCCTCTTCCAGGCGGCGAATCTGGTCGAGGGTGGCCGCCGCGTCGGCGGTCACCGTGTTGGTCATGGACTGGACCGTGATCGGCGCATCGCCGCCGACCTCGACCGAACCGACGCGGATCTTCCGCGAGGGGCGGCGGTGGATCGCCCGCCAGGGCCGGTGATGGGTCGGGTCTGCGCTCATGGCGGCGGAAAATAGGCCCTTCGCCGCCGGCGCCCAACCCCCTGCGTCATCCCGCAGCGCCACCGGGCGTCGGAGCGGGAGGGGCGGCCTGAGGCGTGGGAGCGGGCGTGGCCGGAGCGGCCGGCGCCGGCGTCGCCGCGGGCGGCGGGCGCGGCGCGGTGACCACCGGGGCGGCGCTCGGGGCGGCGGCGAGTTTCGAGGCCAGCACCTGCCGGGCCGGCAGCAGGCCCTTGGACTGGCCTCTCACGAACACCTGGAAGTCGTAGGGGACCGAGACGTCGATGGTCAGGCCGGGCAGGCTCGGGACCTTGTAGGCCTCGCCGGCCGCCAGCTGCCGGGCGAAATAGACCGAGCCGTCGGCGCCGCGGATGATCAGGGCCGCCCCTTTCAGGGCCTGGAGGATGACGCCGGAGTCCAGCCTCGGATCGCCCCCGTCATAGACCTTGCCCTTGGGCTGGAAGGTCGGCGGCAGGGTCGCGAGGTCCACCGGGAATTCGTCCGGCATCTGATTGATGTTGGCCGGCGGGGCGAGGTTGCCTCGGCCGTCAGGCCCGGCGTCGGCCAGCCCCGGGGTCTCGTAGAGCGGCGGCGTCGTCGATTCCACTGGCGCCGGCAGAGGTTCGCCCAGCACCACCGGACCCGGCTTCTCCTCGGCCAGCAGCCGTCGGGCCACCTCTTCCGAGGCCTTGGGCGGCGGGGGGGCGCTGGCGTTCATGGCCCGCTGGGCCACGTTCCACAGCACGATGGCGGCGATGATGACGATGGCCCCGACAATGAACGCGGCCTTGCGCGGGTCCCGCGCCTCGGGGAGGCCGACGGGCGCCCGGAGCGGCTCGTCCAGCACCGGCTCCTCGGTCTTGAAGCGCTCCACCGCCGCCTCGGGGTCGAGCTGCAGGGCCAGGGCGTAGGCGCGGATGTAGCCGATGGTGAAGGGCCGGGAGGGCAGATCCGCCAGCCGCATCTCCTCAAGCGCCTCGAGATAGGCCCGGCGCACCCGGGTCTTCTCGGCCAGCTCGTCGATGGTCAGGCCGCGCTCAAGCCGGAGCGCCCGCAGCGCCTGGCCGATGGAGGCATGCGCCTGCAGCGGATCGCCGTTGGGCGGCGTCGCGCTTCCGTCGAACTCGGCGAACCCGGCCGTGTCGAGCGGCATGGCGGCTCCTGCGTCCGGCTTGCGCCGGCGTCGGAAGGGGATGACTCGGGACGAGCGTGACACGCGAGCCGGATACCGCCAATGCGTTCTTGGGTCACGCCGGGGCGACGATTCGCCTAGACGGCCAAGTACAGTTTACGCGCCAAGGTTTCGATCTCATTGCGGACCGAACCGGCGCTGGACTTAAGCAGGGCGGACACCCCGCGGCGGGCGGCTTCGCGGTCGCAGGACAGCACCATCTGCTTCACCGGCCCGATGCCGGCGGGCGACATGGACAGCCGCTCGAAGCCCAGGGCCACCAGGGTGAAGGCCTCCAGCGGTCGGCCGGCCAGTTCGCCGCACACGCTCACCGGCGTCCCGGTCTCGGCGCAGGCCCGCTGGATCGCCTCCAGCGCCCGCAGGGCCGGCGGCGAGAGCATGTCGTAGCGGTCCGCCACCCGCGGGTTCCCGCGGTCGGCGGCGAACAGGTACTGCATCAGGTCGTTGGTGCCGACGCTGACGAAGTCGGTCATCGGCAGCAGGGCGTCCAGGTGCCAGATCAGCGAAGGCGCCTCGATCATCGCCCCCACGTCCAGGCGCGACGGCGCCGGCCGGCCCCGGCGCAGGGCCCAGGCGATCTCGGTGTCCACCAGGGCCCGGGCGGCGCGGAACTCATCGCAGTTGGCCACCAGCGGGAACATGATCCTGAGCGGCCGGCCGCGGGCGGCGGCGATCAGGGCGCGAAGCTGCATGCGCAGCAGGGCAGGGCGGTCGAGGCCCATGCGGATCGCCCGCCAGCCGAGGGCCGGATTGTCCTCCCGCTCGGCCTCCAGGTACGGCAGCACCTTGTCGCCGCCCAGGTCGAGGGTGCGGAAGGTCACCGGCCGGTCGCCCGCCGCGTCCATCACCCGCTCGTAGAGCTGGGTCTGGGCCGTCAGCCGCGGCATTTCCTCCGAGACCATGAACTGGAACTCGGTGCGGAACAGGCCGATGCCTTCGGCGCCCGCCTCGTCCATGGCCTCCAGGTCCACGTCGAGGCCGGCGTTCATCAGCAGGGTGATCTTCACCCCGTCGCGGGTGAAGGCGGGGGTGTCGCGCAGCTTGGCGAAGGCCGCCTGCCGCTGCCGGCGCACGTCGATGCGGGCCTGGATGGCTTTCACTACGTCGGGGCGCGGCCGCAGATAGGCCTCGGCCGTTTCGGCGTCGACGATCACCGGATCACCCTCCGACACCCGGTCGCGCAGGCCGGCGAGGCGGCCCACGCAGGGGATGTCCAGGGCCCGGGCCACAATGGCGGCATGGCTCGCCGAGGAGCCCTCCTCCAGCAGGAGGCCCCGCAGCTTGGTGCGGTCGTATTCCAGCAGGTCCGCAGGACCGAGGTTGCGGGCGATGAGGATGGCGTTCTCGGGCAGCTCCCGGGCCACGTGGCCATCGCCTGCCAGGTGCCGCAGCAGCCGGTCGTTCAGGTCCTCGAGGTCGTGCAGGCGCTCGCGCAGATAGGGATCGCGGGCCTGCCCCAGCCGCGCCCGGTGCTCGGAGCGCACCCGCTCCACCGCCGCCTCAGCGGTCAGGCCGTTCTTCACCGCATCCTGCAGGCTGCGGTTCCAGCCCCGGTCGTGGGCGAACATGCGGTAGGTCTCGAGCACCTCGTACGAGGCGTCCACGAGGCCGTGCTGGCCCTCCAGCATGTGGTCGATCTGTTGCTGCAGGGCGGCGAGGGCGGAGGCCAGGCGGGCCTCCTCGGCGGCCACATCGTCGGACAGCAGCTGCGAGGGCGCCACGGGCGGCTCGTGCAGCACCGCCACGCCATAGGCCAGGCCGTCGGCGAACTTGCTGCCTTTCAGCCGATCCGGCCGGTGGGGCGCCAGCTCGACGCCCTTCATCTCCTCGACCGAGATCAGCTCGCCCGAGGAGACCATCTCGGCCAGGACCATGGCGATGATCTGCAGGTCCTCGACCTCGTCCTCGGTGTAGACCCGGGCGGTGCGGTTCTGCACGACCAGCACCCCGATGGCTCGGCCGCCGCGCAGCAGGGGCACGCCGAGGAAGGCGTGGTAGGGGTCTTCGCCGGTCTCCGGCCGGTACGAGAAGGCCGGGTGCGACGGCGCGTCGGCCAGGTTCAGCGGCCGGCCAAGGCGCATGATCTCGCCGACCAGGCCCTCGCCGGGCTTCATGCGGGTGACGTGGACGGCGCCGGGATCAAGGCCCTCGGTGGCGAACAGCTCCATCTCGCCGGTGGCCCGCCGCAGATAGATGGAGCACACCTCGGCCACCATTGACAGGGCGATGATGCGCACGACCATGTCGAGGCGAGCCTGGGCCGGGCCGCCGCCCGCCAGCGCCTCGCGAATCTGCCGGAGCAGGCTCCGCTGTCCTCTGATGGCCATGTTCGGCGCCGGCATGTGGGCCTTCTGTCCTCCCGTCTTGGCGCTGACTACCAGCTTTATCCTTCCGTTCCGAGACGGGAAGAGCAGTTGGCGGCGATCAGCGTCCCCTCAGCCCCTAGATAGGTGACGAAATCGCGAGGCGTAGCGGTCGGCGTGGGCAAAGCCTATGTGAGGCGCCGTTTTGTAGAATGGGGGGCGTGAGTGGCGTCTGCGACTAGCGAGGGCCGGACCGGCTGGATCGATCTTCTGGCCGAGGGCCGGTGGCCTCAGTTCGCCCTCATCTGCCTGGGCGTCTGGCTCAACGCGGCCGACAGCCTGGTCACCGCCACCATCATGCCCAGCGTCGGCGCCGACCTCGGAGGCTACGCCTATTTCTCCTGGGCCACGGCCGGCTTCCTCGTCGGCGCGATCCTCGCCGGGGCCAGTTCGGGCCGCCTGTCCGAACTGTTCGGCCTGCGCAGCGCCACGGCCCTGGCGGGGCTTGTGATGGTCGCCGGCTGCGCCCTCAGCGCCGCGGCTCCCAACGTGGAGCTCTTCCTGGCCGGACGGCTGGTGCAGGGCCTGGGGTCGGGCTGGATTTCCGGCTTCGCCATGGTGGCCATCGCCCTCCTGTTTCCCGAGCGGCACCTCGCCCGGGTGTTCGCGGCCGTGACTTTCATCTGGGGCGTCGCCACCGTCCTTGGGCCCCTGTTCGGCGGCCTGGTGGTGGAGCACGGCCACTGGCGCGACGTCTTCTGGCTGTTCGCGGCGCAGTCGGCGGTGTTCAGCGGCGCGGCCCTGTTCCTGCTCAAGGGCGCGGCCAAGGGCGCCGGCGGGCCGGGCGTGCCCTGGCGCCAGCTCGTCGTCCTCGGCCTCGGCGTCGCGGCCATCGCCGTGGCTGACGTAATCCATATCCCCGCGCTCTCCATCGGCCTGGTGCTGGCAGGGCTCGCCGTCCTCGCCCTTGTGGTGGCCATCGATCAGCGGGCGCGCGTGCGGCTCCTGCCGCACCGGGCGGGCGATCTGCGGACGGTCTGCGGCTCGGGCTATTTCGCCATGTTCGCCCTGACGGCGGCCTCCATGGGCTTCGCCATCTATGGCCCGCCGATCCTCCAGCAGCTGCGCGGCTTCACGCCGCTCTGGGCCGGCTATGTGATCGGGGTGGAGTCCCTGTCCTGGACCTTCGCGGCCCTGGCGGTGGCGGGGGCGAGCGGGGTCTGGGACGCCCGCTGGATCCGCGTCGGGGCGGTGCTGCTGATCGCCAGCCTAGTCATCCTGCCGCTCACCCTGGCCGATGGCCCCCTGGCATTCGTCCTGGTCGGCGGGGCGCTGATGGGGGCGGCCTTCGGCTTCTCCTGGGCCTTCATGAGCCGGCGCGTGCTGGCGGCCCTCTCGGAGGAGGACAAGGCCATCGGCTCCTCGGCGATCATGGCCGTGCGCCAGGCGGGGGCGGCGGCCGGCGCGGCCCTGTCAGGCGTCGCCGCCAACCTGGCCGGCTTCTCGGGCGGGCTCACGGACGCCAGCGCCCGCGCCACCTCGGTCTGGGTGTTTGTGGCGGTGATCCCGCTCGCCCTGGCGGGCGCCTGGGGCGCCTTCCGGCTGACCGGGGGCGCCGAGACGGCCTAGAGCTGGTCCAGGCCGTAGGCGGCGTGCAGGGCCCGCACCGCGAGCTCGGTGTAGGCGGCGTCGATCAGCACGCTGATCTTGATCTCCGAGGTGGAGATCACCTGGATGTTCACGCCCTTGTCGGCCAGCGCCTGGAACATGCTCTTGGCGACGCCGGCGTGGCTGCGCATGCCGACGCCGATGACCGAGACCTTGGCCACGTCCTCGTTGACGGCCACGTCCTCGAAGCCAACCTTGTCCTTCATGCTGCGGACGATCTCGACCGCCCGCTGCGCGTCGCGCTTGCCGACGGTGAACTCCATGTTGGCGGTCTCGGCCATCCGCGCGTGGCTCTGGACGATCATGTCCACATTCACGTTCGCGTCGGCCAGGGCGCCGAAGATGGACGACGACACGCCGGGATGGTCAGGCAGGCCGAAGAGGCTGATCTTCGCCTCGTCGCGGCTGTAGGCCACGCCGCTCACGATCCGCTTCTCCACGATCTCCTCCTCGTCGCAGACGATAGTGCCCTGCCCGGGCGCCTCGCCGGGCTCGACAAAACTGGAAAGCACCCTGACGGGCACATGATAGGCCATGGCCAGCTCGACCGACCGGGTCTGCAGGACCTTGGCCCCAAGCGAGGCCATTTCGAGCATCTCCTCGTAGGAGATCTTGGCCAGCTTCTTAGCCTTGGATTCGATGCGCGGATCGGTGGTGTAGACCCCGTCCACGTCGGTGTAGATGTCGCAGGCCGCGCCCAGGGCGGCGGCCACCGCCACGGCGCTGGTGTCGGAACCGCCGCGGCCCAGGGTGGCGATGCGCCCGTCCCGGGTCACGCCCTGGAAGCCGGCGATCACGGCCACCTCGCCGGCGTCCAGCGCCGCCGCCAGCTTCTCGGGCGGGATGTCGTCGATCCGCGCCTTGCCGTGGGCGTCGTCCGCGATGATCGGCACCTGCCAGCCCAGCCACGAGCGTGCGGGCAGCCCCATGTTGCGCAGGGTCATGGCCAGCAGGCCGGCCGTCACCTGCTCGCCGGAGGCCACCACCACGTCATATTCGTCGTCCGAAGGCGTCAGGCCCGGGGCGGCCGCGCCCGCGCCGTCCGTCCAGGCCACGAGTTCGTTGGTCTTGCCGGCCATGGCCGACACCACGACGGCCACCTGATGGCCCGCCTTGACCTCGGCGGCCACGAGCCGCGCCACGCGGCGGATCCGCTCGAGATCGGCCACCGACGTGCCGCCGAATTTCATCACCAGCCGGGACATGCGCCTGCGCCCGTCGCCCCCTTGAGAACTGTTCCGCTGCGGGAAGGGCCGCCTTCTAGCGGCGCTTCCCAGGGGCCGCAACGGCAAGAGTCTTCCGCTTTGAGGGGGCTGGGCGATAGAAGGGGGCATGACTTCCCAAACGTCCGCCCGTTCGAGCATCGATCCTGCCGAGGTCGAGCGGTTCTCGCGCATCGCCGCCGAATGGTGGGACCCCAACGGGAAATTTGCGCCGCTGCACAAATTCAACCCTGTGCGGTTGGCCTTCATCCGTGACCGTGCCCTGCACCGTTTCGGCCGTGACGGCGCTCAGCGGCGCCCGTTCGAGGGGCTGCGTCTGCTCGACATCGGCTGCGGCGGCGGCCTGCTTTCCGAGCCCATGGCCCGGCTGGGGTTCTCGGTGACGGCGGTGGACGCCTCGGAGCGGAACATCGCCACCGCCTCCACCCACGCCGCCGAACAGGGGCTGGCCATCGACTTCCGCTGCTCCACCGCCGAGGCCCTGCTGGAGGCCGGCGAGCCGCCGTTCGACGTCATCCTCAACATGGAGGTGATCGAGCATGTGGCCGATCCGGGCGAGTATCTGCGCAGCTGCGCGCGGCTGCTGAAGCCAGGCGGGCTGATGATCGTCGCCACCCTCAACCGCACCATGAAGGCCCTGGCCCTGGCGGTGGTGGGCGCCGAATACGTCCTGCGCTGGCTGCCTGCGGGCACCCACGACTGGAAGAAGTTCCTCAAGCCGGACGAGATCCGGGGATTCCTCGCGGGCGAGCCGGTGACCGTGGACGGGCCTTATGGCGTCGTGTTCAATCCGCTGACTGGGCGCTGGAGCGAATCCACCGATACGGACGTCAACTACATGATGACGGTCGTCCGCGACGCGGCTTAGTGGGCGCTTGGGCCAACGGGAGGGCTCGGGGGAGCCTTAAGGAGTAGGGATGCCATCGCTGCGCGTGCTGGGGCACGCCTTCCGCGCCTGGCGCCGCAATCTGCGCTGGGCCAAGCACGAGCCTGAAACGCCGTATCTGGCCGACCTCTTGTCAGGCTCGCCGGTCTGTCTGCACGTGGGCGCGAGCGACGGCCGCCACTCCTATGTCATGACTCAGGTGGCGCCCAAGGCGAGGATCTACGCCTTCGAGCCCTCGGCCTTCGCCTACGAGGTGCTGAAGGTCGCCTGCGCCTGGCACCGCATCCGCGACAGGGTCACGCCGATCCACGCCGCCGTCGCCGACCAGCCCGGCGAACTGCTGCTGGTGACCCCCAAGAAGACCTCCGGCCGGATGGGGCGGGCCTATGCCTATGTCGCTTCGGCGCCGCCGGAAGGGCCGGCGCGGCCAGACCTGCAGGACCAGGGCATGCAGGTGCAGCCCACGCCAGTCGTCACCCTGGACGGCTTCTGCGCCGAGCATGGCGTCACCCGGGTCGACTTCATCCGCATGGACATCGAGGGCGCCGAGCTGAAGGCGCTCCAGGGCGCCGCCGGCATCCTCGACCGGGACCGTCCCCACGTCCTCATCGAGATCCACCCGCCGATGCTGGAGGCCCGCTTCGGCGGTTCGGCGGAGGAGGTGCTCGAGGTCTTCCGCAGCCGTGGCTACCGAATGTTCGCCCTCGACGCCGACGGCCGACTGGAAGAGCGGACCGCGCTCGTGGAAGGCCTGCCCTGGAAGGACTATTTCTTCATTCACCCCACCAAGGCCGCCCGTCTCCCGGACGGCGTCTTCAAGGCGAGGATGGCGGCGTGAGGCGCACTGTCGGAAAACTGGTCGGCCTCGCCCTGGGCAGCCTCACCCTGGTCGGCTCCGCGGGTGCGGCCGCGGCGTGTGATCTGGCCATTGTCGGCGCCCGCCTCTACGCCTCGCCGGAAGCTGCGCCTGTGGCGCGGTCGACAGTGGAGATCGTCGACGGCCGGATCTCGGCGGTGCACCCCGACGGGCGCGCCGCGCCCCCCGGATGTCCTTCGGTGGACGCGGGCGGCAAGGTGCTGGTCGCCGGCTTCTGGAATAGCCACGTCCACCTGCTCACGCCGGTGCTGATGGATCACGCCGAGGCGTCCGACGCGGCCGTGTCACAGGAGCTGACGGACAAGTTTCTGCGGTGGGGGTTCACCACCGTGTTCGATCTGGCGTCGACCACCGAGAGCGCCACGGGCGTCCGGGCCCGCGTCGAGAGCGGTCGGGTCAGGGGACCTAGGATCCGGACCGTGGGCGCGCCCTTCTTCCCGCAGGGCGGGACGCCGATCTATGCCCGTCCCATCTATGCGCAGTATGGCCTGCCGCTGCCGGAGGTGGCCTCGCCCGAGGCCGGCGCGGACCGGGTCGGCACCCAGGCCGCGGAAGGGATTGACGGCATCAAGCTGTTCACCGGCGCGATTGTCGGCGAAACCGAAGTCCTGCCCATGCCGCTGGACGTGACCCGGGCGCTGAGCGAGGCGGCCCATGCCCGCGGATTGCCGGTGTTCGCCCATCCGACCAACGCCGAGGGCCTCGCCCGGGCCGTTGAGGGTGGTGCGGACGTGCTCGCCCATTCGGCCGCCCTCATGGGCCCCTGGTCGGAAGTGTTCGCCCTCGACCTCGCCGAGCGAAAGGTGGCGCTCGTGCCGACCCTGGCCCTGTTCGCTCTCCACCCGCATCCGAGCACGCCCGTGGCGACGTCGCAGCAGCAGGTGGCCGCCCTGCGGGCCGCGGGCGGCGACATCCTGTTCGGCACGGACGCCGGCTTCATGGATGAGTACGACACCACCCTGGAGCTTCGCCTTCTGGGCGACGTCATGGACTGGCGGGGCGTCCTGGCCGCCCTGACCACGGCGCCCGCGGCGCGGCTGGGCCGGGCGGGGGAGACGGGACGCGTGGAGCCGGGGGCGGTCGCCGACCTCGTCCTGCTGGACGCCGATCCTGCGCAGGACGTCACCGCCTTCTCGCGCGTGGGGCTGGTGCTGAAGGATGGCCAGACCGTCTACCAGGCTCCAGCGCCCGCCCCCTGACGGACGGTGCGTCGCGCCCTGTGACGCACGCGCCACAGCGGTCCTCCCGTGGGTGGAAACTTAGAACCCACGCCTGAACCGCGCGTTTGCCTCTAGGTGACGATGAGGTTCCGAGGAGGTGTCGACGTGGCGCGTAAACGGCCCAGAGGCGTGCTGGCCATGGGATGGGCCTGCATCGAGGCGGCCGCCACGGGCCGCACCGAGCATGCGCCGACTTCCTCCTGCTATCCCGACAACCTGGTGCGCCGCACCAGCTTCACCGCGGGGGGCGGCCATGGCTGGCGCATCTCGGCGCTGGAGACCCCCCGCGAGACGCCCGCGCCCTGGAAAATCGTGGTCATCACGGGCGCGCCGTCCTGGGCCGAATACTGGGCCGAAACCCTGGCCGAGCTTCCCGAGGACCGGGAGATGGTGGTGGTGGACCGGCCGGGCTACGCCGGCTCCGAGCCGCTGCATCCGGTGACCGACATCCGTGTCCAGGCCGAGGCCCTGGCTCCGGTGCTGAAGGCCCCGCGTGGGCAGAAGGTGCTGCTCGTGGGCCAGAGCTATGGGGCGGCGATCGCCTCGATCATGGCCGACCAGAACCCAGGCAAGGTGGCGGGCCTCGTACTGCTGTCCGGCTTCTTCGGCGAGGCCGGCCCGACGGCGCGGTGGCTGCTGGACGTGGGCGCCAAGGCCCTGAAGGTGATCCCTCGTGACCTCCGCAACGCCGTCATCGAGGTGACCGGACAAAGGCCGCAGCTGCGTCACGCCCGCCGGGCGCTGGCCCGGGTGAACGTCCCCATCCACATCATCCACGGCGACAAGGACGACTTCGCGCCGCTGGAGGTGGCCGAACGGCTCGCCGCCGAGACTGTGACGCGGCGCCCGATCCGGGTCGTCCGCACCGAAGGCGCCAACCATTTCCTCAATGACGGCCCGGCCGAGGAGCTGATCGCGGCCCTGGAGTCGTGCATTCCTGAGAAGGCCGCCTGGACCTTCCGCTGGCCCCGGCTGCCCGATCTTTGGCCTGCGCGGTTGCTGCGCCCCGAGGGCGTTGTGGCCCAGGTCCGGGCTGCTGGCGCCAAGGCCGGGATGGGCTCTCGGGCCGGGCGTCCGGCCGCGGCCTAGCCGAGCAGGACTCCCGTCGCCAGGGCGAAGCCGATCACCACCAGCCACGGCGGCGCCTGCGCCACGTGCAGGAACACGAAGGCCGCCGCCAGCAGCGCCCAGTCCGACCGCGGCCCGATGGTGGTCGACAGCACCGGGTCCCACAGCGCCGCGGCCAGCAGGCCCACCACCACGGCCCCGACGCCCGCCAGGGCGCCGCGCGCCCAGGGCTCGCGTTTCAGCCGGTCCCAGAAGGGCAGCACGCCCACCACGAGCAGCAGGCTCGGCAGGAAGATGGCGAAGAGAGCGATCAGGCCCCCCACGATCCCGCGCGGGCCGAACGACTGGGCCGCGCCCACGAAGCCGGCGAAGCTGAAGAGCGGGCCGGGCAGGGCCTGCACCAGGCCATAGCCGGCCAGGAAAGTGTCCGCAGCCATCCAGCCGCGCTCCACCACCTCACGCTCCAGCAGCGGCAGCACCACATGGGCGCCGCCGAACACGAGGGCACCGGTGCGGTAGAAGACGGCGGCGAGGCCGAGGCCCGGATTCTGCAGCAGCGTGGCGAGCAGCGGCAGGGCCAGCAGCAGGCCGGCGAACAGGGTGAGGGCGATCGCCGCGCTGCCTGGATCCACCGGCGGCAGAGCGTCGGGTTCGTCGGGCGCCGGCGCCTCGCGCAGCAGGGCGATGCCGAATGCTGCGCCTGCCAGGATGGCGCCCACCTGGGCGACGGGGCCCTGGGACACCATCAGGCCCGCGGCCGCCCCGATGGCCATGCCGGCCCGGATCGGGCCGCGGGCGAGGGTGCGGGCCATCCCGACCAGCGCCTGCAGGACCACGGCGGCTGCGGCGATCTTCAGGCCGTGGATCCAGCCCGAGCCGAACGCGGTCTCAAGGTTCGGGGCCAGGGCGGCGAAGACGATCATCACCGTCGCCGCAGGGAGGGTGAAACCGGCGAAGGCGGCCAGGGCACCCGCCAGTCCGGCCTGCCGCAGTCCGATGGCCATCCCAACCTGGCTGGACGCCGGCCCAGGCAGGAAGTGGGCCAGGGCCAGGAGGTCGGCATAGGCCGCCTCCGAGATCCAGCCGCGCCGCTCGACGAACTCGCGCCGGAAGTAGCCCAGGTGCGCCACCGGTCCGCCGAACGCCGTGAGCCCCTGCCTAAGGAAGGCCAGGAACACGTCGAGCGGGGTGACGGTCTTGGGGGGCGCTGCGGCGTCCATCGCTTCCTAGATGGAAGGGTCGGGGCCTGCTGTCGACCCGTTTCGAGAAAGACGCTTCCCTGGACCTGCTGAACAGCGATAAGTCTCTATGAAACGCCTGTATGAAAAGGGGAGACGCCAATGAAGGCCGCCGTGCTGCGTGAAGTGGGCAAGCCGCTTCAGATCGAGGACGTGCAGATCAGCAAGCCCGGCCCGCATGAGGTGCTGATCCGCACCGCCGCCGCGGGCGTCTGCCACTCGGATCTGCATTTCGTGGAAGGCTCCTATCCGCACCCGCTGCCGGCCGTCCTCGGCCACGAGAGCGCGGGCATCGTCGAGGCGGTGGGGTCGGAAGTGCGGACGGTGAAGCCGGGCGACCACGTGATCACCTGCCTGTCGGCCTTCTGCGGTCACTGCAACCACTGCCTCACCGGCCACATGAGCTTGTGCGTCTCGCCCGACACCAAGCGGGGCAAGGACGACGAGCCGCGCCTGACCACGGCGAACGGCCCGATGATGCAGTATCTGAACCTGTCGTCCTTCGCCGAGCAGATGCTGATCCACGAGCATGCCTGCGTGGCCGTCCGCAAGGACATGCCCCTCGACCGCGCGGCCCTGATCGGCTGTTCGGTGATGACCGGCGTGGGCGCGGTGATGCACACCTCCAACGTGCGTCCAGGCGACACCGTGGCGGTCATCGGCTGCGGCGGCGTCGGCCTGTCCGCGATCAACGGCGCGGCCATTGCGGGTGCGGGCCGGATCATCGCCATCGACGTGGTGGCCGGTAAGGAAAACTACGCCCGCGCCTTTGGGGCGACCGACTTCGTCAACGCGTCCGAGGTCGATCCCGTGCAGGCGGTGATCGAGATGACCAAGGGCGGCGTCGAGCACAGCTTCGAGGCCCTCGGCATGACCAAGACCGCCGAGCAGGCCTTCAACATGCTGGCCCGGGGCGGCACCGCCAACATCATCGGCATGATCCCGGTGGGGCAGAGCATCAGCCTGATGGGGGCGGCCTTCCTCGGCGAGAAGCGCATCCAGGGCTCGCTCATGGGCTCCAATCGCTTCCCGGTGGACATGCCGCGCCTGGTGGACATGTACATGGCCGGCAAGCTGAAGCTGGACGACATGATCTCCCGTCGCCTGAAGCTGGAACAGGTGAACGAGGCCTTCGCCGAGATGAAGACCGGCTCGATCGCCCGTTCGGTGATCGTCTTCGACGCCTAGGGCCGCTTCGGCCGCATCACCAGCCACGGTGTGGGGATGCCTCGCCATTCCCACACCGCCAGCAGCTGGTCGAGGTGGGCCAGCGCCTTCATCCAGTCGGGCATCCGGAAGGCCTTGCCGCCGGTGTCGACGCGGCGGATTTCGTGGGTGGGCGCGAACCGTTCGCCCACGATCCGCAGGGCCTCGGGACTGTGGGTCTCGACGATCAGCCGCATGTCGGCCAGGGCCGGGGCGAGGTCGGGGCGCAGGAGCTCGGTCTCGGCGCCCTCCACGTCCATGATCACCAGCGCCCGTCGTCCGGCGAAGAGCTCGAAGTCCCCGGGGGCGAAGGCTTCGCCGATGATCACCCGCTCGGCGACGCCGTTGCGGGCTGCAAGCTCCGCGCAGGCCGCCCGCGCCCCGGCCGCGATGTCGAAGGCGTGGACGGTGGCCTCGGGCATCAGCCGCGCGAGGCCCACCGCATAGAAGCCCTCGGCGCAGCCGACGTCGATCACGCAGTCGACGCCCTCCCGGCGGAAGGCTTCCAGATAGGGGTGGAGTTCGGCCTCGTAGGTGCCCAGCAGCCGTGGCATCAGCGCGCCCTCGGCCGCCCGTCCCACATAGGCCATGCCCGCGAACGGTCCGTTCAGCACGTGCGGCTCGTGGTGCTGGAAGAAGGTGTTCACCAGCATCTGCTGACGCCAGAAGCCGAGCAGCCGCAGAAGCTCGTTGAGCTGGTGTGGGTCGGGCTCGGCCGGCCAGCCCGCCACCATCGCGCGTACGCGATCCGCCGTCGCCGAGGTCAGTCTGCCCATCGACGTCTCCCCCCTGCCGGACATGGAACGCCCGGCGCGTCGGGAAATCAACGTCGCAAGCTTGGCCTTGGTTGCGGTTGGACCGCTATTCCGCAGCGGCGAACTGCTGGGACGGCTCGGAGCCGCTGTTGGCGAGCAGGCGGTGGATGCGTTCTTTCTGGGCCTTGAACCGCGCGAGTTCGGCGCCGGCCAGGACCGTGCCCTGCGGCACCTTCACGCCCACCGGATTGACGCGCTTGCCGCGCTGCCAGACCTCGTAGTGCAGGTGCGGGCCCGTGGAGAGGCCGGTGGAGCCCACATAGGCGATCACCTGGCCCTGGCGGACCTTCGCGCCGGGCTTGATGCCCTTGGCGTATCGCGAGACGTGGGCGTAGCCCGTCTCCCAGCCGCCCGAGTGGCGGATCTGGACATAGTTGCCATAGCCGCCCCAGCGGCTGGCCTTGACCACGACGCCATCGCCGGCGGCGAGGATCGGCGTGCCGTGGCCGGCGCCGAAGTCCACGCCCTGGTGCGCCCGGGCGTAGCCCAGCACCGGGTGACGACGCAGGCCGAAATTGGAGGTCATCCGCGCCCCGTCGATGGGCGTGCGCAGGAGGAAGCCTTTGATGTTCTTGCCGTTCTCGTCGAAGTAGTCGACCCCGCCGTCGGAGCGCTCGAAGCGGTAGAACTTCACGCCCTTCAGCTCGGCGTATTCCAGCTCGCCGACAGCCACGGTGCGGCCGCTCTCGGTGACCTTGCGGCCGAAGACCAGCTTGAAGTCGTCGCCCGGCTGCATCTCGCGGAAGTCGATCTTGTGGGCGAACAGCTTGGCCACCTGGGCCACGATCTCGGGCGTGGCCCCCAGCTTGGCGGCGCTCTGGTAGAGTGAGCCGCGGATCTCGCCGTCGGCCACGGTGACGTCCTGACGGACCTCCTCTTCCAGGGCCCGCAGGCGCAGGGCGCCGTCGAAGCTGCGGGAAAGGGTGATGGCCGTGGCCGGGCCCGTGCGCATGGACAGGCCGATCAGCCGGGCCGGTCCGCGTTCGGCGCGAGGCCTGGCGATGGCGGCGTCGAAGGCCATGCCGGCCTTGATGTGGACCGTGTCCATGGCCTGGCCCAGGGCGGCCACGGCCTGGCGGGCCTCTTCCCGGGTGACGCCGGCCCGCTGGACGGCCTGTTCGAGGGTTTCCCCGCGCTGCACCTTCAGAGGCACGTTCTCGGGCCGGTCCCATTCCGGCTGGATCATGGCGCTCTGGGTGAAGGCGGCGTGCTGCAGGGCCGCGACAGCCTCAGGCGCCAGCGGCGGTGCGGAGGGGGCGCTGGTGGTGTCGGTGAGCTTCCACGCCACGAACAGGGCCATCAGGGCTCCGCCCCCGGCCAGTACGCGCGGGGCAATCCGGAACGAGAACCGTCGCGGGTCGAATTCTGCCATTACGCCCCCGTACTAGCCGCGCGAGGTTAAGGCGCTGCTACGCAAAGCCACAAAACTGTCAGCGTTCCCCCGGCGAGCACCTCAGTGAGGGCCGCTCCCCGGGCGCATGAATACCGGAAAATCGGCCGAGCGCCACCGGCCGATTTGTCACGGACCTTTGCCCAATGCCCTCCTGACGCGGGTGTTTAGAGCAAACCGAGAACCAGCTCCGCCGGGCGGCAGAGCGCAGCTCCCTTTGGCGTAACAACGATAGGGCGATTCACCAGCGCTGGCTCGATGATCATGGCGGCGATCAGCGCTTCGTCCGAGGCGGTGGGGTCCGTCAGCCCGAGTTCGTCGGCGCGCGTGCCCTTCACCCGCAGGATGTCGTGGGCCGAGGCTCCCATGCGCTTGAGCAGGTCCTGCAGCTGTTCCTTGGTCCAGCCGGTCTTCAGGTACTCGACCACCGTGGGCTCGACCCCCTTCTCGCGGAGCAGGGCCAGGGTGTTGCGGGACGTGCCGCAGGCGGGGTTGTGATAGATGGTGACGTCGCTCATGGGCGCTTCCGATAGCCCATCGGGCGCAGGATCACCAAGCCAGCCGCCGGCTCGCGGTGATGATCGTCGACCCCGAAAAACCCCACGGCATGACATCGTCAGGCATCGGCGGCAGCGGCCTTGCGCCGGCCGGCCAGTCGGGCAGGACGGCGGCGGCCTGGACCTGGAGCGCACCTGCCTTTTCGGGGCGCAGGACCAGTTCCACGGGCTCGCCCGACGACCAGTAGAGCGTGGTGGCCTTGCCGGCCGCCAGACGCCCGTCCTGGGCGATCCCGGCGACCCCGGCGAGGGCGACGTCAGCCTCGGGCGTCAGCCGCAGGACCAGCACGCGGGCGCCGGGCGGGGGCGTGGCCATGAGCGTCAGGGCCCCATCGTCGCGGGGGCTCAGGGCCAGCGCCGGGCCGGGCTGGTCCACGAAGGGCGCCGGGGCGGCGCGGACGGGGAAGCTCCAGCACCAGTGGCGGCGATCGCTCACCGGGCCGCTCGCGGCGAGGGCGGTCTCGGCCCAGGCGACCTTGTCCGGCGTCATGCTGACCAGGTAGCCGCGGCGGGCGTCTTGGTCGACCTGATAGACCACCTGGGCCGCCTCGGGATTGGCCGCGTCATACGGATCGGCGAAGCGCACCCAGCCGGTCACGGCTAGGCCCGCCACCACCAGGAGCGCGCCGAGGCCGCGGCCGGGCGGAGCGCCGTCGGCGGGCTGGGCGAGGGGCCACAGCGCCAGGGCCGCCAGCAGGGCTGGAAGGGCCAGCAGCGGCATCAGGTCCATGCTGAGGAAGGCGCCGTGGGCGAGGGCGCCCAGCCAGCCCAGGATGAGGGCGGCCGCGAGGGTCAGGACGGCCAGGGCCGCATAGCCTCGGCGGCCCCCCAGGTCTGTGGCGGCCGCGGCGACGGCGGCGACCAGCAGCGGCCAGGCGAAGACATGGGCCGCCGGCGGGGCGATCGCCTGGACGACGGCGCCCAGCAGGAGGCCGGCCAGCAGGACGCCGCCCCACCCGGCGGGGCGGCTCACGGGGCGACCGTAGGCCAGGCCTCCCACAACAGCGGCCGCGCAGCCCACCGCCAGCGCGATGGGATCAAAGCCTCCGAAGGCCGAGCAGCCGAGGCCGGCGAGCAGCGGCACGAAGGCGACGATCCGCCGGCCGCGGGCCAGTTCGGCGGCGGCGGCCAGCACCACCCCGAGGCCGATGAGCACCACAGCGGCTTCCCAGCGGCTCACCTGGGCCAGGAGGAAGCGCTGCTGCAGGAAGCCGAAGCCGGCGCCCGTGGCGTCCCGGGCGAACATCAGCACCACGGCCACGGACAGGGCCGCGAACACCAGGGCGCCCGCGCCGCGGGCGAGGTCCGTCCAGGCGAAGGGATCAGCCCGGCGCGCGCGGCGCAGGGCCAGGGCGGTCAGGCCGAGGGCGATCGCCAGCAGCGCCCAGCCGACCCAGGGGGGATAGGCGATCACGAGGTCGCCGAACACCTGGCTGTGGACCACGGACGGCCGCTTGCCTGGCAGGGCCTTGTCGAAGGCCGCCGCGAGGGCGAGGGCGAGGACCTGGGCGCCCATGTCCTGCAGGCTGCCCTTCTCGAGGCGCTCGGGCGTGGAATTGGGCGAGTGGTACTGGAACTGTCGCCCCACGAAGGCGAAGTTCATCCCGGGCGCGCCCGCCGCCAGGGTCTCGGTCAGGTCGGTGTCGTTGGGCATCCGCTCATAGACGAACACCGTCAGCGAAGAGGTGGCCGGTCGCGGGGCCGTCCGCCGCAGGAGGTCGATCAATTCGCCGTTGTCGGGGCTGGTCTGGAACATCTGAACCCGGCCGCCGGCGCCCCGCGTCTCCATGTTGAGGACGAGGCCGATGCGCCTGGCCAGCGGATCGCGCCGGAAGAAGTGGTTGGCCCCCAGCAGGCCCGCCTCCTCGCCGTCGGTGATGACGATCATGACATCGCGCTCGGGGACGCCCCGGGCCTTGAGGGCGCGCACGATCTCCAGGGCTGCGGCGGTTCCGGCCGCGTCATCCGCCGCGCCGGGCGAGCCGGGCGCGCTGTCATAGTGGGCCATCAGCGCCAGGGCCGGGGCGTTGCGGTCACGGCCCGGCAGAACGCCCACAAGGTTCTCCACGGGCCCGCCGATGATGCGCTCGCCCCGCGCCTGGACCCCGACGCCGGGGCGCACCTGCGGCGACAGGCCAAGCTCGGCCATGCGGCCGATCAGATAGTCCCGGACGCGGCGGTTCTCGGGCGAGCCGACCGGGTGTGGGGCGCGGGCCATGGCTTCCACGTCGGGCATGGCGCGCAGGGCGGAGAACTCGGTGGGCGGAGCGTCCAGACCCTTCGGCTCCGGCGTCTGTTCCGCCCGCCAGGCGACGACGATGCCCAGGGCCAGCGCCACAATGAGCGCGATCAGCCTGCCCATGCCCGTCCCTCCCGACGTGATGTTTCGGTCAGGCTAGCGCGGGGCATCCCAAAACGAAAACGCCCGCCGGACAAGGCGGGCGCTCGATAACTCTCCTCGGAGCGAACTCTAGGCGGCGGCGACGCCTTCCATCGGGTCGCGCAGCACATAGCCGCGGCCCCAGACGGTCTCGATGTGGTGCTTGCCGTCGGCGGCGGCGGCCAGCTTCTTCCGTAGCTTGCAGATGAAGACGTCGATGATCTTCAGCTCCGGCTCGTCCATGCCGCCGTACAGGTGGTTCAGGAACATCTCCTTCGTCAGGGTGGTGCCCTTACGAAGCGAGAGCAGCTCCAGCATCTGGTATTCCTTGCCGGTCAGGTGGACGCGGATGCCGTTCACCTCGACCGTCTTGGCGTCCAGGTTGACCACGATGTCGCCGGTCTTGATCACCGACTGGGCGTGGCCCTTGGAGCGGCGGACCACGGCGTGGATGCGGGCGACCAGCTCATCCTTGTGGAACGGCTTGGTCATGTAGTCGTCGGCGCCGCCGGAGAAGGTCTTCACCTTCGTCTCGATCTCGGCGGTGCCGGACAGGATCATGATGGGGGTGTTGATCTTGCCGACCCGGAGGTTGCGGAGCACATCCATGCCGCTCATGTCGGGCAGGTTCAGGTCGAGCAGGATCAGGTCGTAGTCGTAGATTTTGCCGAGGTCGACGCCTTCCTCACCGAGGTCGGTGGTATAGACATTGAAGCCCTCGGACTTCAGCATCAGCTCGATGCTTTGCGCGGTGGCGCTGTCGTCCTCGATCAACAGTACGCGCATTCGCCTCTCCTAACGACTACCCGCAAACCCCTCGCGAATTCTCAGAATCCGCCCCGAGCCTCGCCGTTATCTTGCCAGCGAGTTAATTTAAGACTGGTTAATGGAACTGGCCCGTCTGACCGAATCGTTAATCTGATTTGAGAATCGGACTCAAGCGCCGCGTGGCGGACCGTCGGTCGCACCTTCGTTGAATCTTTCGTGATTGACGGCGCGGAGCGCAGGCGGCCCCGAGGGGATTCGCCACCTGCGGGAACGGCGCCGCCGCTCGTCGGTTTTTCAGGGGAACCGAAGCGAGGACCGATGCAGGACGCCCCCGAAACGCCCCTTACGGACGGCCGTACGCCGCTCTGGAGCCGCGAGAACCTCAAGCGCGTCACCGCCGCAGCGCCCGTGCTGAGGCCGGCCATGCGCTACGTGCCCAGAAATCCGGTGCTGCTGCTAGGCGCGGTGGCTCTGGGCGTGGCCGGGGTGCTTGCCTGGCGCAACCGCGAGCGCATCGCCGAGCGCAGCCGACCGCTCCTTGACGACGCCCGCGCCCGGGCCCAGCCCCTGCTCGATGGCGCCATGGCCCGGGGCGAAGCCCTGCGCGAGAAGCTGCCGCGGAAGCGGCGCTGAGCGCGCCGGAACAGCGGCCCTTTCGCGGTCGTAAAGGTTACCAAAATCCCGCGCCGGCCCGGCCAACCGGCGGTATTCTTCATTTCCTCTTAACGACGAAGCACCGACTCTCCTCCCGCTGGGCTGAGGGGCTTGCGTGCAGAGTTTTATCGCCGCCGTTGAGCGGCTGGATCCCCTGACTGTGTCAGGCCGCGTGGCTGCCGTGAACGGCCTCCTGATCGAGGCGCGTGGCGGCCTCACGCGCCTGGCCGTCGGCGCCCGGGCCGAGATCATGCGTTACGGCCATGAGCCGCTGGCCGCCGAGGTGGTGGGCTTCCGCGACACCCGCGCCCTCCTGATGCCGTTCGGCGCCGTGGAAGGCGTCGCCCCGGGGGCCGAGATCCGCATCGAGCCCCACGGCTCGGCCGTGCGCCCCACGAGGGCGTGGCTCGGCCGTATCGTCGACGCCTTCGGCAACCCCATCGACGGCAAGGGGCCGCTGCCTCAGGGCCTCGTGGCCTATCCGCTGCGCGCCTCGCCGCCGCCCGCCCACGCCCGGGCCCGGGTGGGCGAGCGGCTGGATCTGGGCGTGCGGGCCATGAACGTCTTCACCACCTGCTGCCGCGGCCAGCGCCTGGGGGTCTTTGCGGGCTCCGGCGTCGGCAAGTCGGTGCTGCTCTCCATGCTGGCCAAGAACGCCGACTGCGACGCGGTGGTGGTGGGCCTGATCGGCGAGCGGGGCCGCGAGGTCCGCGAATTCATCGAGGAGACGCTGGGCGAGGAGGGGCTGAAGCGCGCCATCGTGGTGGTCGCCACCTCGGACGAGCCGGCCCTGAAGCGCCGCCAGGCCGCCTACATGACCATGGCCATCGCCGAGTACCTGCGCGACCAGGACCTGGAAGTGCTGTGCCTGATGGACAGCGTCACCCGCTTCGCCATGGCCCAGCGGGAGATCGGCCTGGCCGCCGGCGAGCCGCCAACCACCAAGGGCTATACGCCCACTGTCTTCACCGAACTGCCCAAGCTCCTGGAGCGGGCCGGGCCCGGGCCGATCCGCGCCGACGGCAGCCGCGCCGGGCCGATCACCGGCCTCTTCACCGTGCTGGTGGACGGGGACGACCACAACGAGCCCATCGCCGACGCCGTCCGCGGCATTCTCGACGGCCACATCGTCATGGAGCGGGCCATCGCCGAGCGCGGCCGCTTCCCGGCGATCAATGTGCTGAAGTCCATCAGCCGGACCATGCCGGGCTGCCAGCAGCCGCACGAGCGCGAGGTGGTGCGCATGGCCCGCCAGGCCCTGTCGGCCTACGCCAACATGGAAGAACTGATCCGCATCGGCGCCTACCGCGCCGGGGCCGATCCGCTGATCGACCGGGCCATCGAGCTGATGCCGTCCCTGGAGGCGTTCCTCAGCCAGGACCCGCACGACGCCACCGGCCTTGAGGAGAGCTTCGCCGGCCTGGCCATGATCCTGGGCGCCGGCGCCGAGGTCGCCGCATGAGCCGCTGGGCCCAATCCCTTGTGAAGCTCGCCTCCTACGAGGTGGAGACCCTGCAGAAGCGGCTCACCGAGGTGGCGGATCGCCGGGCGGCGGCCGAGCAGCGGCTCGCGCGGCTGGAGGCCGAGGCGCAGGCCGAGATCGCCAACGCTGCGGCGGACCGGGACGCCGCCCTCAGCCTGTCGGCCTATCTCGACGGCCTGCGGCTGCGGAAGGCGGCCGTGCAGGCGGAGATCGACGCCCTGCTGGCCGAGGAAGCCGGGGCGCG
Organism: Phenylobacterium composti DSM 19425; assembly: GCF_059568645.1. NCBI lineage: Bacteria > Pseudomonadati > Pseudomonadota > Alphaproteobacteria > Caulobacterales > Caulobacteraceae > Phenylobacterium > Phenylobacterium composti. The sequence continues at coordinate 260,891 of NZ_JCANTT010000013.1, read as the reverse complement.
GGACGCCCTGGCCGAGGCCTTCGAGACCCAGAAGAAGTACGAGCACGTGGCCGAGTCCGCCCGGGTGCTGGAGTTGCGGGAAGCCGGCCGCCGGGAGACGGCGGCCCTGGATGAACTGGGCCTGCGCAAGGCCCGCTAGCGCGCAGGCGTCAGGAGCGGCCCTGACGGGCGCGTTCTTCCTCGACGTCGCGCCGCAGGACCGAGAGGTCTTCGCCGATCCGAAAGATCGCCACGTAGAACTCGCAGAACGAGCGCCACAGCAGCACGGCTGCGCCCACGCCCAGCAGCCCCACGCCCAGCACCGCCAGGGCCAGCAGAATGCCCAGGATGCTCCCTTCGCGGATGGCGACGCCGACGGTGGCGCCCAGGACGCCGAAGGCCATGACGGCGATCACCCCGAGGCCCGCCCAGTAGACCAGGTGGATCACCTGGCTGGTCATCAGCCGCTCGAAGGTCAGCAGGTCCCAGAGGAACCGCGGGCCCGAGCCTTGGGGTCGTTCGAGAGGAGACCGCATCCGAAACCTGAAAGTCCTTGAGACTGGCGTGAACCGCTATCAGCGCCCGGCCCGGGCTGCAACGGCAGACCGTGCGGCGCTAGATCGCGCCGACCGTCCGCAGGCGGGCGCGGGCGTGGATTTCGTTCTGGCTCATGACCGGCGTCTGGCCGCGGAAACGCTCGATGATCGAGCGGACGTAGGGCCGGATGGCCGGGCTGGTGAGCAGCACCGGCGAGTCGCCCGCGAGGGCCGCGCGCTCGAAGGTCTCGCGCACCCCGCGGATGAAGTCCTGCAGGCGCGAGGGGGCGAGGGCCAGCTGGCGCTCCTCGCCCTGGCCGACCAGGGCCTCGGCGAAGGCGTTCTCCCACTCGGCCGACAGGGTGACGATGGGCAGGGCGCCATCGTCGCCGCGGTAGGCGTAGCAGAGCTGGCGGGCCAGGCGCGCGCGGACCTGTTCCACCAGCATGGTGATGGAGCCGGTGTGCGGGGCGGCCTCGCCGATACCCTCGAGGATGGCGCCGAGGTCGCGGATCGAGACCCGCTCGCGCAGCAGCGCCTGCAGCACGCGCTGGATGGTGGTGGTGGTGACCACCGACGGCACCAGATCCTCGACGAGCTTCTTCTGGTGTTGGGGCAGGTCGGCCAGCAGCTTCTGGACCTCGGCGTAGGACAGCAGGTCGGGCATGTTGTCCTTGAGGATCTCGGTCAGGTGCGTGGTCAGCACCGTGGCCGGGTCGACGATGGTGTAGCCGCGGAAGGTGGCTTCCTCGCGCAGGCTGTCGTCGATCCAGGTGGCCGGCAGGCCGAAGGCCGGCTCCTTCACATGCTCGCCGGGCAGCTCCACCTGGCCGCCGCGCGGGTCCATGGCCATGAGCTGGCCGAGGCGCACCTCGCCCGAGCCGCACTCCATCTCCTTGATGCGGATGGCGTAGCCCTGGGAGGGCAGGCGCATGTTGTCGAGGATGCGCACCGACGGCATCACGAAGCCGAAGTCCGCCGCCAAGGTCTTGCGCAGGGCCTTGATCTGGTCGGTGAGGCGGCGGCCTTCCAGGTCGTTGATCAGGCCCAGGAGCCCGTAGCCCAGCTCGATCTTGATCTCGTCGATGGCGAGGGTCTGGGAGATCGGCTCCTCCTCGTCCGCCGGCAGGTCGGGGGCGATCTCGACGGGCGCGGGCTCGGCGGCCTTGTGCGAGCGCCGCCAGGCCAGGACCCCGGCCCCGGTGGAGATCAGGGCGAAGGGGATCATCGGCATGCCGGGGATGAAGGCGATCACGCCCGCCGCCGCCGAGACCATGCCCAGGCTCACCGGGTTCATGGCCAGCTGGGCGACCAGGGCCTTGTCGGCCGCGCCCTCGACCCCCGCCTTGGAGACCAGCAGGCCGGCGGCGATGGAGATGATCAGGGCGGGGATCTGGCTGACCAGGCCGTCGCCGATGGTCATGATGGTGTAGCTGGAGGCCGCCTGGCCCAGGGGCGCCTTGTGCTGCATCACCCCGATCAGGATGCCGCCGATCACATTGATGGCGACGATAATCAGGCCGGCGATGGCGTCCCCGCGCACGAACTTCGAGGCGCCGTCCATGGCTCCGAAGAAGGTGCTCTCCTGCTCCAGCTCCTTACGGCGAAGCTTGGCCTCGTCCTGGTCGATCAGCCCCGCCGACAGGTCGGCGTCGATGGCCATCTGCTTGCCGGGCATGGAGTCCAGGGTGAAGCGGGCCGACACCTCGGCGATCCGCCCAGAGCCCTTGGTGATGACCACGAAGTTCACCAGCACCAGGATGGCGAAGACGATCACCCCGATGACGAAGTTGCCGCCCATCATCAGGCGGCCGAAGGTCTCGATGACCGCCCCGGCGCCGTGGGCGCCCTCGTGGCCGTGACTGAGGATCAGCCGGGTGGACGCGATGTTGAGGCCCAGCCGGAAGAGGGTGGTGACCAGCAGCACGGTCGGAAAGGCCGTGAACTCCAGCGGCTTCTTGATGAGCAGGGCCGTCATCAGGATGAGCACCGCCGAGGTGATCGAGATGGCCAGCAGCATGTCCAGCATGAAGGCCGGGATCGGCAGGATCAGCAGGACGACGACGCCGACGATGGCGAGCGCCAGGCCCACCTCGCCGCGGGCCAGCCAGCCCCACATCTCTTTCGGCGAAGGGGCCGAGGCGAACCGTCCGGGCATGCCCGTATCCGACATCAGGCGAGCCTCGCGCGGGCGATGCGGCCGACTTCGGCGTGCGCGGCGTTGCGGACGTCCATCGGGACCTCGGTTCCGGTGATGTAGCAGGCCAAGTAGAGGCGCGGCCCGGCGGGCGGCCAGAAGACGGCCACGTCGTTGGCGGAGCCGCGGTCGCCCGTGCCGGTCTTGTCGCCGGCGCGCCAGCCGGCCGGCAGGTCCTTGCGCAGGCGCTCAAGGCCCGTGGCCGAGCCCTGCAGCCAGGCTTGCAGGCGGCCCAGGGACGCCGGGCCCAGCACTTGGCCGTCGAACAGGCGCCCAAGGCTCTCGGCCATGGCCCGCGGGGTGGTCGTGTCGCGGGCATCGCCCGGGCGCGCCTCGTTGAGCTCGGTCTCCCAGCGGTCGAGGCGCGTGGTCTGATCGCCGATGGCGCGCAGCCAGGCGGTGAAGCCCGAGGGGCCGCCCACGGTCTTCAGCAGCAGGTTGGCGGCGGGATTGTCGCTCACCTCGACGATGGCCTGGCACAGGATCTCGACGCTGAGCGCGCCGGCCTGCAGGTGGGCGCCGGTGACGGGCGCATGGGGAACCATGTCCGCCGGGCCGTAGGCGACCATGCGGTCGAGGCGCTCCTCCCCTGCGTCCACCCGCGCCAGGATCTGGCCGGCGAGCAGCGCCTTGAAGGTGGAGCACATGGGGAAGCGTTGGTCGGCCCGGTGGCCCAGGCTCGCCGTCCCGTTGGTGGCGAAGACGCCCAGCCGCCCGCCGCCCAGGCGCTTCTCCAGGGCTTCGAAGCTATCGGCCGCGCCGAGGGCGGGCGCAGCTGCGCCCAGGGCCACGGCCACGCCGCCCGTCAGGGCCGCGCGCCGGGAAACGGCCTGGCGGGCCGTGCAGCTCACGCCGCGCTCGCGCCCATCTGCGGCGCCGGCACCGCCACGCCTGCCTCGGCGTATTCCTTCAGCTTGTTGCGCAGGGTGCGGATGGAGATGCCCAGGATGTTGGCCGCATGGGTGCGGTTGCCCAGGCAGTGCTCCAGGGTGTCGAGGATCAGCTGCTGCTCCATCGCCGCCACGGTCTGGCCGACGAACGAGCGCTGGGCGGTCTCCGCGGCCATGGAGGCGGCCTGGGCCGTGCGAACATGCGGGTCGGCGGGGGCCAGCGGCTGGCCGTCGGGCAGGCGGATGGCGTTCTCGTCGATCTCGGGGCCAACGGCCAGGAGTACGGCCCGGTGGATGGCGTTCTCCAGCTCGCGGACGTTGCCCGGCCAGCGGTGGGCGGCCAGCCGGCGCTTGGCCTCGGCCGACAGGGGCCTTTCAGGCATGCCGTTGGCCGCGGCGTACTTCTTCACGAAGAACTCGGCGAGGGCGATCACGTCGCCCGGACGCTCGCGCAGCGGCGGCAGGCGCAGGTTCACGACGTTCAGGCGGTACAGCAGGTCCTCCCGGAAGGTTCCGTCCTTCACGGCCTGGGCGAGGTCGCGGTTGGAGGTGGCGAGGATGCGGATGTCCACCTTCACGGGCTTGGCGCCGCCGACGCGGTCGATCTCGCGCTCCTGCAGGGCGCGCAGCAGCTTGGCCTGCAGGCGGGCGTCCATCTCGGAGATTTCGTCCAGCAGCAGGGTGCCGCCGTTGGCTTCCTCGAACTTGCCGATGCGGCGGGCCACGGCGCCGGTGAAGGCGCCCTTCTCATGGCCGAACAGCTCGCTCTCCAGCAGGTTCTCAGGGATGGCCGCGCAGTTGACCGAGATGAACGGCTTGGCCGCACGGCGCGACTTCTGGTGGACGTAGCGGGCGATCACTTCCTTACCGACGCCGCTCTCCCCGGTGATCAGGATCGAGGCGTCCGAGCCCGCCACCTGGTCGGCAAGCTGGATGACCTGCTGCATGGACGGGTCGCGCACGATCATCGGCCGGTTGTCGTCGGACACTGCCGACAGCACCGCGGCGATCAGCTCGGCCTCGGGCGGCAGGGGAATGAACTCCTTGGCCCCGGCGCGGATCGCCTCGGCGGCGCGCTTGGGGTCGGCCCCGACGCCGCAGGCCACCACCGGCACCCGAATCCGCTCGGCCTCGTTGGCCTCGATCAGGCCGGCGATGTCGAGCTCGTAGTCCACCATCAGGAGGTCGGCGCCCTGGCCGGCGCGCAGGGCGTGGGTGGCGGCCGCGATGGTCTCCACGTGGCTGACCTTCGCGCCCGCGCTCATCGCCATCTTCACGGCGGTGGAGAGCTGTCCGCTCAGTTTTCCGACGACCAGAAGCCGCATCGGGAATCTCCTTCACGCACCGGCGGCCTCAGGCCGCGGCGTCACCGTCCTTGATGATTTCCGTCATGGTCACGCCGAGGCGCTCGTCGACGATCACGACCTCGCCGCGGGCCACCAGGCGGTTGTTCACATAGATGTCGATGGCCTCGCCGACCTTCCGGTCGAGCTCCAGGACGCTGCCCTGGCCGAGCTGCAGGAGCTGGGCGACCGAGAGGGTCGAGCGGCCCAGAACCGCCGAGATGCTCACCGGAACGTCGAAGACCGGGGCGAGGTCGCCGGCGGTCTTGTCCTCCACGGCGCCGGGCTCGGGCAGGGCGCCCTCCTCGGGACCGAACTCGTCGAGCTTCAGATCGTCTGCCGCCATGGGTCTAGCTTTCGCTGCCGGGGATCAGGGGTTCGGCGTGCAGGCCCTCCGCCGCCAGGGCGGCCTCGAGGGCCTCGGTCACGCGAAGCGTCGCGCGGGCCGGGTCGAACGTCGCCGCCCCGTCGCCGAAATCGAGGGTGAAGGCGTGGCGGCCGAAGCCGGGCTCGGCCTTGATCTGGATGGCGCCGTCGAAGCCGATGGACCGGGCGACGGCGTCCAGCTCCGTCTGCAGCCGCTCGCACAGTTCGGGCTCGGCGGTGACGGTGAGCCGCGGCTGGGCCTCGATCTCCCGCGCCAGGGCGGCCAGGGCCGCCTGCGCCGGGGCCTCGGGGAAGCGGTCCAGGGCCGCATCGGCGATCGCTCGCCCGCAGGCGAGGGCGAGGACCGCCGATTGGGTGCGGTGCTCGTGGGCGACCTCCGCCAGTTTCGGCAGGGCCTGGGCGCAGGCGGCCGCGATGGCCGACAGGGCCTGAGCCTGCTGGGCGGCGATACTCGCCATGGCCTGGGCGTGGCCCTCGGCGAAGGCCTGTTGGCGCAGGGCCTCGGCCTCCTCGGCGGTGAACGTGCGCTTGGGCCGCGGCGCCGCATAGGCGATGTCGCCGGCGGCGTCGAACTCGGTGTCGAAGGTGAATTTCTGCAGGCCGGCCATCAGTACACGAGCTCATCGTCGCCGCCGGCGCCGGCCAGCATGATCTCGCCCTTGTTGGCGAGGTCCTTGGCCACCTGCACGATGGCCATCTGCGCCTGGTCCACGTCGCGCAGGCGCACGGGACCCATGGTCTCCATGTCCTCGCGCATGATCTTGGCCGCCCGCTCGGACATGTTGGAGAAGAACATTTCCCGCAGGCTGTCCGAGGCGCCCTTGAGGGCCAGGGCGAGCTGGTCCTTCTCCACCGACCGCAGCAGGGTCTGGACGCCGCCGGGATCGAGCTTGGCCAGGTCCTCGAAGACGAACATCAGGGCGCGGATACGCTCGGCGGCCTCGCGGTTGCGCTCCTCCAGAGCGGTGAGGAACCGGGCCTCGGTCTGCCGGTCGAAGGCGTTGAAGATGTCCGCCATCATCTCGTGGCTGTCGCGCTTGGAGGTGCGCGCCAGGTTCGACATGAACTCGGTCCGCAGGGTCTGCTCGATCTTGTCGAGGATTTCCCGCTGCACCGGCTCCATGCGCAGCATGCGCATGACGCATTCCAGGGCGAAGTCCTCGGGCAGGGCGGCCAGCACCCGGGCGGCGTGCTCGGACTTGATCTTCGAGAGCACCACCGCGACCGTCTGCGGGTATTCGTTCTTGAGGTAGTTGGCGAGCACGGCCTCGTTCACGTTGCCGAGCTTGTCCCACATGGTCCGGCCGGCGGGCCCGCGGATTTCCTCCATGAGCTGCTCGACCTTGTCGGGCGGCATGATCGAGGCGAGCAGGCGCTGGGTCTGCTCGAACGAGCCCATGATCGCGCCGGTGGAGGACATCCCCGACACGAACTCCACCAGCAGGTCCTCGACCACCGAGGCCTGGACCGTGCCCAGGCTGGCCATGGCCTGGGAGATCTCCTTGATCTCGTCGTCGTCCAGCTGCTGCCAGATCTGGGCGTGATCCTCGCCGAGGGCGAGCAGCACCACGGCCGCCTTTTCAGGGCCGGTGAGCTTGGCCGGATCGGTCACGCCTTTGGCTTTCGAACGGATCATGGCGTCAGGTCGTCTCGTGCAGCCAGCCGCGGAGGATCGACACCGACTCTTCCGGATGCTTCTCGACAAACTCCGACACGCGCTTCACCGAGCTGGCCTTCACCTGCCCCTCGATGCGGGCGATGTCGATCTTGGCCTCCAGCTCGCTGTTGGTCGGGCTCGGCAGGGCGAGCTGGCTGTCGCCGGCCGGCAGCTGCATGGCCTGACCGTCGGTGGTGGTGGCGAGCCGAGTGACCTGCGGGCCGCCGGCCATGGTCATCGCCATGGGCAGGCCGCCGCCGGAGCCGGTGGCGGTCTTCAGCAGCGGCCGGGCCACGAAGATCAGCATCAGCACGCCCACCAGCGCCATGACCGCGATCTCGGCGGCGCGCATGATGTCGTTCTTGTCAAAGCCCATCAGGGGGTTGGCGGCCTCGACGCCGCCGGCGTCGAGCGGAGCGGGGAAGCGCACGTTGATGACGCTCACCTGGTCGCCGCGGTCCTGGTTGAAGCCCACGGCGGTGCGGACCAGCTGTTCGATGCGCTGCATCTCCTCGGCGCTGCGGGGCTGGTACTCGCCGGGCTTGCCGTCGGCGCCCACGGGGGTCACGCCGTCCACCGCCACCGCCACCGACAGGCGCTTCACCTGGCCGGGCTCCTGCACCTCGGTGCGGATGGTCTTGGAGATCTCGTAGTTGGTGGTCGATTCCTGCCGGCCGCTCTGCGAGCCCATGCCGAGGCCGGCGCCGATGGGCGCGGCGCCCGGGATGTTGCCGGCCACGCCCGCCTGCTGGTCGGCCCCGTCCTGGCTCTCCCGGCTGTTCTCGTCGGTGGTGGATTCCGAGCGGACCACCTGACCTTCCGGGTCGAAGGTCTCCTGCTGAACGGTGACGCGGGCCAGCTCCAGGTCGGCGGTGACGTTCACCCGCGCCTTGCCGGGGCCGACGATGCCTTCCACCAGGGCCTTCACCTGCTTGGCGATGCGGGCCTCGACCTCCGACTTGCGGCCATCGGCCTCGGCGGCGATGCCGGTCTCGCCGCCCGACAGGGTCCGGGCGTGCTGGTCCACCACGGTGACACGGTCGGGACGCATGTTGGGGACGGCGCCGGCCACCAGATTCTGCAGGGCGCGGACCTGCTCCGGGGTGGGCTCGCGGCCGCCGACGCTGATGTTCACCGAGGCGGAGGGCTGTTCTGCCTCCTCCTCGAACAGCTGGCGCTTGGGCAGGACGAGGTGGACCCGGGCCGAAACGATTCCGTCCAGGCTGCGGATGGTGCGGGCCAGCTCGCCTTCGAGGGCGCGCTGGCGGTTGAGCTGCTGGACGAAGTCGGTCTGGCCCAGCGAATTGGCCTCGTCGAAGATCTCGTAGCCCACCGAGCCGGCGGTCGGCAGGCCCTTGGACGACAGCATCAGGCGGGTTGAGGCCACCTGGTCGCGGGGCACCAGGATGGTGGAGCCGTCGCCCTTCACCTCGTACTTCACCCCGGCCTGGTCGAGGGCCTGGGTGATCGACCCGGCTTCCTTCAGGTCCAGGTTGGCGTAGAGCAGGGCCTTGGGCTCCCCGAGGTTCATGGTCAGGGCGACCAGCACGGCGGCGACGCCGGCGCCGATGCCCAGGATGGCCGCCAGGCGGCCGATACCGAACTTTTGGATTGCCGCGAGCAGCTGGTTCAACGCGGGCGCCCCTTCCGAAACCTCTGAGGGGACGCGGCCTGCAGATCCCGCCCTCAGCTAGGCAGGAATTACCCAGTTGATGGTAAACGCGGCCTTAAGGTTCCCTAACGCGCCTCAGGCGCTCCAAGGGGAAAGCAGGCCCCAGACGGCCAGAAGCACGGTGAAGGCGGCGTAGATCAGGACCGTGATCGTGAACGCGGCCTTGCGCCGGCCCGACCACGAATCGACCCGCCGGCCGCCCTGCCAGACCGCCGGCAGCGCCAGCAGGGTGACCACCGTCAGCGCCCCGGCCACCAGGGCGCAGGCCGAGGCTGTGATCAGCAGCGGGCCCGGCCAGCCGTAGAACATCGTCGCCACGTCCGCCGCCTGCGCGGCCCACGCCGCCACCAGAGCCATGGCCGCCAGCCACAGGCCGGCCTGGATGTTCTGGGTCAGGGAGGCGCGGCCCTGGGTCTGGTTCTCGCGCAGGTCCCGACGGTTTCGCAGCAGGGCGCCGAGCAGGGTGGCGACGGCGGCCAGGGCGGTGAGCGCGGCCAGGGCGATCAGCAGCAGCGGATGCATCCAGAAAGGGGCGCGTTCCTTGCGGTCGGCGTTGAAGCCGTCCTGGAAGCCCGTGGCCCGGCCGTTCTTCATGCGGAAGGCCAGCCGCTGGTCGCCGTCGGCGGCGATGAAGCGCCCCTCTCGGACCGGGCCGTCGGGAACCCAGACGCGCACGCCGTCCTGGCCGCGGGTGACGAGCCGGCCTTCCGGCGTGACCGACACCTGCACGCCGCCGACCAGCAGGCCCGCAAAGCCTTCCAGCCCGCCGTGGGCGCGGCGGCTGGTCATGTAGTAGCCGGTGAAGGCGTCGGCGGCCTGGAGCAGGTCGCGCGAGCCGAGCCGCGGGAAGGTCACGGGCGGTGCATAGAACTGCCGCACCAGGGCGTCGGCGAAACGGCTGCTCAGCGCCCGGCCGGTGTCGCCGTTGGTGGTGATGAAGACGCCCAGGTCCAGGTCCGGAATCACCACCAGGCTGGAATGGAACGAGATGGTCGCCCCGTCGTGGCCATAGCCGCGCAGGCCCCCCGGCAGGTGGTAGATCATCAGCCCGTGGGCCCAGCCGTTGATTCCGGGCGCGGTGGCCTGGATTGGCTGGCGAAAGGCCCGCGCGGCCTTCGGGCCGTAGATGCTGACCCCGTCCAGGGTCCCGTCGCCCAGCATCATCAGCATGTAGCGGGCCATGTCGGCAGAGGTGGACGAGGCCGAGCCGGCCGGGCCGATCTGGCCGATGTATTCGTAAGGCCGGGCCACGAAGCGGTCGCCCCGCCACCACCAGCCCTTGGCGACATCCTCGCGCAGGGCGGCGGGCATGGCGTCCGGCAGGCCGCGGCGGTCGGACCGGGCCTCGCGGAAGGTGGTGTGGGTCATGCCCAGCGGGCCGGTGATCTCGGCCTCCACGAGGTCCTCGAACGGCTTGCCGTTGAGATTGGCCACGGCGAGTCCCGCCAGGGCCGTGCCGTAGTTGGAATAGCTGGAGCGCACGCCAGCGGCCCGCACCCGGTCGGGCCGCTCCTGGCGCAGGTAGAGGTCGAGGGGGCGGACCCGGTTCGCGTCCCGTTCGAACAGCTGGCCGAGCGCCCGGTCCTCGAAGCCGGGCGAATGGTCCATCAGCGTCCGGAGCGTGACCGGGCGCCGGTAGCCCTGGTCGCGCACCTGCACGCGCTCGGGAAGATAGGTGTTGATCGGCCGGTCCAGGGCCATGCGGCCCTTCTCGACCTCCCTCATGGCCAGAATCCAGGTGAATGTCTTGGAGATCGACCCGATGCGGAAGAGCGTCCGGTCGGGATCCACCGGACGGGGCGGCGACAGGTCGGCGAAGCCGTAGCCCTTCTTCAGCGCCACCTGTCCGCCCTGGACGACGGCCACCGCGGCCCCGGCCACGTGCTCCCGCGCCATGGCGTCCTTCACCCAGCCGTCGACGAAGGCTTCGAGTTCGGCTCTGGGGATCGGCTGGTCGCTCGCCAGGCGTGCGCCGGGGGGCTGGCTCGGAGCCGCGGCCGCTGGCGTCGGGGCGGCGGGCGTCTGGGCCGTGGCCTGAGCGGCGGGCCGGGCGGGAGCCGCCGGCCGCTTGGGCTGGATCTGGGCGTACGGAATCGGCGCGTTCGGCAGGGTGGCGGCGGGCGGGGGGCTCGCCTCTTGGGCCACCGCCGGCGCCCACATCAGGGTCATGAGCGCCGCCAAGACGGCCTTCAAACCGGTTCCCATCGCAACCGCCCCACGCTCGCGCCCCCGGCCCGTCCAGGTTGTAGGTTGGAAGCTTGAGTCCCTCAAAGCGGCGCCGTGACGTTTCCCGTCGGCGTGGCGACGGGGCCGGAGCCGCGGGGGAAGCCGTACAGCGGCAGGATGGGCCGCAGTTCGGGGCCGACGAAGAGCTGCGGCTCGGACGGCGGGCTCACCTTCTCAGCCAGTTCCCGCTGCCGCACGCACTCGCGGGTGGCCAGGGCGAGGGCCTGGAAGTCGGCGCTCTGGCCGATGGTGCTCAGGAAGCAGTCGTCGAAATAGGGGTACTTGTCGGCCTCTCCGCAGCCGAAGGATGTGCGGTCGGGGCGGGCTGCGGTGAGCACCATCCGGTTGGGCGCGGCCAGGGGCGCGATGAAGATCCCCGAGAAGCAGGCCGAGATCACCACCACCGTCGGCCGACGGCCGCAGGTCTGGTCGAGCATGGCCGCCAGCACCCCGGGCGGCAGGATGCGCTTGTCCACCAGCGCCCCGTCCGGCGTGCCGTGGCTGGTGATGTAGAGGAGGCAGCCGCCGGGCGTCTTCGGCGTCAGCTCCTGCATAGCCGCATAGATCGTCTCGAGCTCGGCCTTGGCGGGGCTCGTGTCGCGATAGCGTTCAGGGCGGGTGGAGAACTGGCGCAGGTTGCGGGCCTGGAAGCCCATCCGGCCCAGGGCCTGGGCCACGTCGCGCCGCGCGTTGTCGAAGGCCTCGGTGGGGCCGCCCCCGGAGCCGCGCCAGTCGCCGGCGATCACCACCGCCGACCAGTCCTCGAAGCCGCGGGCGAAGGCGGGCGCGGCCGAAAGCGCCAGCAGCAGACCCGTGATCGCGATGATCAAACGGGCCGCCGCGGGCATTTTACTTCTTGTACTTGGCGAAGGGCGTCGGGATCGCCGTGCCTGTAGCCTTGGCGAGCAGCCGGCCCTCCGGATCGTAGAGCTCGCCTTCAGTGAAGGCCACCTGCCGGCCCCACTTCACCACCCGCCCGATCCCGCGGATCTTCCCGGGCATGGCCGGGCGCAGGAAGCTGGTCTTCATCTCCAGGGTCGGGGCCACCGCGGTCATGCCCGAGGCGACCATGCAGGCCACGCTCATGCATTCATCGAGCATGGCGCAGAGATAGCCGCCCTGGATCTGGCGCATGGGGTTGAGCAGCAGCTCCGCCCGGGCTTCGAACTCCACCTCGACGGTGCGCTCGGCCTGGCAGACCGCCACCATCTTGAACCCCAGGGTCTGGGAGCCGGTGGGCTGGTTCTTGGAACGCAGGAAGCGCTGGAGGATGGCCTCGTCGGTGAGAACCTCAGCTTCGGCGCTGGCGACGTCGCTCATCCCGCTACTTCTTCCTGAACTGATCAAGGGACACGATCTTGGCCTCGCCCGTGGCCGCCGGAGCGGCGTCGGGCGCCTTGGCCTCGTCCGCCGCCGGAGCCGCCGCCTTGGCTTCGGCCGGCGCGGCCGGGGGCGGCTCGAACTGCAGCAGGAACTGCACGGACGGGTCGTAGAAGCGGGTCACCGCCGCATAGGGGATGCTGAGCCGCTTGGGCTGGCCGCCGAACTGCAGGGTCACCGAGAAGAAGGTCTCGCCGGGGGCGAGGTCCCAGTACTGGTGCTGCAGGACGATGGTCATCTCGTCCGGGTACTTGGACAGAAGGTCCGGAGGCCCCGAGACGCCCGCGGCGTCCGTCTTGAAGGTGATGTAGAAGTGATGCGCCCCGGGCAGGCCGCCCGGCGCGGCGGCGCGTTTCAGCGCGGCCTTGACGACGCCCCGGAGCGCGTCCTGCGCAAGGGCCTCGTAGTTCATCAGATCCTGGGCCGGCGGCTCCTGGGCCATGCGGTCTCCAACGCGCGAATACTTGCTTTCGGGAAAAGTAGCGTCTGGCGGGGGCGAAGCAAGGCGCGAAGCGGCCCTATCCCCCGGAATTGTCGTGGATCGTAGCGCGGCCTTGGCGAGCCCGACGCAGGCGGCGTGAAAGCCAGGGAAGTGGGAGGATTCTGTTGCCAGGCTCCTCCCGGGCCCCGCCTAAGGATCTGAACCCCTAGGGCTTAGGTCGGATTTCTACCGGACCGCATTACGCGGCCAGGCGGACTTCCTCAGCGAAGTTATCGTTCGCATTTAGTTTAATGACCCGAAACGGTGGGTCAGGCCGGGAGAAAGCAACGCCTTTACACGTCTGTCGATGCTGATCGGCCCCGCACTTGTCCGGCGATAACCCGGAGGAAGATTGGTGGAGCCGCCGGGAATCGCACCCGGGTCCAGTCCGCTTATTGCGCGCGCGTTTATCCCCATAGTCGGGCAAGCCCGACCCTTCGAATATAGGGGCTGTGGGCGGGGATTCAAAGCGCCCGCCGTTCACGAAGCGCAGACGGACGGCGCGATTTCGTGGATCGCCGCCAAGGCTTCGCCAGCGGCCTAGGGGGTGGACGAGGCCCGTCGATAGCCTCCCACGCATCGGAATTTGCCGGAGTTTCCCGATGCGCAACCTCGCCTACGCCATCTGCCCGCTGGCCAATGACCTGGCCTCGAGCCTCTTCTTCGCCCTTCTGCTCATCGCCGGCCTCGACGCCCAGGTCGCCACGGTGGTCGCCGTCGGGTTCGGCCTCTCCCATGTGGGCCTGTGGCTGATCTTGAGGCGACCGATCGCGCCGTTGCAGTGGGCGAGCGTCGGGCTGGTGGTGCTGTTCGGCGCGGCGGCCTTCGTCACCGATGACCCGCGCTTCCTGATGGTCAAGCCGACGCTGGTCTACCTCGTGATCGCCGCGGTGATGCTGAAGCGCGGCTGGATGCTGCGCTACCTGCCCCCGGTGGCGGCGGAACACGGCGCGCGGCTGATGATCGCCTTCGGCTACGTCTGGGCCGGGCTCATGCTGGTGACCGCCGCAGCGAACCTGATCATCGCCATCCGGTTCCCGCAGGCCTGGCCGCTCTACAGCGCGGTCTTTCCCCTGGGCTCCAAGCTCGGGCTATTCGCCATCCAGTTCCTCACCATTCGCACGGTCGTGAAGGCCAGGATCATGGCGGAGCGGGTCCAGGCGGGGCTTCAGTCCGGGGCCCAGGCTGCATCGTCGGCGGAGGCGGCGTAGGCGGCTCCGGCTCAGGAGCGGGCTCGGGAACGGGCTCGGGCTCCAGGCCGCGCGGGCGGTAGCGGGACCGCGGATCGGGCTTCAGCTGCCCGCCGCTCTCGATCAGCTGGCGATAGGCCGTGCGGGCGGCGCCGAAATCGGCGCCGTTGCGGAAGATCAGGTCGTAGCGCGGGTCCTGGCCGAGGCTGGCCCCGATCACCGCCTCCAGCACCTCCGCGCCTTCGCCCACCTCGGCGAGGTCGCAGGCCCGGCGCACCGTGCGGGCGCCGCGAGAGGTGAGCAGCGTCAGGTCATAGGCCACGCCCTCGACGCACACGGCCTCGGCCGCGCCCGCCTCGGCCACCCGCACGTCGCGGGGCGACTTCCAGACCCAGTGCTCGCGCAGCGCCCGGAACCGGTCGGCCGAGCCGGCCGGCAGCTCCACGTCGAAGCCGAGCCGCCGGGCGATGCCGGCTTCGCAGCAGGCCAGTCCGGCCCGGGCCTGGACGAACACGCGGTCATCGCCGCGGACCGAGACCCGGGTCACCGTCTGGCGCACGCTGGCCGTGGGCCGCGTCCAGACCTCGAGGATCATCTCGTCCCCCCGCAGCAGCTGCCACTGCAGGGGCATCAGGCCCCACAGGCGGTAGGTGGAGGCGTCGACGCCGTTGTCGATTGTGGGCAGGCGCTCGCCCCGGCGCAGGCGACGGCCGCCGAACGGGTCGGCCTCCTCGCCGGCCTTGGGCCACTTCTCGTCCCACCAGCTTTGTGGGTCGGGCGGCGGGAACGGCCAGATGTCGGCTTCGTAGGGCGGCGTCCCTTCGGGCGGGCCGATCACCTGCGGCTTGGCCTTGCGCAGCGGGATGGGGAAGATCAGCTGGGCGTCCGCCGGCGTAGCCAGGGCCAGCGCCAGCAGGGCGGGGATCACGCGGTGGATCGCGGGCAAGCGGCGCATCTCCTGCTCACGCCCCCGCCGTCCAAAGACCCTACAGGTCCCGCCCGTTCCCCGGAAGGCGTTCCCCAGGGCGCGCCCCTCAGAAAACGTCGACGCCCCGGGAGATGGAGAGCACGCCGGTCCGCGAGACCTCCACCAGGCCGAGGGGGCGCATGAGGTCGACGAACTTGTCGATCTTCGACGGCGCGCCGGTCAGTTCGAACACGAAGCTCTCGTGGGTGGTGTCGATCACCTTGGCGCGGAAGATGTCCGCGACCCGCAGGGCCTCCACCCGGTCGGCGCCGACGCCCTTCACCTTAACCAGCGCCAGCTCGCGTTCCAGACCGTTGGGATCGCGGGTGATGTCCTGCACGTGGCGGGTCGAGACCATCTTCTGGAGCTGGGCCTCGATCTGGGCCAGCACCTGCGGGGTGCCGCGGGTGACGATGGTGATCCGGCTGGTGTGGGCGCTGCCGTCGGTCTCGGCCACCGTCAGGCTCTCGATGTTGTAGCCCCGGGCCGCAAACAGCCCGACCACGCGGTGCAGCACGCCAGGCTCATTGTCCACCAGCACGGCGAAGGTCGCCGAGCTCTCTGGTGTCTCCTCATGGGCGAGGTCATACACGGAAGCGGGCTTGGGGTCGGACATCGGATCTGGCTCCTTCGTGATCAGGAGGTGTCACAGGACGCGGGTCGCCGCAACCGCCGTGGCCTGTGCGCCACAGCCGTTAACCATCGCGCATCCGCGGGCCGCCTCGGCCTTGCCCGCCGCCCTCGGATTGTGAGAGAGCAACGCCAACTCCGAACGCGAGTCGCCGAATGACGATGTGCGCCTATACAGCCAGCGAGAGCCGCACCCGCCCCTGGGCCGGGGTGTCGGACGCTGACGTGCGCGCCGGTTCGGATCCGGGCGCACCGATCTCCCCGATCCTGCTCATCGCCTGACGCGCGGACGCTCCGAACCGGAGGTCCGCTGAAGACCTCCCGGAGCCTCTCCGATGTTCCTTCCCCTGACGGGCGCAGTCCCGGTTGCGAAACGGACCGCCGCCCCGACCTCTCTCCTGAAGCTGGTGGCCGGCGAATTTGCGCCGCGCATCGCCGAGCTCTGGCCCGAGCCGCATGGGCCGTTCCTGTCGGCTCCCGCGGCCCGGCGGCATCTGGCGTGCCTGGGCCTGGCCCTGGGCGTGGACCTTGCGCCGCTGGCGGCGGCGGTGCTGGGCGCGCGTCTGCGGCACGCCATCCCGGCCCTGATCGCTGCGCCGCCGCCCGGCCTGGAGCGGCTGCTGAGCCGCCTGGGCGAGGTGGCCCTCGACGCCGAGAGCTACCGGCTTCTGGTCCGGCTTCTGGGGCGCCCCGCGCCGGCAAAGGTACTGCGCCATGCCGAGGCGGTGGATACGGCCCTGATCCACCGGCTGGCTGGCCTGCCCGAGCCCATGGAGCAGGCGGTGCGCCTGGCCCGGGACCTGACGCCCGAGACCCTGGCCGTGCTGCGGGAGGCCTATGACGCCCTGGCGCTGCGGGCCGGCCGCGCCGCCGCCGAGGCGGCCGCCGCCGGCTGGGCGCGGGCGGGCTCGTTGCGGTCGCTCTTCGCCCGGGTGCGGGACGACCTGACGCCTGAGCCGCCGCCCCCGCCGCATCCGGGGACCGGTCGTCTGCGGCCCCTCGCCAGCAAGGCGGCGATCCGCGACGCGGCCCGCCGTTACCGCAACTGCCTGGCCGAGCGCACGCCCCATGCCGCCGCCGGTTGGTCGGTCTTTTACGAGTGGGCCGGCCCGCCCGGCGTCATCGTCGAGATCAGCCGCGACCATGTCTTCGGCTGGCGGCTGGACCAGGCGCGGACCGCCGACAATGGCCCGGTCCCCGAGGGGATCCGAGACGCGCTCGTGGGCGAACTGGCGCTGATGGGCGTGCACGTGGGGCGCTCGGGCTGGCAGCTCGACCGGCTGCTGCGCGAGGACGTCGGCCGGGGCTACCGCTTCTGGCCAGTGGAGGAGGAGCTCGCCGAGGCGTTCGGCGAAGCCTGAGGCCCTGCCCCCGCCGCCACGCTTGCGCCCGGCGGCGGGGGCGCCAACATCGCCGTCATGGCGCTGCGCCCGCCGAGATCCCTCGGCCAGGACCTTTGCCGGGACACCGGTGAGCCGGTGCTGGCCTACGAGCTGCTTGAGGAACAGGCTTACAGCCTCGGCCGCGCCGGGGCGCGGGTGGAACAGGCGCTCGCCGCCCTGGCCGGGACGCAGGGTGAGGGCCGGGCCGAGGCCCTCAAGGCCGCCGCCGACGCGGTCTGGGCCTTGCTCGTGCAGCGCGAGGTCCTGGGCCTTCGCGACCGCGCGGCCGTGGTGGCCGAGTACGGCGTCCCGCGCGAGGTGCTGAGCCGGCTGGGAGTAAAATAGCCGCGAGCGCCGACTCCTGTTCGGCGAGGGTGGTACAGTGAGGGCGTCAGACCCGAGAGCCAAAGGAGGCTGCATGTCCCCGCTCCGGATGCCTCAGCACCTCGCCGACCCTCCGCACTTCGACAGCGGCGAGGCGGTCCTGAGGTTCAAGCTGCTCGAAGACATCGACGCCGGCGTCAAACGCAACACCGACCGCGTGCAGGCCGCGCTGGCGGACCTGCGGCGGCACGACGGCGAGCAAGGCGCCGATCCCGACCTGCGGAACCGGCTGCTGGATGCGGCGGCCGATGCGGTCTGGGCCCTGTTCGTCCAGCATGAGGCCTGCGACTGCACCGATCACGAGGACCTGGTGCGCCGCTACGACATTCCGGCCGAGGTGATGGCGCGGGTCGGCGCCCGGCACTGAGCCTCAGGCGGCGACCTCGGCCACCACGGCGTCCAGCACACGGACCAGGTCCGCCGGGGCGAGCCTCGCCTGCAGGCCGCGCTGGCCGCCATTGACGAAGACGGCCGGCTTGACCGTGGCCGCGGCGTCCAGGACCGTGCGCACGCGGCGCTTCTGGCCGAAGGGGCTGACGCCGCCGACCTTGTAGCCGGTGATCCGCTCGGCGTCGGCGGGCTTCATCATCTCGGCCGACTTGCCGCCCAGGGCGGCGGCGAGCTTCTTCATTGAGACTTCGCGGTCCGAGGCCAGGACGACGCAGGCCGGCTTGCCGTCAACCAGCACCATCAGCGTCTTCAGCACCTCGTCGGGCGGCGCGCCCAGGGCTTCGGCGGCCTGCAGCCCGACGCGTTCGGCGTTCGGGTCGTAGTCGTAGGCGGCCAGGTCGAAGGCCACGCCCGCGCGGGTCAGGGCGAGCGTGGCCGGGGTCGTGCGGCTCAAGCGCGGACCTCTAGACCAGCCGCTTGCCGGCGTCGTCGATGATCGAGCCCAGGTCGCGGGCCTCCTCGGCCATGATCATCTCGTTGTGGGCCTTGCCAGAGGGGATCATCGGGAAGCAGTTCTCGACCTTGGTGACCCGGCAGTCGAAGATCACCGGCTTGCGGACGTTGATCATCTCCAGGATCTTGGCGTCCAGCTCGTCCGGCGTCTCGGCCCGCAGGCCCACGCCGCCATAGGCCTCGGCCAGCTTCACGAAGTCGGGCAGGCTGGCGGAATAGGAGTGCGAATAGCGCTCGCCGTGCAGCAGCTGCTGCCACTGGCGCACCATGCCCATCCACTCGTTGTTGAGGATGAAGATCTTGATCGGCAGGTCGTACTGCACCGCCGTGGAGATCTCTTGCATGGTCATCTGCACGCTGGCGTCGCCGCCGATGTCGATGACCAGGGCGTCGGGGTGGGCCATCTGCACGCCCACAGCGGCGGGGAGGCCATAGCCCATGGTCCCGAGGCCGCCCGAGGTCATCCAGCGGTTCGGCTCCTCGAACTTGTAGAACTGGGCCGCCCACATCTGGTGCTGGCCGACCTCGGTGGTGATGTAGGTGTCCCGGTCCTTGGTCAGCTCATAGAGCCGCTCGATGGCGTACTGCGGCTTGATGAGCTTGTCGTCGGGCCGGTAGCCGAACGAATTGCGCGCCCGCCAGGCGTCGATCTGCGCCCACCAGGCCGCCAGCGCCGCCTTGTCGGTGGAGAGGTTGCGCTGCTTCCAGGCGGCGATCAGGTCCTCCAGCACGCTGGCGGCGTCGCCCACGATCCCGACGTCGGCGCGGACGTTCTTGCCGATCGAGGACGGGTCGATGTCGATGTGGATCTTCTTCGAGGTCGGCGAGAAGGCGTCCAGCCGGCCGGTCACCCGGTCGTCGAAGCGCGCGCCGATCGCCACCATCACGTCGCAGTCGTGCATGGCGTTGTTGCTCTCGAAGCTGCCGTGCATGCCCACCATGCCCAGCCACTTGGAATCCGACGCCGGGAAGGCGCCCAGGCCCATCAGGGTGGAGGTCACGGGGGCGCCGGTCAGTTCGGCGAACTCGCGCAGCAGGGCCGAGGCCCGGGGGCCGGCGTTGATGACGCCGCCGCCGGTGTAGAGGATCGGCTTGCGGGCCTGGGCGATCAGCGCCACCGCCTCGGCGATCCGGGCCGGGTCGGCCTTGGTGCGCGGGGCGTAGTTGTGGGCGTGGACCACGTCCTTGGGGCCCTTGTAGACCGCCTTGGCGAACTGGACGTCCTTGGGGATGTCGATGACCACCGGGCCCGGGCGGCCCGAGGTGGCGATGTGGAACGCCTCATGGATGATCCGCGGCAACTCCTCCACCGACTTCACCAGGTAGTTGTGCTTGGTGCAGGGGCGGGTGATGCCGATGGTGTCGCATTCCTGGAAGGCGTCGGTGCCGATCAGGTGGGTGGCCACCTGGCCGGTGATCACCACCAGCGGAATGGAGTCCATCAGGGCGTCGACGATGCCGGTGATGGCGTTGGTGGCGCCGGGGCCGGAGGTGACCAGCACCACGCCCGGCTTGCCCGTGGACCGCGCATAGCCTTCGGCCGCATGGGTGGCGCCCTGCTCGTGGCGGACCAACACGTGCTGCAGCCGCGGCTCGTTGAACAGCGCGTCATAGATCGGCAGGACCGCTCCGCCGGGATAGCCGAACAGCACCTCTACGCCCTGATCGATAAGGGCCCGCACCACCATCTCGGCGCCTGAAATGGTGTCGGCTTCAGCTTCGATCGTCTGGTGGGCGGTCATCGGAGGAACTCTTTCGGAAGGGGCCCTGGTTTCGGTTCGGGGGGATCGGAACAACAAAAAAGGCCCGCGAGGGGCCTGGAACGAGCGACCGGTCGGTGCTGACGCCTTCGTCAGTCCGTTGTCGGCCGCCCGGTGAGTACAAGGATTTCGTTGCGCACGTAACCACCCTGGAGAGAGTGCTGAGGGAAATGACATGCCGGGTTCAGGCCGTCAAGGCCGGGTCCAGCGCAAGAAACTGCCTCCACTGTCCCTCAGGGGCGGCCTCGTGGATGCGCGGCCAGTCCGCCATCTGCCCGCGCAGCCAGGTCAGCTGGCGCTTGGCGTAGCGACGGGTCTCCTGCTGGGCGGCCGCCACCGCCGCCTCCAGGGTGGCCTCGCCCGCCAGGTGCGCGGCCAGTTCGCGCACCCCCACGGCCTTCATGGCGGGCAGGGCGGGGTCGAGCTCGCGGGCCATGAGCGCCCGAACTTCCTCCAGCGCGCCGTCGTCGACCATCGCGTGCAGGCGCGCATCGCAGCGGGCGTAGAGCGCCTCGCGCGGCGGCTCCAGGGCGACGGCCCGCCAGTCCCGGATCGCCGGCTCGCCGCTCTTCTGCAATTCCGAGAGCGCCCGGCCCGTGGCGGCGAACACCTCCCAGGCGCGGCACAGACGCTGGCGGTCGCCTGGGGCGATCCGGGCGGCGGCGGCGGGGTCGGCCTGCGCCAGCCGGGCCCGGAACGCCGCTTCCCCCAGTCGCTCGTAGTCGGCCGCCGCCGCGGCCCGGACCTCGGGCGCCACCTCGGGAATTTCGGCCAGGCCCTGGGTGAGGGCGCGGAAGTAGAGGCCCGTGCCGCCCACCACCACCGCCGGGAGCCCGCGGGCCGCGATCTGCGCCAGCACCTCGCTCGCCGCTCGCAGCCAGCGGCCCACCGACCAGCCATCGGCGGGATCGACGGTCCCGAACAGGTGGTGCGGCGCCCGCGCCAGATCGTCTGGCCCGGGCCCGGCGGTGATCACCCGCAGGCCGGCGTAGAGCTGCATGGAGTCGGCGTTGACGATCTCGGCGCCTGTGGCCTCGGCCAGCCGCAGGGCCAGCGCCGACTTGCCGCTTGCCGTGGGGCCGGCGATCAGCCAGATGCGGGGCGTCATGGAGCTTGTCCTCACCACCGTCATGCCGGCCCAGGCCGGATCCCTCTCCATCGGTTACGCCGACGCGTTCGCGGGCCTCGACGTGAAGATCACCGACTCGGTGATGCTCTCGCCCCAGGCCTCCGACCTCGTCTTCGAGGCTGCCAGCCTCGGCGAAGTCCGGGAAGCCCTGGCCCGGGCGTTCGCGCAGGCGCCGTTCGACTGGTGCGTCCAGCCGACGGCGGGGCGCCGCAAGCGCCTACTGGTGGCGGATATGGACTCCACCATCATCAATGTCGAGTGTCTGGACGAACTGGCCGACTTCGCCGGCAAGAAGGCCGAGATCGCCGCCATCACCGAACGGGCCATGCGTGGCGAACTGGAGTTCGAGGGGGCCCTGCGCGAGCGGGTGGGTATGCTGAAGGGCCTCTCCACCGCCGCCCTGCAGCAGGCCTATGAGGAGCGGGTGCGCCTGAACCCCGGCGCCCGCACCCTGGTCCGCACCATGGCCGCCCATGGCGCCCGCTGCGTGCTGGTGTCGGGGGGCTTCACCTTCTTCACCAGCCGGGTGGCCGAGGCCGCGGGCTTCCACGCCAATCGCGCCAACACCCTGCTGGAGGCGGACGGGGCGCTCACCGGCGGCGTCGGCGAGCCGATCCTCGGGCGCGAGGCCAAGCTGGCCGCCCTGAAGGAAGAAGCCGCCGCCCTCGGCGCGCCGCTCTCGGAGGCCCTGGCCATCGGCGACGGCGCCAACGACCTGGCCATGATCGAGGCCGCCGGCCTCGGCGTCGCCTACCGCGCCAAGCCGATCGTCGCGGCCCAGGCGGACGCCAAGGTGGACCACGCCGACCTCACCGCGCTGCTCCACTTCCAGGGCTACACGGCCGACGAGTTCGTCACCGACTGATGGGCCGCCCCCGATGACCTGGCCGCGCCCCGTCCGGGCCGTCGTGTTCGACATGGACGGTCTGCTCGTCGACACCGAGACGGTCTATTGCGAGGCGCTGATCGCCGAGGCCGCCCACATGGGCCACGAGCTGCCGCTCGAGGTCCTGAAGCGGATGATCGGCCACGTCTGGATAAACGGGGCCCGGGTGCTGGTGGAGCATTTCGGCCCCGGCTTCGACACCGAGGCCCTGCGCACGGGCGCGACCCGACGCTTTCACGAGCTGATCGACGCCGAGGTGGCGCTGAAGGCGGGCGTGGTGGAGATGCTGGACCGCCTGGACGAGCTGGGCCTGCCCCGGGCCATCGCCACCTCGTCGCGTCGCGAGGCGGTGGAGCATCACATCGGCGGCCACGGCCTGCTGGACCGGTTCCACGCCATCCTCGCCAACGGCGACTATCCGCGGCCGAAGCCCAATCCCGACCCGTACCTCATGGCGGCCGCCCGGCTGGGGGTCGATCCGGCCGAATGCCTGGCCCTGGAGGACAGCCACAACGGCGTCCGCGCGGCCTGCGCCGCCGGCATGATGACCATCATGGTCCCCGACATGCTGGACCCCAATGAGGAGATGCGGAGCCTCTGCCTCCGCATCGCCCGCGACCTGCACGAGGTCCGCGAACTGCTCACATGAAGAAGCCCCCTCCCGCGGGGCGGAAGGGGGCTTGGACTGTGGTCCCGGCCGTCAGCGGCTGCCGGACGGGCCTTTCTCGAAGTAGCGGAAGAAAGCGCTGTCCGGGGAGAGCACCATGGTGGTGTCGCCCTGGCCAAGGCTCGCCTCATAGGCCTGCATCGAGCGCCAGAAGGCGGCGAACGACGGATCGCGGCCGAAGCTCTGGGCGAAGATGCGCGTCCGCTCGGCGTCGCCCTGACCGCGGATGGTCTCCCCCTGTTCCTGGGCCTGGGCGAGGGTGATGGTCACCTCCCGGTCGGCCTGGGCAATGATCTCGCGCTTCTGCTGTTCGCCCTCGGCGCGGATGCGCGCGGCGTCCTGCTGACGCGAGGTCTCCATCCGGCGGAAGACGTTCGGCTGGTTTTCCTCGGGCAGGTCGGCCCGGCGGATCCGCACGTCGATCACCTGGATGCCGAAGCGCGAGGCCTCGGCCCGGCGGGCCACGTCGTCCCGGGCCTGCTGCATCAGCTGCGAGCGGCGGCCCGAGATGATGTCGGCCTGAGGCGCCGAACCCAGGACCTGGCGCAGCGACGAGTTCACCAGCCGCTCGATCCGGTCGGTGGCCGTGCGCTCGTCACGCAGGCTCCGGTAGAAGGCCAGGGGGTCGGAGATGCGGTAGCGCACGAAGGCGTCCACCACGAGCCGCTGCTGGTCGGCGGTGAGGATTTCTTCCTGCTGGCTTTCCAGGGCGAGGTTGCGCCGGTCGAACTTGATGACGTTCTCCCAGAAGGGGAATTTCAGGTTCAGGCCCGCGCCGGGCTTGCCGGGGGCGTTCACCACGCGCACGGGCTCGCCGAAGCGCAGGACGATGGCCTGTTCGCGCTGGTCGACCACATAGAGCGTGTTGCCGAGCAGCACGACGGCGCCGATGGCCAGGATCAGATAGGTCCAGAGACGACGGCTCATTGCGGGGTCCTCCCGGCCTGCGGCGGCGTCACGACCACGTCGGGCGCGGGCGCGCCCTGGGCCTGGGTGCGCGGGCGGAAGATATCGGGCGGCAGGATCACCGGGGCGCTGGCCCCGTTGCTGTCGATGATCACCTTGTTCGAGCGCTGCAGCACGCGCTGCATGGTCTCGATGTAGATCCGGTCGCGGGTGGCGCCGGGCGCGCGACGGTATTCGTTCAGCACCGCGTTGAAGCGCGAGGCGTCGCCGACGGCTTCCCGCACGGCCTGTTCGCGATAGGCCTCGGCCGACTGGATGATGCGCGCGGCGTCGCCCTTGGCCTCGTTGATGACCCGGTTCCGGTAGCCGTTGGCCTCGTTGACCGCCGACTCCTGGTCCTGCTGGGCGCTGACCACGTCGAGGAAGGCGGCCCGCACCTGCTG
Source organism: Phenylobacterium composti DSM 19425 (assembly GCF_059568645.1). Classification (NCBI taxonomy): domain Bacteria; kingdom Pseudomonadati; phylum Pseudomonadota; class Alphaproteobacteria; order Caulobacterales; family Caulobacteraceae; genus Phenylobacterium; species Phenylobacterium composti. The sequence goes on along the minus strand of NZ_JCANTT010000013.1, from coordinate 236,896 downwards.
CGGCGGGTTGGCCGAACGGATCTGGACTTCGTCGATGCGGACGCCCGCGCCCCAGGTGTCGAGCACCTTCTGCATCTGTTCGGCGGCCTGGAGCTGCACGCGGCCACGGCCCGTGGTGAGGATGTCGAGCAGGGGGGTGCGCCCCACCACCTCGCGCATGGCCGCCTCGGCCACGGCCTTCACCGAGCCTTCGGGGTCGCGGATGGTGAAGACGAACTGGTCGGCGTCGGCCACCCGCCAGGTAACGCTGAACTGCAGGTCGATGATGTTCTCATCGCCCGTGAGCATCAGGCTCTCCTCGGGCGCCGATCCCGGCGCGCCGCCGCCCACGTCGAGGCGCTGGAGGCTGGTGACCGGCACCTTCTGCACGCGCTCGATCGGCGCCGGCAGGTGGTAGTTCAGGCCCGGGCCTTCGTTGCGCGAATAGGCGCCGAAGGTGGTGACCACGGCCTCCTCGTTCGGCTGGACGATGTAGATGCCCGACAGAGCCCACAGGCCGAAGGCCGCGCCCACCGCGGCGGCCACCGCGCCAGGGCGTACGCCGCCGCCGCCCGGGCCGCCGAGGAAGTCGCGCAGGCGCTGCGCGAGCCGCTCGAAGCTGGCGTTGAAGTCGGGGCCGTTCGGCCCGCGGCCGCCGCCGCCGTTTCGGGGCCGCCTGGGCGGCGGGGTGTTGCGGTCGCCGTCGCCGGACGGGGGGGAGCCCCATGGGCCGGGATTGGCGTTGTCATTCCAGGGCATCAGCCGGGGTTCACGTACTCGGTTGAAGGGCTTGGGGGATCGCGTGTCGGTCTTCTGCTTAAAGCCCGGAGCCGGCTTGTAAACCAGCGGACTTGTAAACCGACGCTGTCAGCCGGATATGAGACCCCTTCCCAACCAAAGCAAGACAAAGCGGCATGATCCAACCGGCGGGTCCGGACAGAGCGGTCGTCCTCAGGGCGCTGGATGCGGTGCGCGACCCCAAGTCGGGGCGCGGCCTGGCCGAGGCCGGCCTGGTGCGGGGCCTCGTGCTGCGCGGGACCCGGGCGGCCTTCATGCTGGAGGTTCCGCCCGCCGACATCGAGCTCTACCGGCCGGTGCGGGACGCCGCCGAGCAGGCCCTGGCCGCCGCGCCGGGGGTGGAGACCGCCCAGGTGGTGCTCACCGCCGAGACCGAGGCGCCGCAGCTGCGCACGGCGCCCAGCGCCGCCGGCCGCCGGGCCCGGGTGAGCGAGGACCCGCAGGCGCGCCTGGCTCCCATGCCGGAAGCCGAGCGCCCGCCCCATGTGCGCAAGGTCATCGCCGTGGCCAGCGGCAAGGGCGGCGTGGGCAAGTCGACGGTCTCGGTGAACCTGGCGGCCGCCTTCGCGCGGCTCGGCCTGCGCGCCGGCCTTCTGGACGCCGATATCTACGGCCCCTCGGCGCCCCACATGCTGGGGGTGGACGGCGAGCCCACCTTCGACGCCGACAAGCGCCTCAATCCGCTGGAGGCCTGGGGCGTGAAGGTCATGTCCATCGGCTTCATCGTCGAGCCCGGCCAGGCCAGCATCTGGCGCGGGCCCATGGCCTCGTCGGCGCTCCGTAGCCTGATGAATTCCAACTGGGGGACGGCCGAGGCGCCCCTGGACGTGCTGGTGGTGGACCTGCCCCCCGGCACCGGCGACATCCAGCTCACCCTGGTCCAGCGGCTGAAGCTGGACGGGGTGGTCATCGTCTCGACGCCCCAGGAGATCGCCCTGATCGACGCCCGCCGGGCGGCGACCATGTTTGGCAAGACCGGGACGCCGATCCTGGGCGTGGTCGAGAACATGGCCTGGTTCGAAGGGGCCGACGGCTCGCGCACCGCCATCTTCGGCGAGGGCGGCGCGGCCGAGGAGGCAAGGCGGCTCGGCGTGCCGCTGCTGGCCCAGGTGCCCATCGAGGTCGCCCTGCGCCAGGGTGGGGACGAGGGCCGTCCGCTGGTGGCCACGACGCCGGACGCGGCCGCCTCCCGGGCCTTCCTGCAGATGGCCGAGGCGCTCAAGCCCTGATCGGGCGCCTTAGGGGCCTGGCCGCTAGGGTTTCGACGGAGCCTCGCCCGGGGGCACGATCATGTCGTCGCCAGTGAGGGTGCCGAGCGAGGGCGCCTCGGCGTAGGTCGCATCGCGCTCGTCCAGCTGACGGCGGATCTCGGCGTGCCGCTCGGGGGTCAGCTTGTAGCCGATGAAGCTCGCGCCCGCGAGCATCACGAAGAAGATCGGCCCGACGATATAGACCAGCTCCAGGGCCTGGATCGCCTCGGGCGTGTTCACCGCCCCGGCCCGGGCCTGGTAGCCGATCGCCGCCAGCAGCACGAAGGTCAGGGCCGAGAGGCCCGAGGCGATCTTCGAGGTGCCGATGGTCAGGGCGTACATCAGGCCCATGTATTCGCGCCCGTGCGCCAGCCGCATCTCGTCGGCGATGTCGCCGGTGAGGGCGCGGATCATCACCAGGAAGCCCGCCGCCATGGCGCCGACGATGAACATCCCCGGCGCGAAGGCCAGGAAGTTTCCGGCCGGCAGGAACGGCACGATCATCAGGCCGATGGAATAGATGGTGGTGCCGACCATCAGGCTGCGGTGCTTGCCGATGCGGTTGCCCAGCCAGGCCATGAACGGCGCGCCCGCGAAGCCGGCGGCGATGTAGATCATCAGCAGCAGGTTCGCCTGGGCGGTGTCGAAGCCGCGGCTGTCGTTGAAGTAGAAGAGATACAGGGTCGCCATCCACCCCGGCCCGAGGGTGGCGCACAGGTCGGCCACCAGCAGGCGGACCACGTTCCCGTGCTTCAGCAGGGTGAGGTAGTCGCGCAGGCCGAACTGGGTTTTGTGATCGCGGGTGATCGGCTCGCGGGTGAAGCCCAGCACCATCAGCGCCGTGACCGGCAGGGCCAGGATGATGAACCACACCATGGCCTGGACGCCCTCGCCCTCGGTGGCCCCCAGCTGCTGCATCACCACCGGGATCAGCAGGACGGCGACCGAGCCGGCGACCCCGAGGCCGATGATCGCCCCGAACACGCGGTTGCGCTGTTCATAGGTCGGCCCCAGCACCCCGCCCCAGGCCAGGTGCGAGAGGTAGACCATCGAATAGCCGATATAGAGGAACAGCAGGATGCCGCTCAGGCCGAGCTGCGAGGTCGAGGGACCGGCCTGAAGCACGAACCACAGGCCCGCCATCATCACCGGCGTCCCGAGCGCCAGCCAGACGCGGTAGCGCCCGAAGCGGGTGCGGGTGCGGTCCATGGCCATGCCGAGGCCGACGTCGATCGGGATGTCGATCAGCCGGACCATGGCGAAGGCCGCCCCCACCACGGCGAGCTCCAGGCCGATGTGGCTGGCGAAGTAGCGGGGCAGGTGGACGCTGATGGCCAGGACCAGCGCCTGGATCGGGATGCTGGCGCTGGCGAAGGCGAGGACGTGGAAGGTTGAGAGGTGACCAGCCGCAGTTCCAGACTTCGCCGTCGCCACGCTCAAACCCTCCACTCGATCGCGCCTCTGGCGGGCGCCCGTTCCTAGGTTACGCGCGATCACATGGGCCGGCGCAAGCGCAAAGAGATTGCGGCGCCGAAACGGACGCGGATGTGGCGCCAAAACAAAGGGCCCTCCCCGTCGCCGGGAAGGGCCCTTCGCGACCGGACGGTCAGGCGGCTCAGCCGCCCTGCATCTTGCGGAAGAACTTGGCGGTCTGTTCGCCGCCGTTGACATAGGCCTGGGCGCCCGCGGCGTCGGCGATCTTGGCGAAGTTGTCGCGCACGGCCTCAACGGTGGCGTCCGGGCCCAGGTACACGCCCTCGGTCTCGACGATGCGGGCCACGGCGAAGGCGCCGGCGCCGGCGGTCAGGACCGTGCCGGTGGGGGCCTCTTCCGAGCACAGGAACACCACGCCGGGGGTCACGTATTCGGGCTTCAGCTGCTCCAGCACCTGGGGCGGCATCAGGTTCTCGGTCATCCGCGTGGCGGCCACCGGGCTGATGGCGTTGACATGGATGTTGTTCTTCTGGCCCTCGAGCTTGAGGGTGTTCATGAAGCCCACGAGGCCGAGCTTGGCGGCGCCGTAGTTCGACTGGCCGAAGTTGCCATAGAGGCCCGTGGACGAGGTGGTGACGACGATGCGCCCGTAGTTCTGCTGGCGCATGATCTCCCAGACGGCCTTGGCCGGCTTCACGGTGCCCATCAGGTGGACGTCGACCACCACCTGGAAGTCGGCGAGCTCCATCTTGGCGAAGGTCTTGTCGCGCAGGATGCCGGCGTTGGCGACCAGGATGTCGATCCGGCCCCAGGCGTCCATGGCGTCCTTGACCATCCGGGCGACGCCGGCGTCGTCGGTCACCGAGCTGCCGTTGGCGATGGCTTCGCCGCCGAAGGCCTTGATCTCTTCCACGACCTTGTTGGCCGCGTCGGAGCCGCCGCCCGAGCCGTCAACCGAGCCGCCCAGGTCGTTGACCACGACCTTGGCCCCGCGCCGGGCCAGCTCCAGGGCGTGCTGGCGGCCCAGGCCCCCGCCCGCGCCGGTGACGATCGCCACTTTGCCGTCGAAGCGGATGTCCGCCATGTGCATGTCCCTCTTGAACAGGTGTTCGGAAAAGCCGCCGCGTTGTGCGGCGCGGCGAAAGGTGCGTCAAGCTGACGCGAGGGCAGGGCGGCCGATGAGGGGGCCTCCCCCGTCGCCAGGATCGACGGGGGAGGCGGGCGCGCAAGGTTCGGGTGCTTGGGGAAACCCTAGCCCTGCGGCGCTGAGGGGGCGGATGGCTCGGCCTCGGCCTGCTGCTGGCGGACGAACTTCACGAGCACGCGCTGGCCGATCAGGAACGGGGCGCTCGAGCTGTCCACCACCACCTCGACCACGCGGTCGTCGGTGCGCTCGTTCGGGTCGTCCGACTGCAGCTTGCGGGCGCCGAACACCGCCGCCCGGCGCAACACGCGGCCGTCGAAGGTCTTGGTGGGGTCGCTCTCGGGGGACATCTTCACGCTCTGGCCCACGGTCACATAGGGCAGGGCGCCCTCGGCGATCTCGGCCCGGACGATGCGCCCGGCCTTGGGCTCCAGGTCGAACATGTTGGAGACGTTGAGCGTCGACGCCCCCGCGCCGGGGTTGGCGTAGCGGCGCACCACCCGCCCGTCCGCCGGGGCGCGGATGATGCTGAGCTCCTGGTCGTAGCGGGCCTCGCTCAGGCGGGCCTCGGCCGTGGCCACCACCGCCTTCTGGGCCAGGATCTTGGCCTGGGCCTCACGCACGGCGTCCCGGGCCTGGTCGAGCTTCTGGGCGGCGACGAAGTTGGAGGGGGCCAGGCCCTGCAGCCGCCGCTCCTCGCGCTCGGCGGCCGAGAGCTGCACCTCCAGCAGGGCGAGGGCGGCCCGGGCCTCGCGCACCTCGGCGGCGGCGCGAGCGGCCTGCAGGCGCGGCTCGTCGTCCTCGAGGCGGGCGAGGATCTGCCCCTTCACCACATCGTCGCCCTCCTGGACCAGCACCTCGCGCACCACGCCCGCCCGACGGGCGGCCACCTGGATGATGCCGCCCTCCACATCGGCCTTGCCGTTGGCCACGGCGGCGTAGGGGCTGGGCTTCACCTCGGCGGCGGCCTTGGCTTCGGCCTCTTTCCTGGCCTTGGCCTGGCCGGACATGAGCATGACGCCGCCGCCGCCCAGCACCAGGACGAGGGCGACGATCCAGACGAAGCGGTTACGGAAGATGGCGGGCATGGGTCTCTAGGCTCCGACGAGCTCGGTTTGGGCGTGGTGTAGGGCGACGGCCGAGGCGGCGACCGGCGGGAGCGGGCGGCGGTCCTCGCGGATCTCGCCGTCCTCCAGGTGGATCACGCGGTCGGCGAAGGCTTCCAGGCGCGGGTCGTGGGTCACGCAGATCACCGCCGCGCCGTGCTGCTTGGCCGCCCGCTGCAACAGGCGGATGACGATCTGGCCGTTCTCGCCGTCGAGGGCCGAGGTGGGCTCGTCGGCGAACACCAGCCGCGGGTCCTTGGCCAGGGCCCGGGCGATGGCCACCCGCTGCTTCTCGCCGCCCGACATTTCCGCGGGCCGCGAATTCAGGCGCTTGCCGAGGCCGACCTCCTCCAGGGCCTGGGCGGCCTTTTCCCGGGCCGCCGACTTGGAGTGGCCCTGGTGTTTCAGGATGATCTCCACCTGCTGCAGGGCGGTGAGGGCCGAGAACAGGTTGAAGCCCTGGAAGATGAAGCCGCAGTGGTCGAGCCGGAAGCGGTCCAGCTTACTGGGGCGCAGCTTCCAGATGTCGGTGTCCAGGGCCCTGACCCCGCCCTCGTCGGGCCTCAGCAGGCCGGACAGGGCGGCCACCAGGGTCGACTTGCCGGAGCCGGAAGGCCCCATGACCATGGTCACCTCGCCGTGGCGGGCGTCGAAGTCGACGCGCTTGAGCACCTCGATGTGCGTGCGGCCGGTCTTGAAGCGCTTGTAGACGCCGTACGCCTCGATGGCGGTGGGGTTCGAGCTCATCGCAGCAGGTCCGCAGGTTGGCTCTTCTTCAGGACGCCCAGGGCCAGCAGGCCGGACGCGCCCGAGATGACGAGCAGGAGAACCGAGACGCCGATCACCCACGGCGCGGGGAAGCCCATGGGCATGCCGCCGTTGCGCGCCAGCAGATAGACGCCGGAGGTGAAGAGGCCGGTGGCCGCCAGGCCCACGACCCCCACCCACACCGACAGCTCCATCACGATCAGCCGCAGGGCGCCCATGGAGACGCCCAGGGCCCGCAGGCTGGCGAACTCCTTGATCGACGACAGGATCGCCCCGCGCAGGGTCTGGGACGTGATGCCGACCCCGATCAGGAAGCCCAGGAAGACCGAGAAGCCGATGAAGATGCCGATGATCTGCTCGCTCATCAGCGCCCCCTCGTTGGCCTTGCGCAACTCCTCCCGGGTCCAGGCGCGATAGGCGCCCTTGGCGGTGGCGTTCAGCTGGTCTCGGACGATAAGCGCTCGGGACGGGTCCTGGAGCCGCACCATCAGCGGCCCGGTCTTTGAGGTGTCCCGGTTGAAGCCCAGTAGGCGGATGGTGTCGCGCGAGGCCACCACCGCGGCGTTGTTGATGTTGGGATAGCCGTCGAGGATCGCCCGCACCCGCACGGTCTTGCCGTTGAGGGTGGCGCTGTCGCCCAGCTGCACGCCCAGGCGCTTCAGCTGGCTGCGGTCGATGGCCACCGCATAGGGCTCCATCAGCGCCTGGCGGGTCGCTTCGGTATAGTCCACGGGCAGGGTCACCGCGCCCGGGCGGGTGTCCACCATGTTGACGTCGACCCAGGTGGTGACGGCCTTGCCGCCGTCCTTCGGCTGGTTCACCCAGCGGCCGCCCTCGATGTCCCAGGCCGCCACCTCGACGACCTCGGGGTGCAGGTACATCTGCGGCTGGAGGCGGGCGGGCAGGGCGCCGCCGCCCGAGTTGATCAGGCTCTCCATCTTGGCCGGCAGGATCATCAGGTCGGCGCGGCTGCGCTCGAGCGTCGCCGTCACCCCCTTCACGATGCCGACGAACATCCCGACCTGGGCCAGGATCAACAGGCCCGAGAACGCGAGCGCCACCACCGCGGCGGTGTAGCGGCGCCACTCATGGATCAATGTGGCCAAGGCCAACGACATGGCGAGAACGCCCTTCCCAAGCTTGGCGCGATCGGATCGCGCTTCACCCGGAAAGAGGCGGCCGGCGCCGCGAGCGGATGCGGACGGGGCGATTAAACCTTCGTAATGCGCTGGCCCGCCCGGCGCGGCATTGTGCCGCCGCGCCCGCACGCCCAGATGTCATGGCGGCGGAAGGAGGCCTCCCATGAAGACGCGCAAGCTCGGAACCCAGGGACTGGAAGTGTCGGCCATCGGCTTCGGCTGCATGGGCCTGTCCGGAGTCTACAACGCCCCGCTGGACGAGGGCCGCGCCACGGCCGTGCTGCAGAAGGCCGTGGAGGCGGGGATCACCTTCTTCGACACCGCCGAGATCTACGGCATGACCACCAACGAGGTGCTGGTGTCCAAGGGGCTGGGCGAGGCCCGCCATCGGCTTCGCATCGCCACCAAGTTCGGCTTCGACCTGGAGGCCGCCCGGGCGGCGGGCCGCCCCACCGGCGTCAACAGCCGGCCGGAGAACATCCGCGCCGTGGCCGACGCCTCGCTCAAGCGCCTGGGCGTCGAGGTGATCGATCTTTTCTACCAGCACCGGGTCGACCCCAATGTGCCGATCGAGGACGTGGCCGGGACGGTGGGCGACCTCGTGAAGGCGGGCAAGGTCCGCTATTTTGGCCTCTCCGAGGCAGGCGCAGACACCATCCGCCGGGCCCACGCCGTCCATCCGGTCAGCGCCCTGCAGTCGGAATATTCCCTCTGGACGCGTGATCCCGAGACCACGGTCCTGCCCACCTTGCGCGAGCTCGGCATCGGCTTCGTGCCCTACAGCCCCCTCGGCCGCGGCTTCCTGGCCGGGGCGGTCCGGGGCAAGGGCTCCCTCGCCGACAACGACTTCCGGCGCTTCGTGCCGAGGTTCCAGGACGGGGCCCTGGAGAAGAACCTGCCGCTGGTGGAGACCCTCACCGCCCTGGCCCGGGCGAAAGGTCGCACCCCGGCCCAGCTGGCCCTCGCCTGGCTGCTTGCGCAGGGGCCGGACATCGTGCCGATCCCCGGGACCACCAACCCCGCCCGTGTCGAGGAGAACGTAGGGGCCGTGGACATCGAGCTGACGCCCGAGGACCTCGCCGCCATCGCCGCGGCGGTTCCCGAGACGGCCGTGGAGGGCGCCCGCTATGACGCCCGCGGCCTGGCCATGGTCAACCTCTAGCGCTTGCCTGCCGGGGCGTCTGGCGCCTTCTATCGCCCGATGGGCCGCCTGACTCGGACGAGGTCCGGGGCGGCGCATCGGGGGATGAATGTTCAGTCTCGCCAATGCCCAGAGCCTCGTCGGCGTCCTCGTGGTCCTCGGGCTGTGCTGGGCCATGTCGGAGAACCGGCGCAGATTTCCCTGGAAGCTCGCCATAGGCGCCATCCTCGTTCAGGGCGTCCTGGTCCTGGCGCTCTTCGGCCTCCCGGCGCTGCGGGTGGCCCTGCAAGGCGTCGGCCAGGTGGTGGACGGCCTGGCCGCCTCCACCCAGGCGGGCGTGGCCTTCGTCTTCGGCTTTCTCGCCGGGACGTCGAATCAGCCCTATCCGCTGACCGACCCCGGCTCCATGTTCGTCTTCGCCTTCCGCGTGCTGCCGGTGATCCTGGTGGTCTGCGCCCTGGCGGCCCTGCTCTGGCACTGGCGGATCCTGGTCTGGGTGACCCGCGCCTTCGGGGTGGTCTTCGAGCGGGCCATGGGCCTGCGCGGCCCGCCGGCCCTGGCCACCGCCGCCACCGTCTTCATGGGGCAGGTGGAAGGCCCGATCTTCATCCGCAGCTACCTGGCCGGCCTGTCGCGCTCGGAGCTGTTCCTGCTGATCGCCGTCGGCATGGCCTGCGTCTCGGGCTCGACCATGGTGGCCTACGCCACCATCCTGAAGGACGTCCTGCCCAACGCCGCCGCCCATGTGCTGACGGCCTCGATCATCTCAGCGCCCGCCGGGGTGCTGCTGGCCCGGATCGTCGTGCCCCGCGATCCTGATGTGGAGCAGGCCCAGGCCTACGATCCCGCCGCCTCCAAGCGCTACGAAAGCTCTATCGACGCCCTCATCAAGGGCACCACCGACGGCCTGCAGATCGTCCTCAACGTCGCCGCCACGCTGATCGTCTTCGTGGCCCTGGTGGCCATGGTGAACCTGATGCTCGGCGCGCTGCCCGACGTGGGGGGCGCGCCCCTGTCGGTGGAGCGGGCCCTGGGCTGGGTCTTCGCCCCGCTCGCCTGGGCCATCGGCGTGCCCTGGCACGACGCCCCGGCCGCCGGCTCGTTGCTGGGCGTCAAGTTGGTGCTCACCGAGTTCACCGCCTTCATCCGCATGGGCGGTATCCCGCTTGAGGCCATGGACGAGCGCTCGCGCGTGTTGATGACCTACGCCCTCTGCGGCTTCGCCAATGTCGCCTCGGTGGGCATCAACCTCGCCGGCTACACGGTGCTGGTGCCCGAGCGGCGCAACGAGGTGGTGGGCATGGTCTGGAAGGCCATGGTCGCCGGCTTCCTGGCCACCTGCCTGACGGCTTCGGTGGTGGGCCTGCTGCCCATCGGCCTGTTCGGCTGAACGCGACGCCGCTTGACCCGGAAGTGACCGGGCGTACGCTTTCCTTCTGATCAGGAAGGGAGGCCGGTCATGAAACTCTACGACACTCCGCTCGCGCCCAATCCGCGCCGGGTCCGCTGGTTCATGGCCGAGAAGGGCATCGACGACATCGAGATCGTGGTGCTCAACCTCATGGAGGCCCAGCACAAGACGCCGGAATATCTGGCCAAGGCCGGCCTGCCGAACGTGCCGATGCTCGAACTGGACAACGGGACCTGCATCACCGAGTCCGTCGCCATCTGCCGCTATCTGGAAAGCGTCTATCCCGAGCCGAACCTCATGGGCCGCACGCCCGAGGAGACGGCGGTGATCGAGATGTGGATGCGCCGGGCCGAGATGCTGGTGGCCACGCCGCTGATGATGGGGGTGCGCCACACCCATCCGGCCATGGCCGCCCTGGAGAAGCAGAACCCCGAGGTCGGCCAGCATTCGCTGCAGTCGGCGCTGAAGGCCTTGAAGGTGCTGGATCGCCGGCTGGAGGGGCGCGAGTGGCTGGCGGCCGACCGCCTCACCATCGCCGACATCATCGCCTTCACCGGCCTCGACTTCGGCCGGATGATCCGGGTGAAGCCGCCGGAGGAGCTCGCCAATGTCCGCCGCTGGCACGCCGCCATGGCCGCCCGGCCGGCCGCCGCCGCCGGCATGCCGCAGAAGGCCGCCTGACGCGGTCTAGCCGCCACGACCCCGAAGCATCTCCCAGCGCGTGCGCGAGATGCTGAGGAAGTAGTGCGTCTCGTCGACGTCGTAGTGCTCGAAGCCCTCGCGCTCGTACACCCGCCGGGCGCGGGGGTTGTCCCGCACGACATCCAGCTTCAGGCCCTCGGCGGGCGTCTCCTGGAACACCCAGTCCATGGCCTCGCGCAGCATGGCCGTCCCGAGTCCGCCGCCCGGTTCGGCCACCGCGATGCGCCGCAGGAGGACGACCGGGGCGCTGAGCTCCTGGAAGATCACGAAGCCGGCCAGGCGCTCGTCCGCGCGGACGCCGAAGTAGCGGCTGTCGGCCGAGGCGAATTCGGCCGCGTGTTCCTCGGCCGTGAACTGGCCGATGAAGGTCTCGTATCCGGGCAGCCGCTCCAGGCGCATGACCTCGGGGATGTCGGCCGAGCTGAGCGGGGAGAGCACCGCCATGCCGCTCGCCCGCCTAGCGGGGCCCCACCTTCTTCAGGACGGACGAGAAGCTCATCATCGGCTCGCCGCCGCGGCTGGCGTTCACGATCAGGCCGCGGACGAAGACCATGCTGCGCCCGGCCTTCACCACTTCGCCGGTGCATTCCACGAGGTCGCCCACCGCGGCGGAGCCCACCAGTTCGCCGTTGAAGGTGGCGGTCACCGCCCGGCTGCCTTTCAGCGCGTCCCGGGCGATGGCGAACAGGCAGAAGTCGGCGAAGGTCATCATGCAGCCGCCGTGCATGAACATTCCGCCGTTCATGTGCTTGGTCTCGGCCCGGAAGGCGCAGACCACGCCCTCGGGGCGCTCCTGGATGTAGAACGGGCCGGCCAGGTCCTCATAGGGATCGCCGCCCGGATAGTACGACCAGCCGGCCCATTCGCCTTCGGTGACCTGGGTCAGGTGAGACTCGTAGCCCTGCTGCTCGTCGCCGCCGTCCATCGTTCCTCGCGAATAACACCCGCGCGATAGGCGCCCTTGGGGTTTGCCCTCCGCGGATTCGAACACTAGTTTGCCCGCCCGCCAAAAAGCCTAGCGAGGAGCCAAGATGCAAGGCCGGACCGTCTATCTCTGCACGGGCGTTCGCACCCCGATCGGCCGCTACGGCGGGGCGCTGGCCAAGGTGCGCGCGGACGATCTGGCGGCTCATCCGCTGAAGGTGCTGATGGAGCGCCTGCCGAACGTGGACTGGGAGGCCGTGGACGAGGTGATCTACGGCTGCGTCAACCAGGCCGGCGAGGACAACCGCAACGTCGCCCGCATGGCCCTGCTGCTGGCCGGCCTGCCGCCGCGCACCCCGGGCATCACCGTCAACCGCCTCTGCGCCTCGGGCCTGGACGCCACCATCGCCGGCGCCCGGCAGATCGCCGTGGGCGAAGCCGATCTCGTCATCACCGGCGGCGTCGAGAGCATGACCCGCTCGCCGTTCGTCATGGGCAAGGCCGAGAGCGCTTTCTCGCGCAGCGCCGAGATCTTCGACACCACCATCGGCTGGCGGTTCGTGAATCCCAAGATGCAGAAGGACTACGGCGTCGACTCCATGCCGGAGACCGCCGAGAACGTGGCCTCCGACTACCAGATCGAGCGCGAGGCCCAGGACGCCTTCGCCCACCGCAGCCAGCAGCGGGTCGGCAAGGCCCGCGAGCGCGGCTTCTTCGACGGCGAGATCGCCCCCATCACCATCAAGGACCGTAAGGGCGAGACAGTGGTGGCCCAGGACGAGCATCCCCGCCCCGATACGACGCTTGAGGCGCTGAAGGGCCTGAAGCCCATCGTCCGTCCCGACGGCACGGTGACCGCCGGCAACGCCTCGGGCGTCAACGACGGCGCCGCCGCCCTGGTGCTGGCCTCGGAAGAGGCGGTGAAGAAGTACGGCCTGGAGCCTATCGCCCGCATCGAGGGCGGGGCTTCGGGCGGCGTCGCCCCGCGGATCATGGGCGTCGGCCCCGTGCCGGCGGTGGAGCGGCTCACCGGCCGCCTGGGCATTACCGCCCGGGACTTCGACGTGATCGAACTGAACGAGGCCTTCGCCGCCCAGGCCCTGGCCTGCACCCGCGCCTGGGGCCTGCCGGACGACGCCGAGCATGTGAACCCGCATGGCGGCGCCATCGCCATCGGCCACCCCCTGGGCGCCTCGGGCGCGCGTCTGGCCATCACCGCCGCCCGGGCGCTGAAGGAACGCGGCGGCGAGCGCGCCCTGGCCACCATGTGCGTGGGGGTCGGCCAGGGCTCGGCCCTGGCGCTCGCCAAGGCATGATCGGGCGGGCGGCCGCGCTTGCTGCGGCGATCCTCGTCGCCACGCCGGCCGCCGCCGAGGACGGGGTGATCCGCGTGGGGCTCGGCCAGAAGGTCACCGTCGCCATCACCCCCGACGGGCGTCCCGGCGCGACGACCGTCGAGGCCGTGTCCGAAGCCGAGGCTGCGCCGCCGAGGCCGGGGCAGGGCCGTTTCGCCGATCCGCCGGAAGGGACGCTCGTCCTGATCCTCGGGCGCGAAGGCGATCGGCTGCACCTGAAGCTGGAGAGCGGCGTGTCCAGGGCCTTCGACTATCGGGGCGAGCTGATCACCGGCGGGCGCCGGACGCCGGCCCGGGTTTGCACGGCCCTGCCGCTGATGGCCAACTACGAGCAGTGGCCCGCCGGCGCTGAGGCCGTGGAGATCTCGCAGCTCCGCTTCCGGGCCACCAACGAGGTCACATGTTCGCCGCCGGAGGGTGGCCCATGAGCATGATGATGCTGTCCGTTCTCTTAGCGCTGGCTGCGCCGCCCGCCGCGCCCGTGGCCACCGCCCCCAAGGCGCCGGCCGCTCCGGCCGCAAGACTCTCCATCCCGCTCAAGTCCGAGACGCGGGTCGATGGTGAGAGGCTGCAGATCGTGCTCGGCCAGAGGGCTCTTTTCCGGCTCGACGACAAGGGCCTGCCGGTGCTGCTCAAGGTCGAGAACGGGCAGCTTGCCGAGGCGCATCCCCCTGGCGCGGCGATACGGCCATTCGGTCCGCCCCCGGATGGCCAGATCGCCGCCGCCCTTGATGCCTCGGCCGAAAAGCGCGTCGCGGTGCTGAAGATCTGGAACCGCACTTCCAAACCGCTGGACTACCGCGCCATCCAGTTTGTGAAGCAGCGTGGAGATGGTGTTCTGGCTGGCGTTGCGCTGCCGCCAGGCTGCTCCGTGCCGCCGCGCAGCGTTCATACCGAGAGTTGGCCTCGGCCTGTGGTGGCCGTGGGCCTCGGCCGCTTCAGGGAAGCGGTCGCAACCAAAGCCTGCTCCTAAGAGACGAAGGGGATATCCGCATGGCGCTCGACGCCGAAACCCGCGACCAGCTCATCGACACCGTCCGTCGCTTCGTCAGCGAACGCCTGCGCCCGCTGGAGGCCAAGGTGGCGGAAGAGGACGCCATGCCGGACGACGTCGTTGAGGAGATGAAGGGCCTCGGCCTCTTCGGCCTTTCGATCCCCGAGGAGTACGGCGGCCTGGGCCTGTCCATGGAGGATGAGTGCCTGGTGGTCATCGAGATGGGCCGCACCAGCCCGGCCTTCCGCTCCACCTTCGGCACCAATGTCGGCATCGGCTCCCAGGCCCTGGTGATGTTCGGCACCGAGGCCCAGAAGGCCAAGTACCTGCCCGGTATCGCCTCGGGCGAGATCATCACCTCCTTCGCCCTGACCGAGCCCGAGGCCGGTTCGGACTCCGCCTCGGTCCAGACCCGGGCGGTGCGCGACGGCGACCACTATGTGCTGAACGGCTCCAAGCGGTTCATCACCAACGCCAACAAGGCCCACCTCTTCACCGTCATGGCCCGCACCGACCCCTCGAAGCCCGGCGCCGGCGGCGTCTCGGCCTTCCTGGTGCCGCGGGACGCCCCCGGCCTGTCGGTGGGCAAGCCCGAGAAGAAGATGGGCCAGCAGGGCGCCCACGTCTGCGACGTCATCTTCGACAACGTCCGCGTCCCGGCCGAGAACCTGATTGGCGCCGAGGGCGAGGGCTTCAAGGTGGCCATGCAGGTGCTGGACAAGGGCCGGCTGCACATTTCGGCCCTGTGCGTGGGCGTGGCCGAGCGCCTGATCGCCGACTGCGTGGCCTATGCCGCCGAGCGCAAGCAGTTCGGCCAGCCGCTGTCCGCCTTCCAGCTCGTCCAGGGCATGATCGCCGACTGCAAGACCGAGGCCCTGGCGGCCCGGGCGCTGACGCTGGAGACCGCCCGCAAGCGCGACGCCGGCGAGAACGTCACCATGGAAGGGGCGGCGGCCAAGTACTTCGCCTCCGAGATGGTGGGCCGCGTGGCCGACAAGGCCGTGCAGATCTTCGGCGGCGCCGGCTACATCACCGAGTACGGCATCGAGCGCTTCTACCGCGACGTGCGCATCTTCCGGATCTACGAGGGCACCAGCCAGATCCAGCAGGTGATCATCGCCCGCGAGACCATGAAGCGGGGCGGCTGAGGATGAGCCAGGCCGTCGAGGACGCCATCTTCGACCTTCTGGCCAAGGTCCCGCCGGGCAAGTCCGTTTCGCCCGAGGACGTGGCCAAGGCCGTGGACGCCGCCGGCTGGCGGCGCGAGCTGGGCAAGGTCCGGCCGGTGGCGGTGGGCCTCGCCCGCGCCGGACGGCTGGTGATCCTGCGCCACAACAAGCCCGCCGACCCCGAGAAGTTCAAAGGGGTCTGGCGGATGCGCCTGCCGCTGGAGGGCGATCCGCCGCCCGTGGCGGCTGAGGCCGAGTAAAGGCGGAGCGGGCCGTGGCGCGCCTCGCCGCCCTGCTGGTCTCGCTTCTCCTGCTGGGCGCCTGCACCACCATGGCCGTGCAGGCGCCGGCCCAGCCGCCGGCCGGCTACCGCGGGCCCTACATTGGCGACGAGGTGGTGGCGAGCTTCGACGGCGCGCTGCTGGGCCTCTCGAAGTGGGAGGCCACGGGCCAGTATGCGGGGCGGCCCTGGGCGGTGATCGTCGCCCTCCACGGCATGAACGACTACGCCAACGCCTTCCACTTGGCCGCGCCCTGGTGGGCCGGGCAGGGCGTGACCACCTACGCCTACGACCAGCGCGGCTTCGGCCGCTCGCCCGGCCGCGGCGTCTGGGCCGGCCGCGATCTCATGGTGGAGGACCTGCGCACCGTCGTCGCCCTGGCCCGGGCGAAGCACCCCGAGGCCCTGATCGTGGTGGCGGGCGAGAGCATGGGCGGAGCCGTGGCCGCCGCCGCCTTCGCCTCGGACCGACCGCCCGCCGCCGACCGGCTGGTGCTGCTGGCGCCGGCCGTCTGGGGCTGGCGCGATCAGGCCCTGCCCAACAAGACCCTGCTGTGGCTGGCGGCCAACTTCACCGCCTCGAAGGTCTATACGCCGCCCCGCTGGCTCACCGCCCGGGTCAGGCCCACCGACAACGACGCCGAGCTGATCGCCATGGGCAGGGACCCGCTGATGATCTGGGGCGCCCGGAGTGATGCGCTCTACGGCCTCGTGGACCTGATGGACGACGGCGCCGACAGCATCGGCCGCATCGGCGTGCCGACCCTCTACCTCTACGGCGCCAACGACCAGATCATCCCCAAGCACGCCGCCTTCCGGGCGGCCTCCCGCCTGCGGCCGGGCCAGCGCAGCGCCTACTACGCCCGCGGCTATCACCTGCTGACCCGCGACCTGCAGGGGCCGGCGGTCTGGGCGGATGTGCTTGCCTTCCTCAGGGACAAGGACGCTCCCCTGCCGTCGGGCGCTCCACCGATCCCGACCGCGAAGAGCCGTGATGGAGCCGAACGGCGGTCAGCGGGGTTGTGACGTGTGTCCCCAGGGCGTAGAGCTTGGGGCGAAAACATTGCTTCTCACGGCGAAGAGTGCGGCATGACCTTGTTCGATTCTCCGGCTTTCGAGGGACATGAAGGCGTCCATGCCTTCTATGATGCGAAAACCGGCCTCAAGACCATCATCGCCGTCCATTCCACCGCCCGCGGCCCGGCCGCCGGCGGCTGCCGCATGTGGGACTATCCCACCGCCGAGGACGCCCTCGCTGACGCCCTGAAGCTGTCCCGGGCCATGTCCTACAAGAACGCCATGGCCGACCTGGAGCTGGGCGGCGGCAAGAGCGTCATCATGGGCGACGCCCGCACCCAGAAGACGCCGGCCCTGTTCGAGGCGTTCGGCCGGGCCGTGGAGGCGGTGGGCGGCCGGTACTGGACCGCCGAGGACGTGGGCGTCTCGCCCGCCGACCTGATGCACGCCCGCAAGCACACCCGCTATGTGGCCGGCCTTGAGGGCCATCCGGCCGCCTCGGGCGATCCCAGCCCGGTCACCGCCGAGGGCGTGTTCCGGGGCGTGCGCCTGTGCGTGCGCCGGGCGCTGAACCGCGACCTCGACGGCGTCACCGTCGCCATCCAGGGCGTCGGCCATGTGGGCGGCTACCTCGCCCAGAAGCTGCATGCGGCTGGGGCCCGGCTGATCATCGCCGACGTGAACCGCGAGGCGGTCGAGCGCATCGCCGCCGCCACCGGCGCCCAGGTGGCTGCCCCCTCGGCCATCTTCGACGCCCCCGCCGACGTCTTCGCGCCCTGCGCCATGGGCGGGGCGCTGAACCTCGACACCCTGGCGCGGCTGCAGGCGCGGATCATCGCCGGCGCCGCCAACAACCAGCTGGCCGACGCCGACACCGGCCGGATGATCTTCGAGAAAGGCCTGCTCTACGCCCCCGACTACGTGATCAACGGCGGCGGCATCATCAATGTCGCCGGCGAGATCCGCGCCCTGGAGCGCGGCGAGGCCTTCGATCCGGCCTGGGTGGACGCCAAGCTGGATCGCCTTTCCCGGACCCTCGACGAGGTGCTGGAGCAGGCCGCCCGCGAACGGCGGCCCACCCACGAGGTGGCCAATGAGATCGCCCGCGCCCGCATCGCCGGCCCCTCCGGAGCCCGCGCGGCCGCGTAAGTCGGGCCGGGGCGGGGCTAGGCCGTCTCGATCTCCATGTGCGCGCCCTGGGCGATGGCGGCGGAGTCCATCCACATCACTTCCAGGACGTGGCCGTCTGGGTCCTGGAAGCTGACCCCGTACATGAACCCGTGGTCCTGGGGCGGCATCCATTCCGAGCCGCCGTTCGCCAGGGCCTTCTGCAGGAAGGCGTCCACCTCGGCGCGGTCGGCGGCCGACAGGCAGATCAGCGTCTCCTTGTCTCGGGTCACGTCGGCGATGCCGCCCCGCACGAACTGGCTGAAGTGGTCGTGGGTCAGCATCATGAAGACGATGTTCTCCTCGATCTCCACGGCGGCGCTCTGGTCGCTGGTGAACTGCGGGTTCAGCGGAAAGCCGAGCCCCGTGTAGAAGCGCTTCGTCGCTTCCAGGTCCTTCACCGGCAGGTTCACGAAGATCATCCGCATCGGGGCGGCCTCCTTTGGGGCGTGTTGGCGTCCGCAGGACGAACGGGAGCCGCCAGTCCCGACAACAGTCCGGGCGCGCCCTGTCGCGCCCCGGCGGTCAATGGGCTTGCCGGGACGTGGAGCTGCGGGGCTCGCGCGGCCGCTGCTGCGGCGGGGCGGGCTTCTGGCCGTGCTGCGGACTCGTCGCCGCCTTCGGGATGGTGAAGCCGGTCAGGGTGTTCTGCTGGGGAAGGCCGTGCGTCATGGGGACCTCCGTCTCTGCGCCCCTCAGCATGACTCCAGGCGGCCTCGGGAGGCGAATCGTCCGGCCGCACATCCACGTGAACGGTCAGCCGCGCCTCGCCGCCGTCGCCGACGATCGCCCCCGAGATCGGCGTCGCCTCCGCGGGCGTGCGGGCCACCGCCACCGGGATCAGGTCTTCGCTCTCGGCCAGGCCGTTGGTGGGGTCGAACTCGGTCCAGCCGAGGTCGGGCAGGAACACTTCGCACCAGGCGTGGGTCGCCCCGGCCCCGCGGATGTCGTCGTGGCCTGGCGAGTAGAGGTAGCCGGTGACGAACCTGGCCGCATAGCCCAGCCGCCGCAGCGCCTCGACCATCAGCCAGGCGAAGTCGCGGCAGGTGCCCGAGCCGGTCTGCACGGTGAAGGCCGGGTCCTGGGCGGCCCCGAGGTCCCGGGCCAGGTAGTCGAACTCGTCCCGGATGGAGCGGTTGAGCCGCATCAGGAAGTCCAGGGCCGGCTCGTGCGGGCTGCCCACCCGGGCGCGAAGCCATTTCAGCAGCACCCCGTCCGGGTCCTCGGTCACCGGCTCCACGAACGGCGACAGCACCGAGCGGTCAGTGGGGGCGTAGACGATGGGCGTGGCCGTCTGGGGATCGCGGATAGGAAGGTCCGCCAGGGGCGCCGGATAGCGCTCGATGACCAGCTCGCTGATGATCGACAGGGCGGTGCTCTCGCCGGTGGGCGTGAAGCTGCACACCGAATTGCCCAGGGCGTCGTAGAGCCAGCGGGTGTCGCCTGGAGGCGAGACGGTCATCACCGCCGCCGCCACCCGGATCGCGTGGCTGTCCCGTGGGCGCAGGAGCATACGATGGGGCGCAAAGCCCACGGGCCGTTCGTAGGTGTAGAGCGTCTCGTGACGGATGCGCAGCCTGACCATGGGGGCGGAACCAATCTGTCGCAGGCCGGTTCCGCCGAATGCGCCTCGACGGAACAAAAGCAGAACTTTAGGGTGTGCCTATGGCGGTTCTCGACCTCAAGCGCAAGCTCGCCATTCTCTCCGACGCGGCCAAGTACGACGCCTCCTGCGCCTCATCGGGGAGCGTGAAGCGCGACTCCGCCGGGGGGAAAGGCGTGGGCTCCACCGACGGCGGCATGGGCATCTGTCACGCCTATGCGCCCGACGGCCGCTGCATCAGCCTCCTGAAGATCCTGCTGACCAACTTCTGCATCTACGACTGCGCCTATTGCGTGAACCGGGTCAGCTCGAACACGCAAAGGGCCCGCTTCACCGCCGAGGAGGTCGTCGACCTCACCCTGGGCTTTTACAAGCGCAACTACATCGAAGGGCTGTTCCTCTCCTCGGGCATCATCCGCAGCGCCGACTACACCATGGAGCAGATGGTGCGGGTGGCGAAGCTGCTGCGCGAGGTCCACGACTTCCGCGGCTACATACACCTGAAGGTGATCCCCGAGGCCTCGCCCGCCCTGGTCAACGAGGCGGGGCTCTATGCCGACCGTCTGTCGATCAACATCGAGCTGCCCAAGGACGAGAGCCTGGCCAGGTTCGCTCCCGAGAAGGACCTCGCCGGCATCAAGAAGGCCATGGGCGCCGTGCGGGTGGGGGTTGAGGCGGCCAAGGAGCCAGCCCGCAGGACCAGGCCGCCGCGCTTTGCTCCGGCCGGCCAGTCCACCCAGATGATCGTCGGCGCCGACGGGGCCTCCGATGGCGAGATCCTCAAGCGTTCCGAGACTCTCTACGGCGCCTACCGGCTGCGGCGGGTCTATTACTCGGCCTTCTCGCCCATCCCGGATTCCACCGCCCGCCTGCCGCTCCAGCGGCCGCCGCTGGTGCGCGAGCACCGGCTCTATCAGGCCGACTGGCTGATGCGCTTCTACGGTTTCTCCCGGGCCGAGATCGTCGCCGAGGGCGAGGACCTGGATCTGTTGGTGGATCCCAAGCTCGCCTGGGCGCTCCGCAACCGCGGCGACTTTCCCGTCGATCTCAACGCCGCCGACCGCGAACGGCTGCTGCGGGTGCCGGGGCTGGGCGTCAGGGCCTGCGACCGCATCCTCGACCTGCGCCGCCACAAGCGGATCACCCTCGATGACCTGAAGCGGCTTTCCCGGGGGATCGCCCGGCTCAAGCCCTTCGTCGTCACCGACGACTGGCGGCCCGGCGGGCTCACCGACGCCGCCGACCTCAAGGCCCGCCTGTCTCCGCCGCCCCGGCAGCTGGAGCTGTTCTGATGCAGGTGGTCCGCCTCGCCTCCGAGACCGACTTCTCCGGCTGGCGGGCGGCGGCCCGGCGCCTGCGCGCCGCCCACATCCCGCCCGAGGCGACGCTCTGGACCGTCGATGGCGACGCCAGCCTGTTCGCGCCGGGGCAGGACGCGCCCGAGCCGGCCGACGGCGGGGCGGCCTTCACCGTCCCCCGCGAGTTCGTGGACCTCGCCGCCCAAGTGATCCTGCACCGCTCGGACGAGCGCTTCGCTCTCCTGTACCGGCTGCTCTGGCGGCTGCAGGACGAGCCGAGCCTGCTGCGCATCAGCCCCGACCCGGGCGTGGCTCGGGCCCGCCTCTACGCCCAGGCGGTCTCCAAGGCGGCCCACAAGATGAAGGCCTTCGTCCGCTTCCGGCGGGTGGAGGACGCCGAGTCTTCCGAGGGTGAGACCTTCGTCGCCTGGTTCGAGCCGGCCCACAGGGTCACCGAGGCGGCGGCGCCCTTCTTCGTCCGGCGCTTCGCCAACATGCGCTGGTCGATCCTGACCCCCGACGTCTGCGCTCACTGGGACCTGAAGGAACTGGTCTTCACCCCAGGCGCCGACCCTGCCGACGCGCCCAGCGCCGACGCTTTGGAGGATTACTGGCGCACCTACTACGCCTCGATCTTCAACCCGGCCCGGCTGAAGGTCGCGGCCATGCAGAAGGAGATGCCCAAGCGCTACTGGCGGAACCTGCCGGAAGCGGGGCTCATTCCCGAACTGATCGCCCAAGCCGAGGCGAGGACGAGCGAGATGGTCCGCCAGGCCCCTTCAGAACCCGAGCGCCGCATCGTCCGGGCCGCCCTGCGCGCCAACCGCGACGCGCCCTATGACGGCCGGCCCGCGGCCAGCCTCGAGGAGGTCGCCGCCGGGGTGCAGCTGTGCCGGCGCTGCGACCTGTGGCGCGAGGCCACCCAGGGCGTGCCGGGGGAGGGGCCCAGCAGCGCGAGGCTGATGTTCGTCGGGGAGCAGCCGGGCGACCAGGAGGACCTCGCCGGCCGTCCCTTCGTCGGCCCCGCGGGCCAGATGCTCGACCGCGCTCTTGGCGAGGCCAGGGTGCCCCGGGCCGAGACCTACGTCACCAATGCGGTGAAGCACTTCAAGCACGAGCTGCGCGGCAAGAGGCGCATCCACCAGACCCCCAACACCGCCGAGGTCTCTGCCTGCCGCTGGTGGCTGGACGCCGAGCGGCGCCTCGTCCGCCCGCGGGTGGTGGTGGCCCTGGGCGCCACCGCGGGCCTCGCCGTATTCGGAAAGCCCACGCCCATCGCCAAATTCCGCCAGCAGGCGCTTCAGCTGCCTGACCAGGGCCAGGGCGTGGTCACCTACCACCCGTCCTATCTGCTCCGCGTCCCCGACGCCGAGGCCAAGGCGAGGGCCTACGCCCTGTTCGTGGAGGACCTGCGCTTCGCCTGGTCGCTCGCCGGCTGAGGCGCGAGCCTGTCGGGCGGGCCTAGATCGAGCCTTCCTTCTCGATCACCAGCACCCGGGCGGCCCCGATCGGGTGGGCCACGTGGGCGTCGCCCGCCTCGGCGATGAACATGTCGGCGGGACCGAGGCGCACCGACCGCTCGGCGCCGTCCTGGCGGTAGCGCATCTCCACCTCGCCCTCGAGCACCAGGAACACCTCCGCCCCGTCGTTGACGTGCCAGTCGTACGGCTGGTCGGTCCAGTGCAGGCGCACGCTGGCGCCCTCGACCAGGGCGAGGTCCCGCGCGCCCCAGGCGTGGTCGGCGGTGAAGCTCTTGGCGTCGGTGATGATCTTCGGCATGGCCCGCCATATGGCGGAGCTTGTTTTCCGCGCCAGAGGCCCGGCGCGGATCACGCGATCTTTGTCCGGATTGGTGGGGTGCGGCCCTAGGCCAGGAACCCCGCCTCGGCGAAGTCCAGCATCCGGGTCAGCAGGGCCTGCACGTCGCCCTCGCGGGTGAGGCCGCCCGACAGGTGGTGCAGGCGGTCGAACTCGGCGAAGCGGTTGTTGTGGACCATGCCCAGCACGAAGTGCAGCCGCCAGTAGACGTCTTCCTTCGGCAGGTCGGGCCGCGCCGCCAGCAGGGCGTCGGCGAAGCGGGCGAGGTGGCTGACGTCGTTGCGCAGCACCTCCTTCATCTCCTCGGTCCCCTCGGAGCGGGCGCGGATAATGAACTGGATGGAGATGCGGCGGTCGTTGTCCGGCGCCGACCAGCGCAGCGGCGGGGCGAAATAGGCCTCGAGGATCTCCCGCACCGGCGGCTTGCCGTCATGCCGGGCGTTGGCCTCGTGCAGCAGCCGGGCGCGCTCGCGGTTCAGCTCGGCCGTCCGCCGCCTGAAGATCTCGAAGAGCAGGGCGTCCTTCGAGCCGAAGTGATAGTTCACGCTGGCGAGATTCACTCCCGCCTCGGCGGTGATGTCCCGCACCGAGACGTTCTGGAACCCGTTCAGGGCGAACAGCCGCTCTGCCGCATTGAACACCGCGGCCTTGGTGGCGGCCTGTGTCTCCTCGGTCTCGGGCGCGTCCTGGATCAGGGGATCGGTCATGGGAATCCCTTAAACATTCCCGCAGCCTAGGCTGATCCGGTTCAACCGCCCACCCCCGGCCTTTGGGCGCGCTCCTAGCGCGCCAGCTCCTTCATGGCCTTCTCCAGGCCCTCGATGGTCAGCGGGAACATGCGGTCGCCCACCAGCTGTTTGATGACGCCGATCGAGGGCGTGTAGTCCCAGTGCCGCTCGGCCGTGGGGTTCAGCCACACCACGTGCTCGTAGATCTGGGTCACCCGGTCGAGCCAGACGGCCCCCGGCTCCTCGTTCCAGTGCTCCACCGAGCCGCCCGGATAGGTGATCTCGTAGGGGCTCATGGTGGCGTCGCCGACGAAGATGACCTTGTAGTCGTGCGGGAACTTGTGGAGCACGTCCCAGGTCGGGATCTTCTCGGTGTGCCGGCGGCGGTTGTCCTTCCACACGGCCTCGTAGAGGCAGTTGTGGAAGTAGTAGAACTCCATGTTCTTGAACTCGGCCCGGGCGGCGCTGAACAGCTCCTCGCAGACCTTGATGTGGCTGTCCATCGAGCCGCCGATGTCGAAGAAGATCAGCACGCTGATCTTGTTGCGGCGCTCGGGGCGCAGGTGGATGTCGAGATAGCCCTTCTCGGCCGTCCCCTTGATGGTGCCGTCCAGGTCCAGCTCCTCGGGGGCGCCGTCGCGCACCCACCGCCGCAGCCGGCGCAGGGCCACCTTGATGTTGCGGGTGCCGAGCTCGACCTGGTCGTCCAGGTTCTTGTACTCGCGCTTGTCCCAGACCTTCACCGCCTTGCCGTGGCGGCTCTTGTCCTGGCCGATGCGCACGCCCTCGGGGTTGTAGCCGTTGGCGCCGAACGGCGAGGTGCCGCCGGTGCCGATCATCTTGTTGCCGCCCTCGTGGCGCTTCTTCTGCTCGCGGATGCGCTCGGCCAGCGCCTCCATCAGCTTGTCGAAGCCGCCCATGGCCTCGATCTGGGCCTTCTCTTCCTCGGTGAGGAACTTCTCCGACAGCTTGCGCAGCCATTCGGCGGGGATGTCGGCGGCCAGGTCCTCGCCCTCGACCCGCTCCAGGCCCTTGAACACATGGCCGAACACCCGGTCGAACTTGTCGAGGTTCTTCTCGTCCTTCACCAGGGCGGCGCGGGACAGGTAGTAGAAGTCGTCCACCGACCGGTCGATGACGGCCTTGTCCAGGCCCTCCATCAGGGCGAGGTACTCCTTCAGCGTCACCGGAACCCGGGCTTCGCGGAGTTCGGTGAAGAAGCGCATGAACATCGGGGCGGGCTCTCGAACGTCCGTTTGAACGCGAAGGATGCGGCCCCTGATCCCCGATGTCCAGTACGCCGAACGCGGTCAGCCTTTCTCGCTGTCCAGCATCGCCATCATGGGGCTGGCGTAGCGGTCGCCGGCGGCCGCGCCCTTGGGTACGGCGGCCTCGAAGGCGGCCAGGGCGTCGGGCCCGAGGTCGGCCTCCAGCGCCCCTAGGGCTTCCGCCAGCCGGTCCCGCCGCCGGGCGCCGATCAGGGGGACGATATCCTCCCCGCGCGAGGCGACCCAGGCGATGGCGGCCTGGGCCGGGGTCACCCCCGCCGCCTGCGCCGCCGCCCTCAGGGCCTCGGCCAGCTTGAGGTTCTTCGCCAGGTTCTCCCCCTGGAACCGCGGGGCGGCGGCGCGGAAGTCCCGCCCGGAGGGCGCCGTGGTCATGTGCCCGCCGATCAGGCCGCGGGAGAGGACGCCATAGGCGGTGACGCCGATGCCCAGCTCTCGGCACGTGTCGAGCACGCCGCCCTCGATGCCCCGCGACAGCAGACTGTATTCGATCTGCAGGTCGCTGATGGGATGAACCGCCGCGGCCCGGCGGATGGTTTCCGAGCCCACCTCCGACAGGCCGATATGGCGCACATAACCCGCCTGCACCAGCTCGGCGATGGCCCCGATTGTGTCCTCGATGGGGACCGCCGGGTCCAGGCGCGCGGGCCGGTAGATGTCGATATGGTCGACCCTCAGCCGCTGCAGGGAATAGGCGATGGCGCTCTTGGTGGCGATCGGCCGGGCGTCATAGCCCAGGAACGTCCCGTCCGCGGACCTCAGGGCGCCGTACTTCACGCTCAGCACCAGGTCTTCCCGGCGGTGGCGCTTCAGCGCCTCGCCGATCAGCATTTCGTTGTGGCCCATGCCGTAGAAGTCGCCCGTGTCGAGCAGGGTGATCCCCGCTTCTACCGCCGCGTCGATGGTGGCCAGGCTCTCGGCCCGGTCCGCGGGCCCATACATGTCCGACATGCCCATGCACCCCAGGCCCAGGGCCGAGACCTCGGGGCCGGTCTTGCCAAGCTTGCGCGTCTGCATCGTTCGCTCCTCGCATCTGCTGGCCAAAAGCTAGAACTGGGCTTTGCTTCCGATAATCAGCATTGTTCCTCACGGACTGTGCGGAAATTCGAACAATGACCGGACCTGTGGATCGGCTTGACCTGGAGGCCCTGGCCGCCTTCGCGGCCATCGCCCGGCATCGCAATTTCCGCCGGGCGGCGGTGGAGCGGGGCGTGTCGGCCTCCACCCTCAGCGCCACCCTGCGTGATCTCGAAAGCCGTCTGGGCGTGCGGCTTCTCAACCGCACCACCCGCAGCGTCGCCCTCACCGACGCGGGCGCCGCCCTGCTGGCGCGCCTGCAGCCGGCCCTGGCCGAGATCCGCGAGGCGGTGTCGGAGGCCCGCTCCGCCCAGGCCGAACCTTCGGGCGCCCTGCGCATCAACGCCCCGCAGCCGGCGGCGGACCTTGTACTGGGGCCGCTGCTGGCCCGCTTCCTCGCCGCCTATCCCGCCGTGCAGGTGGAGGTGATGGTCGAGAGCGCCTTCGTGGACATCGTGGCCGAGGGCTATGACGCCGGCGTCCGCTGGGGGGAGAGCCTGGCCCAGGACATGGTGGCCGTCTCCCTGGGGCCGCCGCAGCGCTATGTGGCGGTCGCCACGCCCGACCTCTTGCGGCGGGTCGGGCGGCCTGAGCATCCCCGCGACCTCCTGAGCC
This sequence comes from Phenylobacterium composti DSM 19425, assembly GCF_059568645.1. Lineage (NCBI taxonomy): Bacteria > Pseudomonadati > Pseudomonadota > Alphaproteobacteria > Caulobacterales > Caulobacteraceae > Phenylobacterium > Phenylobacterium composti. The sequence goes on along the minus strand of NZ_JCANTT010000013.1, from coordinate 210,693 downwards.
GGCCCTGCCTGCGCGGCCGCTTCCCCAGCGGGGCCGACCTGCCGTGGGAGTTCTCGCGGGGCGGCGAGACCGTGCGCCTCGTCCCACAGGGGCCGCTGGTCTCCAACAACCCTCAACTCCAGATGCAGGCCGCCCTGGCGGGGCTCGGCTTCCTGCTCACCTTCGACGGCTACGCCCAGCCCTATCTCGACGACGGGCGGCTGGTGGAGGTTCTGGAAGACTGGTCCGACGTCTTCCCCGGACCCTTCCTCTACTATCCCAGCCGGCGGGCCCTGCCTTCGCCGCTCAGGGCCTTCGTGGACTTCGTGCAGGCCAGCCGCCGCGGCGCGGCCGGGCAGGGGACAGGCGCCTAGGCCTGAGCCTCGATCTCGCGCAGCTTGCGCCAGACGGTCATGCGCGAGACGCCGAGGCGCCGGGCGATCTCCACCGGGCCCATGCCGGCCCGCCGCAAAGCGCGGATCTGCTGCGCCTCGGCGGTCACGCCCCGGCGCCGCCGCGGTCCGGCCTGGTCCAGGGCGCCCACCGCCTGCAGCACCGCCCGCAGCGCGCGGCCGCTCTCGCCCTGGCTGCTGATCTGGGCGTCGGCCACATAGAGGCTCGCGCCCCGGGCCTCCAGGCGGGAGACCACGTCCAGCAGCTCATGGCTGGTGCGGGCCAGGTGCGCAAGCTTGCCGACCACGAGCTGGTCGCCCTCGCCGATGAAGTCGAGGATGGAATTGAGCACCGGCGAGACCGCGCCCAGGCCGAAGCGCTCTTCGGAGCGGATCACTTGGCACCCCAGGGCTTCCAGCGCCGCAATCTGCTGATCCAGATCCTCATCGCCCAGCCGAACATAGCCGATCTTGAGCATGCCGCGCCGGCCTCCCCGGGAACTCTCACTCGTCCCTGAAGAGTCCCAGAACCGCTTCCGGAAGTGAAGGCGCCGGCAGGTTAAATCTCGGCAATAAAAGACCCGCGTTCACGGCGGATTTCGAGTATTGGCGTTACGCGATCTGGAATTTGGGCGGGTTCGCGGCGAAACTCTCCGCGCTGCGCCGGAGGATGAACTCGTCGTCCACCGTATCGCCCACGTGAAAGCCGTAGCCGCCGACCTTCTCGAAACCCTGGCGGGCGTAGAACCGCTGGGCCCCGTAGTTTTCGGACCAGACGCCGATCCACACCGTTCGCGGCCCATTCGCCTGGAGCCAGGCCATCACCTCGCCAAAGAGCCTCAGGCCGAGGCCTGCGCCCTGGTAGTCCTTCAGGAAATAGATCCGCTTCAGCTCCCCGCACGCCGGGGTTACTTCGGGGTGGGGCAGGTTGCAGGGACCGGCCAGGGCGTAGCCCACCGCCGCGCCATCCGCCTCCACCAGCCACGAGGCCTTCTGCGGGTCGGCCAGGTCCGCGCGGGTGCGTTCGAGGTCATAGGCCTCGGCCAGATAGGCGGCCAGGTCCTGGGGCGGATAAAGGTGGCCGAAGGTCTCGGTGAAGGTGCGCGCCCCGAGGGCGGAGAGGGTTTCGGCGTCGGCCGGGCCGGCGCGGCGGATGACGGCGTCGTTCATGGGGCTCCAGCGCTCGCGGCCCGTCGCCGGCGCGATTCCGGCGCAACGCCGGCATGCGCTAGGATGGGGCCATGGACGTGGCGCTTTATACCCATGAGGACATGCTGGACCACCGTCCAGGCGAGGGCCATCCCGAACGGCCCGAGCGGCTGCGGGCGGTCATCGACGCCCTCGACGACGCCACCGACCTGTCCCTGATCCTCAACGATGCGCCGCTGGCCGAGGAGCGTGACCTCGCCCGGGTTCACAGCCCGGCCCACCTTGAGCGAATCTTCGGCCTTCCGCCCAGCCACGGCCTCCACGTGCTCGACGAGGACACCCGCATGTCCCCGGGCAGCCTCACGGCCGCCCGCCGGGCCGCCGGGGCGGTGGTCAAGGCGGTCCGCGACGTGGCCCGCGGCGAGAGCGAGCGGGCGTTCTGCGCCGTCCGTCCCCCGGGCCATCATGCGGAGCCCGGCCTGCCCATGGGCTTCTGCATTTTCTCCAACGTGGCCATCGCCGCGAAGGCCGCCCAGGCCGCGGGGCTGCGGCGCGTGGCGGTGGTGGATTTCGACATCCACCACGGCAACGGCACCCAGGCCGCCTTCGCCCGCCAGCCGGGCCTGTTCCTGGCCTCCATCCAGCAGTGGCCCATGTGGCCCAACAGCGGCCGTCCCGACGAGAATCTCCCCGGGAACATCGCCAACGCCATCTCCCCGCCCGGCGCCCCGGCCGCGGTCTGGCGGGCGGCGTTCGAGGCGCTGATGGACCAGGTGGACGCCTTCCGGCCCGATCTGATCCTCGTCTCCGCCGGGTTCGACGCCCATCGGCGCGACCCCATCGGCGGGGCCGAACAGAACCTTGAGGAGGCGGACTTCGCCTGGGCGACCCGGGCCATCGTCTCGGTGGCGCGGGCCCGGGCCAAGGGTCGGGTTGTGTCCTCGCTCGAGGGCGGGTACGACCTCGAAGCTCTGGGCCGTTCTGCGCTTGCGCATGTCAGGGCCCTGGCGGACGGGTGAGGGCTTCGGTGCGCGTTGGCGCCAACGGCAAAGGCGTGCGGATCTGATGGACGAGGCCCTTATGGAGAAGGCCCCGGCGACGTCCGCCGCAGTGCGCCATGGCGCGATCATCCTGGCCCGCCACGGCGAGCCGGCGCTGTCGCGCAAGGTGCGACTCAATGCGGCCGAGTACCGCGAGTTCTGGGCTACCTACGAGATCCTCGGCATCCTGCCGGGCCAGACGCCGCCCAAGCAGCTGGTCCAGTTCGTCGAGACCTGCGGGCGCCTGGTCTCCTCGACCCGCCTGCGGTCCATCGAAAGCGCCCAGGCCCTGGCCCGCGACCGCGAGTTCGAGCGCCACGAGATTCTGATCGAGGCGCCGCTGCCGCCGCCCAACTGGCCGCGGTGGATTCGCCTCCCGCCCTCCATCTGGGGCTTCATCGCCCGGGTCTGGTGGTGGTTCTTCGACCATCACGAGGGGCAGGAGACCCGCTCCCAGGCCGAGGAGCGCGCCGACCGGGCCGCCGCCATGCTGATCGGCCTGGCCGCCGGCGGCGAGAACGTCGTGGTCCTCGCCCACGGCTTCTTCAATTTCATGATCGGCCGCAGCCTGCGCAAGCTCGGCTGGAAGCTGGTGGCCAGCGAGGGCTACAAGTACTGGTCCATGCGCCGCTTCGAGCGGAACTGAGGCTCGGCCCGCAGGCCGCCCCAGACCGCCTGCGGCCGCCCCGGACCGGCCCTGTGGCCGTCCGGGACGCCGGAGCCGTGATCGTCAGGCCTTCAGCGAGGCCCAGGGCCCGGTGATCGCCAGGGTCGTCCCGGGGAAATAGAGGTTCACGAAGCAGGTCGAGCCGTCGGGCGAGAAGCACACCCCGGCCAGCTCGCTGTTCGGCGCGGTCGGCAGGGCCGGGCGCTGGGCGTTGCGGCCCACCGTATAGACCTGCCCCTTCGGCGTGATCGCCCTCAGCATGTTGTGGCCGTTGTACTTGTCCTCGCAGACGAACAGGTGGCCGTTGGGGGCGATCGCCAGGTTGTCCGGCATCCACAGCCGCTGTTTGTCGGTGCTCTCGAGGAACAGCTCGATCTCGCCCGGCTGATCGGCCTCGCCGGGCTGGCCTTCATGGGGGCTCGGCCGGTAGCGGACGATCTGGCCGTCCCGGCCCGGACCGCCGCTGGTGCAGGTGAAGAACAGCTCGCCGTCGCCGAAGTAGATGCCCTCGCCGCGGGCGAAATAGGCCGCCCCCTTGTCGTGGCCCCGGTGGCGCAGGTCGTTATCGGGGTTCTCGACGCCGTCGAGGTCGATCCACACCACCTTGCGGCGCTCGCCGGGCTTCCAGAAGGTCTGCTTCCAGTTGCGCGGGTCGGCGTCGCGCTCGCCGCGGAAGCCCAGGGCCTGCAGGCGGCCGCCGGCCAGCAGCCTGGCCGGGTCGTTGGGCAGGTAGCGGTAGAACAGGCAGAAGCCGTCGGGGGCGTCCTCGGTCAGATAGACGATGCCCGTCCGCGGGTCGGTGGCGGTGGCCTCGTGCTTGAAGCGGCCCATGCCGGTGATCGGCGTCGGGTCGGCCAAGCCGCGCAGGTCGGCCGGCACCTCGAAGACCCAGCCGTGGTCCTTGGCGCCGCCTTCGCCGGCCTTGATCTCGGTCTCCTCGCAGGTGAGCCAGGTGCGCCGGGGCGTGTGCCCGCCGGCGCAGTTCACCGCCGTGCCGGCCAGGCTGAGGTGGTGGGTGACCAGCCGCTGCTGCTTCAGGTCCCAGACGAGGGTGGAGGCGCCGCCGTCCATGGGCACGCCCGAGGGGATGCGGTCATAGGCCTGGCCCGGACCGACCTTGGCGGCCAGGGCTCCGTCCTTGCCATAGGCCGAGCGGCCGGGCTCGGTGGGGCGCTGCTCGTGGTTGCGCACCAGGATCACCCTGTTCGGGTCCGCGGCGTCGGCGAAGCAGGCCATGCCGTCGCACTTGCCCGGGGTCAGCAGGCCGTCGTCCATGGGCTGCCCGACCTGGGAGACGATCCGATACGAGAAGCCTTCAGGCAGGTCGAAGACGCCGTTCGGGTCCGGGCGCAGCGGCCCGTAGCCGGGGATGTCGTTCTTGTAGTCGCCAACGTCCTGGGCGTTGGCCCGGGACAGGCCGCCGAAGGCGGCGGAGGTGGCGGCCATGGCCAGGAAACTGCGACGGCTGACGGACATCATCTTCGGAATTGCACCCCTTTTCCCCGCGGGCTATCCGCCCTTCATTGCAGGATCGTGACAGGCCGCCTGAGGTCCCCGGCGAGCACGGTGGACCGCGGATGGCGCCAGTTCTAGGTTCGACCACGCCTGCGTAAAGAGGAATCCATGTCCGAGTCCGCCGACATCGCCGCCATGACCTTCGAGCAGGCCCTGGCCGAGCTGGAACAGATCGTCGCGCGCCTCGAATCCGGCCAGGCCCCGCTTGAGGATTCGATCCGCATGTACGAGCGGGGCGCGGCCCTGAAGGCCCACTGCGAGGCTCGCCTGGAATCGGCCCGCCTGCGCGTGGAGAAGATCGTCATGGGCGCCGGCGGTCAGCCTTCGGCCGAGCCCGCCGAGTTCGGCTGATGGACCTCGCCCGCCGTGTCGCCGAGGCCGCCGACCTGGTGACGGTGGCGCTCGACGAGCTGTTGCCTCGCGCCGAAGGGCCGGAAAGCCGCCTGACCGAGGCCATGCGCTATGCCGCCCTCGGGCCGGGCAAGCGCCTGCGCACCTTCTTCGCCCTCGAGACCGGCCGGATGTTCGACCTGGACGAGCGCCCCGTTCTGCGCTCGGCCTGCGCCCTGGAGTGCATCCACGCCTACAGCCTCGTCCACGACGACCTGCCGTGTATGGACGACGACGACATGCGCCGCGGCCAGCCGACGGTGCACAAGGCCTATGACGAGGCCACCGCCGTCCTCGCCGGCGATGCGCTGCAGACCGCCGCCTTCGAGATCCTCGCCCATCCCGACACCCACCCCGACGGCGCCATCCGGGCCGAGCTGGTGGCGCGCCTGGCCCAGGCTGCCGGGGCCCGGGGCATGGCCGGGGGGCAGATGATCGACATCCTGGGCGTCCGTGGCGACCTCGGCGGCGTCGCCCGCATGCAGCGGCTGAAGACCGGCGCCCTCATCGCCTGCGCCTTCGAGCTGCCGCTGGTGCTTGCCCGGGCCAAGGACGCCGAGCGCCACGCCCTGATGGCCTTCGCCAACGACCTCGGCCTCGCCTACCAGATCGTCGACGACCTGCTGGACGCCGAGGGCGACGAGGGCGCCATGGGCAAGGCGGCTCGCAAGGACGCCGAGAAGGGCAAGGCCAACTTCGTCACCCTGCTGGGGGTGGAGGCGGCCCGCGAACGGCTCGGCCTGCTCGAGAAGCAGACCAAATCCCACCTGGATCCTTTTGGCGCGCGGGCCGATTTCCTGCGGGCCAGCGTCGATTTCGTGTTAGAGCGCCGGCAATAGCCCGGAAAAACGTGCCTGCGTTCCCCATGCCGCCTGCAACGCCGCTTCTCGACACCGTCCGCACGCCCGCCGACATGCGCGGCTTCACCATCGCGCAGCTGCGCCAGCTCGCGGACGAAGTGCGCGCGGAAACCATCGACGCGGTCTCCCAGACCGGGGGCCACCTCGGCGCCGGCCTCGGCGTGGTCGAGCTCACCGTGGCCCTGCACCACGTCTATGAGACGCCCAAGGACATCCTGATCTGGGACGTCGGCCACCAGGCCTATCCGCACAAGATTCTCACCGGCCGCCGCGACCGCATCCGCACCCTGCGCCAGGGCGGGGGCCTGTCGGGCTTCACCAAGCGCGCCGAGAGCGAATACGACCCGTTCGGCGCGGCTCACGCCTCCACCTCGATCTCGGCGGCCCTCGGCTTCTGCGCGGCCCGCGACGCCGCCGGCCGGGACAACAAGGTGGTGGCCGTCATCGGCGACGGCTCCATGAGCGCCGGCATGGCCTACGAGGCCATGAACAACGCCTACGACACCACCAGGCAGCTCACCGTCATCCTCAACGACAACGACATGTCCATCGCGCCCCCGGTGGGCGGGATGAGCGCCTACATGGCCCGGCTGGTGTCCGGGGGCGGCTATCAGTCGCTGCGCAATGTGGGCAAGGCGGTGGCCAAGGCCTTCCCGCGCCCGATCCAGGAGGCCGCCCGCAAGGCCGAGGAATTCGCCCGCGGCATGGTCACCGGCGGCACCTTCTTCGAGGAGCTGGGCTTCTACTATGTCGGCCCCATCGATGGCCACGACATGGACGCCCTGGTCCACGTCCTGCAGAACGCCCGCAAGATCGACGACAAGCCCGTCCTGGTCCATGTCGTCACCCAGAAGGGCAAGGGCTACGCCCCGGCCGAGAAGGCCGCCGACAAGTACCACGGCGTGGTCAAGTTCGACGTGGTCACCGGCGCCCAGGCCAAGTCTCAGGCGCGGGCGCCCAGCTACACCAAGGTCTTCGCCCAGGAGCTGATCAAGCACGCTGAGCGCGACGAGCGGATCGTGGCTATCACCGCCGCCATGCCCTCGGGCACCGGCCTTGACCTGTTCGGCGAGAAGTTCCCGGCCCGCACCTTCGACGTGGGTATCGCCGAGCAGCATGCGGTGACCTTCGCCGCCGGCCTCGCCGCCGATGGCATGAAGCCGTTCTGCGCCATCTATTCAACCTTCCTGCAGCGCGGCTACGACCAGGTGGTCCATGACGTGGCCATCCAGGGCTTGCCGGTCCGCTTCGCCATCGACCGCGCCGGCCTCGTGGGCGCCGACGGCCCCACCCACGCGGGCTCCTTTGACGTGGGCTTCCTCGGCCAGCTTCCGGGCATGGTGCTGATGGCGCCATCCGACGAGGCCGAGCTGGCCCGCGCCGTGGCCACCGCCGTCGCCATCGACGACCGCCCGTCCGCCTTCCGCTATCCGCGCGGCGAGGGCGTCGGCGTCGAGATCCCGGCCCAGGCCGACCCGCTGGAGATCGGCAAGGGCCGCATCGTCCGCGAAGGCTCGGCCGTGGCCATCCTGTCCCTCGGCACGCGCCTGGCCGAAAGCCTCCGCGCCGCCGACCTCCTGGCCGCCCGGGGCCTGTCGGCCACTGTCGCCGACGCCCGCTTCGCCAAGCCCCTCGATGTCGACCTCCTGCTGCGGCTGGCCCGCGAGCACGAGTGCCTGATCACGGTGGAGGAGGGCGCCATGGGCGGCTTCGGGGCCTTCGTGCTCCACGCCCTGGCCGAGCACGGCGTCCTGGACCGCGGCCTGCGGGTCCGCACCCTGACCCTGCCCGACATCTTCCAGGACCAGGACAAGCCCGAGGCCATGTACGCCCAGGCCGGTCTCGACGCCGACGGCATCGTCCGCGCCGCCCTCTCGGCCCTCGGCGTCGACAACGCTTCCGCCGCCGGCCGCCGGGCCTAGCGCGCCGGATGCTCCTCCTCGGGGGAGCTGTCGCGAAGCGACTGAGGGGTATCGCGCAGGGCGATCAGCGCCGCGGCTGACCGCCTGCCCTTCGGACCACCTCCCCCGGGGGAGGATCAAGCCCCTCGACAGCTCTCCACGAAGCGGCGGCTCTTGTCCGGATCGGCGGGCAGGGTGGCGCGGCGGGCGCCTACGGCCACCGCCAGTTCGCCGCCCTCGGCGAAGCGGGTCAGCACCGGATCGTCGGCCCGCGCCGGAGCCTCCACCAGCAGGCCGTCGCCGAAGCCGCTGGGCGCGCTCTCGCCCGGGAGCCGGGTGGAACGACCGCCCGAGCTCAACCGAACGGCCTTGGCGCCCGTGCCCTCGGGGGCGGTCATCGACACCCACACCTCGCCCGAACGGGGCTCGCACGAGAGCATCAGCAGCACATTGTCGGTCTGGGGTTCGCCATAGGCGAGCTTGGCGCCCTCGCCCTCGGCCTCGGTGAGCGACCAGCTCATCTCCGGCCCGGGCGCCGTGGGCGTCATGGGATGCGCGCAAGCCGCCACGGCGACGGCGGAAAACAGGCTGAAAAGACTACGGCGGCGCATGACGCTCCCTCTGAGAGGTTAACGCCGGCGCCGCCGCATTGATCCCGCGCAACGGCGGTCTTCGATCTAGAACGGGCTGAAGCGCTCCAGCAGGGACTGGCCGGCCGGGGTCTTCTGCACGCGGCTGATGTCGCCGCGGCCGCCGTAGCTGATGCGCGCCTCGGCGATCTGGGTGTGGCGGATGGTGTTGGCGGCGCTGATGTCTTCGGGGCGCACGATGCCGGCCACGGTCAGCTGGCGGATGTCGGTGTTGGTGCGCACCTCCTGGGTGCCCTGGATGGTCATGTTGCCGTTGGGCAGCACGCCGGTGACCACCGCGGCGATGGTCAGGCTGATCTTCTCGGCCCGGTTCACCGCCCCTGAGCCCGCGTTGGCGAACTTGGAGTTGGTGGAGATGGCGTTGGCCGGGTCGTACTCGCCGGGCAGCATGCGGCCCAGGCTGCTCTCCAGGCCCAGCAGGTGCGGGATGCCCGCACTGGCTCCCGAGCTGCGCGAGGTGGTGGTGGAGTTGATGGTCTTGGCGCTGTCGTCGATGTCGATCTGCACCGTCAGGATGTCGCCCACTCGGGCGGCCCGCTGGTCGGCGAAGAAGGTGCGCGCCCCCGCCCGCCACAGGGAGTTGGCGCTGGCCGGGGTCGGCAGCGGCTCGCGGGCGCCCGCCAGGGGCAGCACCTGCTGTTCGCGCGGCACCAGGGCGGCCGGATAGCCCACCGGGGCCAGTTCGGGGCCGCGCACGGCTTCGCTCACGGTTGAGCAGGCGGCGAGGGGAGCCAGGAGAGCGGCGAAGGCGAGGGGGCGGAGACGCATGGGGGCTTCCTTCAGCGGAGCGCGACGCGGGTGGAGCGGTTGAGGAGCTTGAGCTGGTCGGCGACGGGGCCGACGGCGGCCTGGCCGGGGCCGGTGACCACCGCCTGGACGACCTTCCTGGACGAGACGTTCTGGACGTTGATCAGCTCGCCCACCCCGCCGCCGGTGACGGCCTTGGCCTGCAGCGCCAGCGAGACGCCGTCAGCCTCGTAGGAGAGGGTGATGATCTCTCCGGCCTTCACCACCTCCGCGGCGGCCACGTCGCGGCCGGCCACCGCCGCGCCCATGCGCAGGGGCCGCTTGGCCGCCAGGCCGATCACCGCCTCGGGGTCGTTCGGCGCGTCGGCGGGGGCGAGGGCCGCCTTGCCCCAGACGAGGTCGGTGGGCTGGATGGTCTCGCCGGCCATGATGTTGCGGGCCCAGGTCAGGACCTCGACATTGCCCCGCTGGGCGACGGCGCCGCCGGCCGCCCCGCCCCGCACTACGATCTGGCGCAGGCCCTGGGCGTTGGCCCAGTCGAGCCCGGCCCGGCGGGCGGCGGTCTGCACAGCCACGGCGTTCAGCAGCAGCGTCTGGCCCGTGCGGGCGGCCACGGGAACCTTGGCGGCCGCCCCGGCGCCGTCGAACAGATCGCCCAGGGTGACGACCCCGTCGGCGTCGACGATCTCGGCCTTCAGGGTCACCGGCGTACCGGCGAGGGCGGGGCCCGCGCTCAGCGCCAGCGTGGCGGCGATGGCCAGGGCCCTCATCACGCCTTCACCTGATTGGCCGTGGCCAGCATGTTGTCGGCGGTGGAGATGACCTTCGAGTTCATCTCATAGGCCCGTTGGGCGACGATCAGGGCGGTGATCTCGGCCACCGCGTCCACGTTCGAGGCTTCGGTGTACTTCTGGATCAGCTGGCCGACGCCGTTCTCGCCCGGCACGCCGACGGTGGGCGCGCCCGAGGCGGCGGTCTCGAGGAACAGGTTCGAGCCCTGGGCCTGCAGGCCGCCCTCGTTGAGGAAGGTGGCGAGCTCGAGCTGGCCCACCACCTGCGGCTCCGTCTGGCCCGCCTGGGTGACCTGCACCTGGCCGCTCTTGGAGATGGACACGTCCACCGCGTCCTGCGGGATCGTGATGCCCGGCTGGATCTGGTAGCCGTCCTGGGTGACCAGCTGGCCCTGGTCGTTCACCGCCAGATTGCCGGCCCGGGTGTAGGCCGTCTCGCCCGAGGGCAGCAGCACCTGCAGGTAGCCGCGGCCGTTGATGGCGATGTCCAGCATGTTGTCGGTGCGGGTGAGGACGCCCTGGGTCTCGATCCGGTAGACGCTGCCGGCCTTCACGCCCGCGCCCACCTGCACCCCCGTCGGCACGATGGTGCCCTGGTCCGAGGACTGCACCCCAGCGGCCTCGAAGGTCTGGTAGAGCAGGTCCTGGAACTCGGCGCGCTGACGCTTGAACGCCACCGTGTTCATGTTGGCGATGTTGTTCGAGATGACCTCGACGTTGAGCTGCTGCGCGGCCATGCCGGTAGCCGCGGTGCGGAGCGCTTGCATCGGTCGCTATCCCCTTACTGGACCCGGCCCAGGCGCTCGACGGAGCGGCGCGAGAGGTCGGCTTCGGAATCGATCATCTTGGCGGTGGTCTCGTAGGCGCGGCTCACCTCGATCATCCGGGTGATCTCCAGGATCGCCTGGACGTTGGAGCCTTCGAGCATCCCCTGGCGCAGGACTGCGCCCTCCGCCGGCTGCGGCTGGAGGTTGGAGGTGTTGCGGTACTGGTTGTCGCCGGTCTTCTCGAGGGCGGCGAGGCTCTCGAAGGTGAAGAGGCCGATCTTGCCGATCCGCTCGTCGCCTTGGCTCACCGTGCCGTCGCGGGCGATGGACAGGGGGCCGCGCTCGGGATCGACCATGATCTCGCCGCCGCCTTCGTCCATCACCGGATGGCCCTGCTGGGTCACCAGTCGGCCAAGGTCGTCGGTGCGGAAGCGGCCGTCGCGGGTGTAACGCTCCCCGTCGTCGGCCATGACGCGGAAGAAGCCCTGGCCCTCGATAGCCAGGTCCAGCGGCCCGCCGGTCTGGCGCAGGCCGCCCTGTCCGAAGTCGCGGGCCACCCCGTCGGCCGTGACGAACTTCACCGGCTTGGGCCCGCCCAGCGTCATCGCCGGCGCCTGGGCGTCGGTCTTGTGCATCAGCGACTCCACCTTGAAGCCGGTGGTGTCGAGGTTGGCGATGTTGTTCGCGATGATGTCCATCTCGCGACGGAGCACCATCTGGCGCGACAGTCCGATGTAGGCGGCGTTGTCCATCTTAACGGGCGGCCTTGGCGAAACCAGTGACTGGCCGACCTCTCTGCAAGGATCGGGCCAACCGAAAAGGTCAAGAAAATTCAAGGGATAATAAAGTTAACGGGCACCCATCGGCGAAAAGTGCCGGGCAGGCTTGGCCGCCGTTAATGTCCGTTAAAAACCGGTTCTTAACCAAACGCGCCTACGCGTGGACGCCATAGATTCTAAGGAACGCGCGCGTGGCCAAGGACAAGGTCAAGGAAGCCTCCGACGCCGAGGCGCCCGGCGAGGGCGAGGACGGCGCCGCGTCCGCCCGGAAGAAGCTGCCGCTCAAGGTCCTGATCATCGCCGGCGTGGCCGCCGTGCTGGTGCTGGGCGGGGGCGGGACCGCCGCCTTCATGTTCCTGGGGGGCAAGGCCGACCCGGCCGCCCAGGCCGAGGGCAAGGCCAGGAAGGCCAAGGAGAAGAAGGGCAAGGAAGAGAAGGGCAAGGGCAAGGAGGGCGAAGGCGCCCAGGTCCGCGAGGGGCCCGACGGGGTGGTCTTCTACACCCTGCCCGACGTGGTGGTGAACATGCAGACCGCCGAGGGGCGGCCCACCTTCCTGAAGCTCAAGCTCACCCTGGAGCTGCCCGACCACGAGGCGGTCGAGGTCCTCGATCCGAGCCTGCCCCGGCTCCAGGACATGTTCCAGAGTTTCCTGCGCGAGCTGCGCCCCGAGGACCTGGCCGGCAGCCAGGGCAGCTATCAGCTCCGCACCGAGATCCTGCGCCGGGTGAACCTGGTGATCGCCCCGTCCAAGGCCAACGCCGTCCTGATCGAGGAGATGCTCATCAACTAGGGCCTTGGCCCCGGCTGGTGCGCGCAAGTCATGAGCGAAGACGCAGACCTTCCCCCGAACATCGAGACGCCCGGCGGCGAGCCCGGCTGGTCCGCGCCCAAGACCACGTCCGAGGCTCTGATCGGCTCGGAGCGCATCCTCAATCAGGACGAGATCGACAGCCTGCTGGGCTTCGATCTCTCCGACGACGAGGTGTCCGAGCGGACCGGCATCCGCGCCATCATCAATTCCGCGCTCGTCTCCTACGAGCGCCTGCCGATGCTGGAGATCGTCTTCGACCGCCTCGTGCGGCTGATGACCACCTCCCTGCGCAACTTCACCTCCGACAACGTCGAGGTCAGCCTCGACAACATTAGCTCGATCCGCTTCGGTGACTATCTGAACTCGATCCCGCTGCCGGCCATCCTGTCGGTGTTCCGGGCCGAGGAGCTGAACAACTACGGCCTGCTGACAGTCGACTCGAACCTGATCTACTCGATCGTCGACGTGCTGCTCGGCGGCCGGCGCGGCACCGCGGCCATGCGCATCGAGGGCCGTCCCTACACCACCATCGAGCGGGTCCTGGTGCAGCGGATGGTCGAGGTGGTCCTGGCCGACGCCCGCGAGGCCTTCGAGCCGCTGACGCCCGTCACCTTCACCCTCGATCGCCTGGAGACCAATCCCCGCTTCGCCGCCATCGCCCGGCCGGCCAACGCCGCCATCCTGGTGAAGCTGCGGATCGACATGGAGGACCGCGGCGGCCGCATCGAGCTGCTGCTGCCCTACGCCACCCTCGAACCCATCCGGAAGATGCTGCTGCAGCAGTTCATGGGTGAGAAGTTCGGCCGCGACAACATCTGGGAAAGCCACCTGGCCACCGAACTCTGGACCACCAACCTGGAGGTCCGCGCAGTCCTCGACGAGCAGCAGGTCAGCCTCCAGCGCGTGCTCGACCTGAAGGTCGGCGACACCCTGATGCTCAACGCCACGCCCGACAGCCTGATCGAGCTGCGGGCCGGCCAGATCCCGCTCACCCGCGGCCGCATGGGCCGGCGCAACCATCACATCGCCGTCCGGGTCGAGGCGCCTCTCAATCCGAACGCCCGCCAAGCCGTTGCGAGGATGCCATGAGCGCCATCGGCCTGATCATGAACCTGGTCCTCGCCGGCCTGCTGCTGGCGGCTCTGGCCCTGGGGCTGCGGCTCAACCGCCGCCTGAAGGCCCTGCGTGAGAGTCAGGAGGGCTTCGCCGTCGCCGTGGCCGAGCTGAACGCCGCGGCCCAGCGCGCCGAGCAGGGGCTGGCCGACTTGCGCGCCGCCACCGACGAGGCCACCGACGCCCTGTCCGACCGCATCGAGAAGGGCCGGGCCCTGGCCGCCAGGCTGGAGCGGCTGATCGGCCAGGCGCCGGACCACGTCCGCACCGTCCCCGACGCCGGCCGCGACTCCGAGCGTGAGGACGAGCGCCGCCTGGGCGCCCTCCTGGCCGCCGCCCGCGAGGCCCGCGCCAAGCCCGAGCGGCCGGGCCGTGAGCCGCCCAAGGCCGCCCCACGTCCGGCCCGCCGGCCCGCCGCCCTCGATCCCGACGCCGACCTCTTCGTGGACGAGCCCCTGACCCTGGACGCCTTCGGAGGCCGCCGGTGAAATCCATGCCCCGCATCCTGCCGCTGGTGGGCGTCGCCGCCGGCGGCGTCCTGGCCATCAACGCCCTGGCGGGCGCCCGCGACCTGCCCGAGCTGCTCTCCGGCGCCCGGGCGTTCGCCGAGGAGGCCGTGAAGGGCGAGCCCAAGGCCGAGGCCAAGGCCAAGGACGAGAAGGCCCCCACTGGCGAGGCCAAGGACGCCGCCCTGGCCGGCCTGCCGCCGCCGACCCTCCAGCCCAAGGCGGTCTGCGCCCCCACCGCCGCCGAACTGGCCAAGGCCGCAGGCCTGTCTCCCGCCGAGCTCCAGGTCCTGCAGAGCCTGGGCGAGCGCCGTGGCCAGCTCGACGCCCGCGAGAACGACCTCAACACCCAGCTCGCCCTCCTGGCCGCCGCCGAGGCCAAGCTGGACGCCAAGCTCAAGGCCCTCGACGGCCTAAAGGGCGAGGTGCAGGTCCTGTTGTCCCAGGCCGACGCCAAGGAGCAGGAGGAGATCGACCGCCTGGTGAAGGTGTTCGAGGGCATGAAGGCCAAGGACGCCGCCCCGCGTCTCGCCGCCCTCGACGACGGCGTGCGCCTGACCATCGCCGCCCGCATGAAGGAGCGCTCGCTCTCGGCCATTGTCGCCGCCATGCCCGCGGCCGAGGCCAAGAAGCTGACGGAAGGCCTCGCCCGCCGCTTCACCGACGCGCAGGCCGCCGCTCTCCGCGCCCAGCAGGTGGCCGAGAATACCGCCGCGCCCCCGGCGGCGAAGGCCCAGCCGCGCCGCCAGGCGCCGCCCCGCAAGGCCGCCCCGCCGGCCAAGGCCGAATAGCTCCGATGCGCCTGCGCCAAGCCCTGCGTTCCGGCGTCGCCGCCGCCTGCATCGCCTCCGTGGCGGCGCCGGCCGGCGTCGCCGCGCCGACGGCCGAGGCGCTGGCCAAGGGGCCGCTGGACGTGCGGGTGGCCCAGGCCGAGACCTTCTCCCGCCTGGAGTTCCACTGGAAGGGCAAGGCCGCCCCGGTCTCCTCGGCCCGGGAGGGCCAGGTGCTGGTGCTCACCTTCGGCCGCGACGCCGACCCCGACATCTCGCGCCTGCGCACCTCGCCGCCGCGCTGGATCAAGACCGCCGAGAAGCGCCGCGTCGGCGGCCGGCTGCAGCTGCGCATCACCCTCGCCGACGACGCCGACGCCCGGGTGGGCTCGGCCGACGGCGCCGCCTACGTCAATGTCTTCGAGAAGCCGCCTGCGCCCGAGGCGCCGGCCGCCGAACTCGCCCAGGCCGAGCCCGAGCCGCCGCGGCCCAATCCGCTGCCGCCCGGCGGTGTGGTCAAGATGGCCGTCAACCTGGCCGGCGGCCAGGCGCAGCTTTCCTTCGACTGGGCCAATCCCGCCGGCGCCGCCGTCTTCCGCCGCGGCGGGGCGGCGTGGGTGGTGTTCGACGCCCCGGCCAGGCTGGACGTCTCGGCCGCCCCCAAGGGCCTGAAGCAGCTCGGCCCCATCCAGGCGTTCCAGGGGCGCGACCACGCGGCCCTGCGCATCGAGACCCCGGCCGACACCCCGATCTTCACCACCGCCGTCGGCAACACCTGGACCATCGCCTTCGGCCCCGGCGGTCAGTCCCAGCCGGGCATCGTGCGCCTGGGGCGTGACGCCGCCGGCGGGCCGCCGGTCATCAAGGCGCCGGTGGCCGGCGCCACCCGCGTCGTCCGCTTCGCCGACCCGGTGGTGGGCGACGTCGTCACCGTGGTCACCGCCCTCGGCCCGCCCAAGGGCGTTCCCAGCCGCCGCGACTATGTCCAGATGGCCCTGCTGCCCTCGATCCAGGGCCTGGCGCTGGAAAGCTTCGTCGACGACCTCGAGGTTCGCCGCGAGGGCGACATCGTCCGCATCGGCCGTCCCGGCGGCCTGACGCTCTCGCCCGCCTGGGCCACTCGCGAGCGCGAACAGGCCGAGCTCGGCGCGCCGCGCCCGGCGGTCATGCCCGCCCTGATCTCCGAGGACTGGGCTCAGACCGGCCCCGGCGGCTTCCTCGCCCGCTACAACGCCCTCATGGCCGCCGCCGCCGCCGAGGGGGCCAACAAGGACCGCCAGGCGCCGGTGGCCGCGCGCATGGCCCTGGCCCGCTTCCTGGTCGGTTCGGAGCTGTCGTTCGAGGCCATCGGCGTGCTCAACGCCCTGGCCCGCGAGCATCCGGAGATGCTGGACGATCCCGAGTTCCGCGGCCTGCGCGGCGTCGCCCGGGTGCTGGCCCGGCGCTACAAGGAGGCCGAGGCCGATCTGTCGTCGCCGGCCCTGGCGGACGACCCGTCCAGCGCCATGTGGCGCTCCTACGTCTCCACCCAGCTCGCCCACTGGCCCGAGGCCCGGGCCCAGTTCACCAAGGGCGCCGAGTCCTTCGCCCTGTTCTCGCCGGTCTGGAAGGCGCGCTTCGCCCGGGCGGAGGCCCAGGCCTCGCTCTACCAGGGCGACCTGGTAGGCGCCGAGGCCCGCATCCGTCTCGCCCTCCAGGAAAAGGCCGGCGCGGCGGAGGAGCTGCAGAGCCGACTCGTCCAGGCCCGCATCCTCGAACTTCAGGGCCACAAGGACCGGGCCCTGCGGATCTACACCGCCATCGCCAAGGCCCCGCGGGACTCCATCGCCGCTCCGGCCCTGCTGCGGGCCACTCAGATCAAGCTGGAGACCGGCAAGCTCACGCCCCTGCAGGCGGCCACGGTCTTCGACAACCTGCGCTACCGCTGGCGCGGCGACGCCACCGAGCTCGAGACGATCCGCGCCCTCGGCAACCTCTATCTGGGGCAGGGCCGCTACCGCGAGGCGCTGGAGGCCCTGCGCACCGCCGGCGGGCGCCTGCCCGACCTGCCCGAGGCCCTTCAGCTCCAGGCCGACCTGTCGGCCGCCTTCCGGGCCCTGTTCCTCGACGGCATGGCCGACGGGCTGGAGCCGGTCCAGGCGCTTGCCCTGTTCTACGACTTCAAGGAACTCACGCCCATCGGCGCCGACGGCGATCTGATGGTGCGCCGCCTCGTCCGGCGGCTGGTCGACGTCGACCTCCTGCCCCAGGCCGCCGAACTCCTGAAGTACCAGGCCGACAACCGCCTGGAGGGCGTGGCCAAGGCCCAGGTCTCCACCGACCTCGCCCTGATCTATCTGATGGACCGCAAGCCCGAGGCCGCCATTCAGGCGATCAACGCCTCGCGGACCACCGTCCTGCCCACCGCCCTCAACAACGAGCGCCGCCTCATCGAGGCCCGCGCCTGGGCCGCCGTGGGCCGCTTCGACAGCGCCCTGGAGATCATCGAGCGCGACGCCTCCAGGGAGGCCCAGGAACTCCGGGCCGAGATCACCTGGAAGCAGAAGAACTGGGCCGCCGCCGGCCCCCTGTTCGAGAAGGCCCTGGGCGATCGCTGGAAGAACCCCGAGGCGCTCACCGCCGAGGAGGAGGGCCGCCTGCTCCGCGCCGGCGTCGCCTACAGCCTGGCCGGCGACGAGGCCGCCCTTCGGCGGCTGGAGCGGCAGTACGCCCACTTCTACGACAAGGCGGCCAATCCCGAGGCCCTGCGCATCGCCCTGTCGGGCGTCCCGTCGGGCCGGCTCAGCGTCGGCGACTTCGGCCGGGTCACGGCCGACAACGAAGCCTTCGCCGGCTGGGTCGCCCGCATGAAGGAGCGCTTCAGGACCCGCCCGTCGCCGACCAGCCCGGCGTCCGGCGGCAAGGCTCCCGCCGGCAAGGCGCCGGCCTCCACCCGCGCCGCCAGCAACTGATTGACCGGGCTATCCGCCCGCGCCGCGCTGGAAGCTTTCCACCAGGCTGCCGCAGACCAGCCGCCAACCGTCCACCAGGACGAAGAAGATCAGCTTGAACGGCAGGCTGACCACCGCCGGCGGCAGCATCATCATGCCCATGCTCATCAGCACGCTAGCCACCACCAGGTCGATCACCAGGAAGGGCACGAACAGCAGGAAACCGATCTCGAAGGCGCGCTTCAGCTCCGAGATCATGAACGCCGGGGTCACCACCCGCAGCGGCACGGCCTCGGCGTTGGCCGGCTTGGGAATCCGCGAGAGGCGGATGAACAGGCCGAGGTCCTCCTCGTCCACCTGGCTCAGCATGAAGGTCTTCACCGGCGCGCCCGCCGCGTCGAAGGCGGCCGGCAGCTCCATCTGCTGGTCGAGGAGCGGCTTCACCCCCTCCTGATAGCTGCGCTCGAAGGTCGGCCCCATGACGATGGCCGTCAGGAACAGCGACAGCGAGATGATCACCGCATTGGGCGGGCTCTGCTGCAGGCCGAGCGCCGTGCGCAGCAGGGACAGCACCACAACGATCCGCACGAACGAGGTGGTCATGATGACGATCGACGGCGCCAGCGACAGGACGGTCAGCAGGCCGACCAGTTGCACCACCCGCTCGGTGAGGCCCGCGCCGGTGCCGAGGTCGACATTGATCGCCTGGGCGGCCGCCGCGGCCGGGAACACCAGGGCGGCGCAGGTGGTGATGGCCGAGATCAGCGCCGCCTTGCGCCAATCCTCGGCCGGCAGGGCGCGCAGGGCGCTCACGAGGTCGCGGAGGAACATCAGCGGGCGTCCGTCTTGGGGCGAATCTCGCCCAGCATCCGGCCCTCGCCCAGGAGCAGCAGGCGCTCCTCGCCGTCGCACTCCACGATCAGCAGCCGGCGGGCGGGGTCGAGGACCAGGGTCTCGACCACCTTCAGGCGGCGCTCCTTGCGCTGGGCCTGGCCGAAGCGGGCGAGGGCGTCGGGGCCGTAGCGCCGCAGGGCGATCGCCCCCAGGCCGACCAGTCCGAGGGTGAGGGCGAGCGCAAATACGGCTCGCAGCAGGTCGACGAAATCCATGGGCGCTTCTGCGGAGGTCCTGTGCCGCCCATCCGGCCCTGAGTCTCTTAAGAGCCGATTAACCCTGTTTATTCACCCTCTTGCCCATGAACCTGGCCGAGATTCCGCTCTTTGCGATGCTGCGCGACCGGCTCGGCTATCTGTCGGAGCGCCAGCGGGTGATCGCCCAGAACGTGGCCAACGCCGACACCCCGGGCTACGTGGCCCAGGACCTCAAGCCCTTCCAGGCCCAGCTCCAGGCCCAGTCCGCCGCCCGCCCGACGGTGATGGCCGCCACCCAGGCGGGCCACATGCTGCCCGCGTCCCAGCAGCGCGCCGCCGCCGCCGGGGTGAAGGTGGTCAAGTCCCCCGACTCCGAGACCACGCTCAACGGCAACGCCGTGGTGCTGGAGGAGGAGATGCTGAAGATGTCCGAGGCGCGCATGAGCTACGACGCCGCCATCGGCTTCTACCAGAAGTCCATGTCCATGATCCGCCTGGCCGCGCGCGCGCCAGGGCGGGGCTGAGGAGAGCTTGAGCGATGGCTGAACGGTCGACGGCGGGCGTGGCCCAGGCGATCGCCGCCTCCGCCCTGCGGGCCCAGCAGGCGCGGATGCGGATCATCGCCGAGAACCTGGCCAATGCGAATTCCACCTCGCGCACGCCGGGCGGCGACCCCTACCGCCGGCAGGCCCCGGTGTTCGAGCCCGCCCGCACCGCCCAGGGCGGCCAGGGCGTCAAGATGGCCCGGGTCGAGCCCGACCGCAGCGAGTTCCGCACCGAATACAACCCCGGCCACCCGTCGGCCGACGCCCAGGGCTATGTGAAGCTGCCCAACGTCAATTCGCTGGTCGAGGCGATGGACATGCGCGAGGCCCAGCGCGCCTACGAGGCCAACCTCAACGTCATCGAGACCGCGCGCGCCATGGAGACGCGCACCCTCGACCTGCTGAAGAAGTAGGGACATTAAGCCGTGATCACCGCCCTTGCCGCCGCAAAGGCCTACGCCGCCGCCCAGAAGGGCGTCTCGATCGATCCGGGTTCGGAAAGCAGCGGCGCCGCGCCGGCCGCCGGCCCCGGCTTCGCCGACATCCTCAAGGCGACCATGAGCGACACCGTCGCGGCGTCCCGCCACGCCGAGACCCAGATCGCCGCCCAGGTCCAGGGCAAGGCCGAACTGATCGACGTGGTCACCGCCATCTCCGCCGCCGAGGCCAGCCTGGAGACGGTCATGGCCGTCCGCGACCAGGTGATCAGCGCCTATCAGGAAATCATGCGCATGCCGATCTGATGCGCCCCCTCTGGGGGAGCTCCCGCGAAGCGGGTGAGGGGGCCATCCACCCCCTCTGAGACCGCCGCCTACTTCACCACCGCGCAGGCCACCCGCGCCCCGGCCCCGCCGATGGGCTGGGTCTTGTGGTCGTCGGCGTTGGCGTGGACCAGCACCGCCGAGCCGTCCGCGTCGCGCAGGGCCGCCAGGGTGGTCAGGGCGGTGAAGACCTCGGCCGCCGCCGAGCCGTCGGCGCCGGCGTGGATGTTGGGCAGGTCGCCCGTCTCATTGGCCTCGGGGTTCAGCAGGCCGTGGACGGCCTTGGCGTCGCCGTGGCGGGTGTGGGCGCCGGCGCTGGTGAAGTCGGCCTTCGAGCAGTCGGCCTTCTCGTGAAAGTGCAGGCCGTGCCAGCCGGGCGTCAGGCCCTTGGCCTCGACCCGCATCAGCACGCCCTTGGGGGCCTCGGTCAGGGTGACCGTGCCGATGGTCTGGCCTTCGCCGTTCTTCAGGTCGGCGGTCAGGGTCTCGGCCTGGGCTGCGCCGGAGGCGGCGACCGCGGCGGCGGCGAGGACGGCGAGCATTCGGGACATGGAGCACTCCTGATGGAACGGGAACGTCCCTCTTAACGCGCCAGCGCCCATCCGGTGAATGGCGAACCGCGATGCGTCGGCCGCGGGCCTGTCCGGCGCGCCCCCGCCGCCCTCCGGGGACTAGGCAATTCCTGCCCACTGGTAGCGCTTCGTTAACCATAGCCGCCGAACCTGCCGGCAGCGGATTCTCCGCGGCTTTCCAGCGTATTTGGCAGGGGATCCCATGAACGGCGCCGAGGTTCTGGACGTCGGACGCGAAGCCATCTGGCTCACCATCCAGCTCTCGGCCCCGATCCTCATCGTCGGTCTCGTGGTCGGCGTCGGCATCGGCCTCCTGCAGGCCCTCACCCAGATCCAGGAGGCCACCCTGGTCTATGCGCCCAAGATCGTGGCGATCTTCATCTCGCTGCTGATCTTCCTGCCGCTGATGGGGGCTCTGATGAGCGGCTTCATGCGCCACATCGCCGCCCGCATCGCCGCCATGTGAGGCGGGGCGCGTCGCCCCTATGGAATCCTACGCCACAGCCCAGCAGGTCTTCGCCGCCGGCCTCGTCTTCGCGCGGCTCGGGGCCATCATCCTGCTGATCCCGGGCCTCGGCGAGACCTACATCCCCGCCCGGGTGCGCCTGTCCTTCGGCCTGGCCCTGGCGCTGATGATGTTCCCGGTGCTGGGCCCGGCCGCCCCGGCGCTTCCCGTCACCACCGGCGCCATGGTCGGCGAGGTGCTGCGCGAGGTGTTCATCGGCCTGATGATCGGCGCCATCCTGCGGATGTTCATGCTGTCGCTGTCCACGGCGGGCGAGCTGGTGTCCCTGGGGACCACGCTCTCCTTCGCCCAGACGGCCAATCCCATGCAGGCCCAGCCGACCCCGACCCTGGCCACATTCCTCGGCCTGATGGGCGTCGTCCTGATCATGGCCACCGACCTGCACCACATGTTCCTGGCGGCCATGGTGCGCTCCTACAGCCTGTTTCCCTTCGGCCGGGAGGCGCCTGTGGGCGATGCGGGCCAGCTGGCCATCCAGACCCTTGGCCGGGCCTTCGCCCTGGGCCTGCAGCTGGCCGCCCCGGTGCTTGTCTTCTCCCTGGTGTTCAACGTGGCTGTCGGCCTGGTCGGCCGGGTGATGCCGCAGTTCCAAGTGTTCTTCGTCGCCACCCCGCTGATCGTGCTGCTGGGCCTGACGATTTTCGCCCTCAGCCTGGGGACCATCGGCCTCGTCTGGGTGGGCCGCTACCGTGAGCTTGTGGGGGCCTTCCTCGGATGAGTGAAGACGCCGCCTCCAAGACAGAAGACCCGACACCGCGAAAACTCAGTCAGGCGCGGGAGAAGGGCGATGTTCCCAAGACGCCCGACCTGTCGCCGTTCGCCATCCTCACCGGGGTCTCGGCGGCGGTGCTGTTCGGTGGCGAATGGCTCGCCCGGGGCCTCACCGAGGCGCTGATCCCCTACCTCGCCCATCCCCACGACATCGCCGTGGACGGCCACGGCGGCGTGGGCGTGCTGCGCGCCGCGGTTTTCGCCGCCGCCCCTGTGCTGGCGGTGGTGTTCGGGGTCGCCATGCTCTCCGGCCTAGCCGGCAACCTCTCCCAGACCGGCTTCATGTTCACCGCCGAGAAGCTGAAGCCGGACCTCAAGAAACTCTCGCCCCTGGCCGGGCTGAAGCGGGTGTTCGGCCCCGACGGCCTGATGCAGTTCGTCAAGTCGCTGGTGAAGGTGGCGCTCACCGGCGTTCTCGGCTGGGTGATCCTCCAGCCCTATCTTCCCAAGCTCGCCAACCTGCCCGCCGTCGATCCGATGGCCCTGCTGCCCTTCGCCGTGGAGATCCTGAAGCGGCTGGTCTTCTCCGTGGCCGCCCTGGCCCTGGTCATCGCCGGCGCCGACTGGCTGTGGCAGCGCCAGCGCTTCATGAAGCGGATGCGCATGAGCCGCACCGAGGTGAAGGACGACTACAAGCAGACCGAGGGCGACCCGCACATCAAGGCCCGCCAGAAGCAAATCCAGTTCACCCGCGCCAAGCAGCGGATGATGCAGGCGGTGCCCGACGCCACGGTGGTGATCATGAACCCCACCCACTACGCCGTGGCCCTCAAGTACGACGCCGAGGAGACCGCCGCCCCCCTGTGCGTGGCCAAGGGTCTCGACAGCCTCGCCCTGAAGATCCGCGCCATCGCCGAGGAGGCCGGGGTGCCGGTGATCGAGGATCCGCCCCTGGCCCGCGCCCTCTACGCTGCGGTGGAGGTGGATGACATGATCCCGCCCGCCCACTACGAGGCCGTGGCCAAGATCATCGGCTTCATTCTCAACGCCGCCCAGAACCGTCGCCTGGCGCCGGCGCGCCCGCTGTGATGCGGCGTCGCGGTGCGGCCGCAGGGGGCCTGTGACACAATGCAAGCGACCGAATCGTCCCCCGAATCGTCGCAGGGAGCCATGGCCGAGCCGACGTCCCAACCGAAGGGCCGCTTCGATCCCCTGACGGGGGCCGCGGTGGCCTTCTTCCTGCTTGCCGTGGCCTTCGCCGCAGCGCCCGCGCTCGACGCCGGGCCCGCCACCCTCGCCAGCATGATGCTGCTGATCGGCCTGGCCGGCGTCTCGTGCCTGGGCCTGTTCGTCCTGCGCACCGGCGGGGAGCCCCCCGCCGAGAGCGACCTTGGCGCGGAGACCTTTCTCCAGGCCCTGGACGAGCCCGCGGCCATCGCCGCTCCGGACGGCAAGCTGACCGCCGCCAACGCCGCCTGGCGCGAGGCCATGGGACCGGGCATGCGCCTGCCCAAGAGCGGCGCGGCCGCCTCCAGCCTGTTCGGCGCCCTGGCGGCCGCCCGCCGGGGCGAGATGGGCCGGGCCGTGCTCAAGGTGGGCGGCGAGGAGCGCAAGGCGCTGGTCTCGCCCGTCGGCCCGCGCCGCTATCTGGTGCGGCTGACCGGCTCCAGCGGGGTGCTGGCCCTGCCGTCCGCGGCCATGGAGGTGTTGAACGCCGTGGCCCGCGCCAAGGCCCCGCCGCCCAAGGTTCTGGACGCCTTCGCCGCCGCCTCGCCGTTCGGCGCCGCCCTGCTGGAGGGCGAGGACCCGTTCCTGGCGGTGATCATCGAGGCCAACCCCGCCCTCAAGGCCGTGGCCGGCGGCGGCGAGGCGGGCCAGGTGTTCGGCGAGCTGATCGAGGCCACGAGCCGGGCCGATGCGGCCCAGCGCCTGGGCGAGGGCAAGGCTCCGCTCGAGGTCAAGCTGGCCCATGATCCCAGCCGGGTGGCTCAGCTCTACCTGTCCAGGTCGGAAGGCCGCTGGGTGGCCTATCTGGTGGACGTCTCCGAGCAGAAGCAGATCGAGCAGCAGCTCTCCCAGAGCCAGAAGATGCAGGCCATCGGCCAGCTGGCCGGGGGCGTGGCCCACGACTTCAACAACCTGCTCACCGCCATCCTGATGCAGCTCGACGTGCTGGCCACCCGGCACCCCGTCGGCGACCCCTCCTACGAGGGGCTGAACGAGATCAAGCAGACCTCGATGCGGGCCGCCGATCTCGTGCGCAAGCTCCTGGCCTTCTCGCGCAAGCAGACGGTCCAGCGCGAGATCCTCGACATCGGCGAGATGATCTCCGAGTCCGAGGTGCTCCTGCGCCGCCTGCTGCCCGAGGACATCAAGCTGGTCACCGACTATGGCCGGAACCTGCCGCATGTCCGGGCCGACCGCGGCCAGCTCGACACGGCCATCATGAACCTGGTGGTCAACGCCCGGGACGCCATCCGCTCCCACGGCGGCAGCCGCATCAAGATCCGCACCGGCCGCGTCACCCAGGAGGAGGCGCGCCACCTGGGCTATCCCAGCGCCCAGGGCGACCAGGCCCTGATCCAGGTCTCGGACGACGGCCCCGGCATCCCGCCCGAGGCCTTGGACAAGATCTTCGATCCCTTCTTCACCACCAAGCCGGTGGGCGAGGGGACGGGGCTCGGCCTCGCCACCGTCTACGGCATCGTCAAGCAGTCCGACGGCTGGATCTCGGTGGAGAGTCGGCCGGGCGAGGGGGCGGCTTTCCGCATCTTCCTGCCGGTCCACGCCCCGGCGGTGGAGGTGGCGCCGGCGCCCGAGGCGGTGGCCAAGCCCAAGCGTCCCGCCGCCCGCGATCTGTCCGGCGCCGGCCGCATTCTCTTCGTCGAGGATGAGGACGCCGTGCGCGGCGTCGCCGCCAAGCTGCTGCGGGCCCGCGGCTACGAGGTCATCGAGGCCTCCAGCGGCGAGGAGGCCCTGGAGCTGGCCGAGGGCCACGCCGGCGAGATCGACCTGATGATCTCCGACGTGGTCATGCCGGGGATGCAGGGGCCCGAACTTCTCAAGCAGGCCCGGCCCTACCTGGGCGCGGCCCCGGTGATGTTCATCTCGGGCTACGCCGAGAGCGAGTTCTCCGACCTGCTGGAGGGTGAGCGCAACGTCTCGTTCCTGCCCAAGCCCATCGACATCAAGACCCTCGCCGAACGGGTGAAGCAGGAGCTCCAGAAGGCGGCTTGACGCTTGCGCCCCGCCCCGGGCGCCGCCAAAGATCGCTGCCTTCTTCGACCCCAGGTGCCGTCCCGAATGTCCGCCGTCCCGACCGAGCTCCGCATCAGCCTGGTGAAGCTGTTCGAACTGGCGCGCCGGGCGTCGGATGAGGGGCGGCTGGAGGAGGCCGAGCGCCTCTACCGGATTCTGATGCGGGACGGACCCGCGCCGGACGTGTACCGCAACCTCTTCGTCGTGCTCGAGCGGCAGGGGCGCTACGTCGAGGCCGAGCAGCTGCTGCGCGAGGCTCGGGAGCGCTGGCCCGAGGACCGGCTCACGGCGCTGTTCCTGGGACTGTCTCTCCTCTCCCGCGGCGCCTACGCCGAGGGCTGGCCGCTCTATCATCATCAGGAGACGCGCGAGCGCTGGCGGCCGAGCCTGAGCTTCCCCGAGTGGCAGGGCGAGCCGGTGCGCTCGCTTCTGGTGCTGCCCGATCAGGGGATGGGCGACCAAATCCAGTTCGCGCGTTTCGTGGCGATCCTGGTCCGGCAAGGGGTGGCGGTGACCGTCTACTGCGCCCCGGCCCTCGTGCGGTTGTTTTCCGGCCTCGGCGCGCGGGTGCTGCCCGCCGAGGGCGACGTTCAGATCGAACGCCACGACGCCTGGACGATCTTCTCGGCGCTCCCGTGGCGCATGGGCGTCAAGGAGCCGAAGGACGTGCCGGCCGAGCCCTATCTGCCGTCGCGGTCGGGCGGCCAGGGGATCGGCGTCGGCGTGCGCGGCAATCCCAACCACGTCCGCGACCGCTGGCGCTCGCTGCCTGAGCCCCTGCAGCGCGAGGTGCTCGCCTGGCCGGGCGTGCGCAGCCTCCAGCCCGAGGACACCGGCGTCCGCGACTTCGAGGACACGCGCCGGATCATCGAGGACCTTGAGCTGGTCATCACCGTCGACACCGCCGTCGCCCACCTCGCCGGCGCCATGGGCAAGCCGGTGTGGTTGCTGACGGCCAGGCCGGCCGACTGGCGCTGGATGCGGCAGGGGACCGAGAGCCCCTGGTATCCCTCGGTCCGCGTCTTCCGTCAGCCTCGCGACAGCGACTGGGCCGGCGTGATCGCCGAGGTCCGGGCGGCCCTCGACGCAAGGTAAGCCTTCAGCCCGGCTGAAAGCGGGTTCAGCTCTTGGGCCCTGGCGCGGACTGCTGGTCGGGGTAGCGTGAGGCGAGCAAGGAGCCGCCCATGAGCCAAGCCCTCAAGATTCGCCGCGTCGCCGGCGCCCTCGGCGCCGAGATCTCCGGCGTCGACCTCTTCCAGCATCTGCCCGACGAGACCATCGCCCAGATCCGCCAGGCCCTGGTCGAGCACCAGGTGATCTTCTTCCGCGACCAGGACCTCACCCCGGCCCAGCAGGTGGCCTTCGGCCGCCGCTTCGGCCCGCTCAACGTCCACCCGTTCGTGGCGGGGATGGATGGCCAGCCCGAGGTGATGGAGATCATCAAGGAGCCCTCCGACAAGGTGAACTTCGGCGGCGGCTGGCATTCGGACATGAGCTTCCTGGAGCGTCCCTCCATCGGCTCGATCCTCTATGCGGTGGAGATCCCCGAGTTCGGCGGCGATACCCTGTTCGCCAGCCAGGCCGCCGCCTTTGAGGCCCTGTCGCCCGGTCTGCAGAAGACCCTGGAGGGCCTGAACGCCGTCCATTCGGCCAGCCGCGAATATTCCTCCCAGGGCCACTCGGCGCAGAAGCGCACCTCCATGAAGGTGGCCGAGGCCGACGGCTATGTGGGCGAGTATGTCCACCCCATGGTGCTGGTCCACCCGGAGACGGGCCGCAAGGCGCTCTACGTCAATCCGGCCTTCACCCTGCGCATCGAGGGCTGGAAGGCCCGCGAGTCCAAGGCTCTCCTGGACTACCTCTTCGAGCACTCCCGCTACGAGGGCTTCACCTGCCGCTTCCAGTGGACCAAGGGGGCGGTGGCCTTCTGGGACAACCGCTCGGTCTGGCACTTCGCGCTCAACGACTATCCGGGCCAGCGCCGGCACATGCGCCGGGTCACCGTCGATCCCTGGCCCGCCGCCCAGGCGGTGGCCGCGGAGTAGCCGGAGCAGATCAGTCGCCGAGGCGGCGCAGCACGCCCTCCGCCGCCGCGAGGCCCGTGGCGAAACTGGCCTGCAGGAGGTAGCCCCCGGTGGGCGCCTCCCAGTCCAGCATCTCCCCGGCCACGAACACGCCCGGCCGGTCCTTCAGCATCAGGTCGCGGTCCACCGCCTCCAGCCGCACGCCGCCGGCCGAGGAGATGGCCCGCCCGAGGTCCTGCACGCCGGTCAGGCGCAGGGGC
The DNA here is from genome assembly GCF_059568645.1 of Phenylobacterium composti DSM 19425. Taxonomy (NCBI): domain Bacteria; kingdom Pseudomonadati; phylum Pseudomonadota; class Alphaproteobacteria; order Caulobacterales; family Caulobacteraceae; genus Phenylobacterium; species Phenylobacterium composti. The sequence goes on along the minus strand of NZ_JCANTT010000013.1, from coordinate 183,187 downwards.
GCGGCCTTGATGGCCCGGGCCAGGGCGGCCGGGTCCGCGGGCAGGTCCTTGCCGTGCGCCTCGCGCAGCAGGTTGGTCTCCACCGGCGACAGCTTCAGGGTCCGGCGCAGGTGGTTGGAAAGGCTCTGGCCGCCCCGGGGTTTCGCCAGCCGGCGGGCGAGGTCGGCCGCGTCCATGTCCGGCCGCAAGTCCACCTTCAGCACCGTTCCGCCCTCGGCGGCGATCGCCTCGCGCAGGGCCGCCGAGATCGCATAGATCGCCCCGCCTTCCAGGCCATAGCGACTCACCACCGCCTCGCCGCGGACTGTGCGGCCGTCGTGGGTGAGGGCGATGCCCTTCAGGGGCGTTCCGGCGAAGCCCTGAATCACCGGGCTCCAGGCCACGTCCACGCCCATGTTGGCGGGGCGGAACGGGACGACCGCGTCCGGCAAGTGGGCGGCCCAGGCCCCGTCGGTCCCGAGCTTCGGCCAGGAGGCGCCGCCCAGGGCCAGCACCACGGCGTCGGCCCGAAGCCTCGTCTCGCCCTCGGGCGTGCGGAAGACGAGCTCGCCGTCCGGGCTCCAGCCCCGCCACGCGTGTCGCAGGCGCAGCCCGACCTTCAGCTCCGCCAGCCGCGCAAGCCAGGCCCGCAGCAGCGGCGAGGCCTTGAGCGACTTGGGGAACACCCGGCCCGACGAGCCCACGAAGGTCGGCTGGCCCAGCCCCTCGGCCCAGGCCGTCAGGGCTGCGGGCGGGAACCGCTCCAGGTGCGGCCGCAGCCAGTCGCCCGCCGCGCCATAGCGACCGACGAAGGCCTCGAAGGGCTCGGAATGGGTGAGATTCAGCCCGCCGCGCCCGGCCATCAGGAACTTGCGCGCCGGCGACGGCATCCGCTCGTACACGGTCACCGTCAGGCCGGCGTCGGCCAGCCGCTCGGCGGCGAACAGCCCGGCGGGCCCCGCCCCGATGATCGCGACGCTGCGGGGCGCCACGGCCCTAGCGGTTGGCCATGGCGATCAGCGCCGCAAGGCCCACGGCCATGCCGCGCACGCTTTCGGGCTTGGCCACGTCGATCCATTCGTCCGGCGCATGGGCCCGGCCGCTCGTGCCGCCCGAGCCGATGGTCACCGCGGGAATGCCCAGGCTGATGGGCATGTTCGAGTCCGTGGAGCTGGCCCCCAGGATCGGCTGGTAGCCCGCCGCCCGCGCCGCCGCGGCGGTCAGCTGCACGATCTCGGCGTCCTCCCGGGTGTTGCCGGTGGGCCGGTCGCCGATCTGCTTCACCTCGGCGGTGATCTTGCCGGGGCCGGTGTTGCGAGCCGCGTTCTCGGCGGCCACCGCCTCCTCGACGATCTGCTTGAATCGGGCGTCGATCTTGGCCAGCTCCTCGGGGCTTTCCGAGCGCATGTCCACCTCGAGCCAGATGGACTCGGGGATCGAGTTCACGCTGGTGCCGCCGCCCACCACGCTGGTGGCGTAGGTGGTTTTGGGGCTCCGGGGCGTCTCCAGCTTGTTCATGGCCACCACCGCATTGCCCATGGCGGCCATGGGATTGACGATGCCGAAGGCGCCATAGCTGTGCCCGCCCGGCCCGTTGAAGGTCACCCGGTAGCGCTTCGAGCCCACCGCGCCCGAGACGATGCGGTCGGCGCTGGTGCCGTCCATGGAGAAGAAGGCGGCGATCCGGTCCTTGTACTTGCCCTTGGTGAAGATGTGCCGCACGCCGCGCAGGTCGCCCGGGCCTTCCTCGCCCACATTGCCCACGAACAGGATGTCGCGCTTGGTCTTCACCTTCCCGGCGTCCAGGGCGCGGATGTAGCCCAGCAGCACCGCCAGGGCGTGGGTGTCGTCGCCGACGCCCGGGGCGTACAGCTTCGTGCCTTCGCGCCGCACCTTCACATTGGTGCCCTCGGGGAAGACGGTGTCCAGGTGGGCGGCGATCACCACCACCGGCCCGCCGGCCGGCCCGGTCCCGCGCCGCAGGCCCATGACATTGCCTTCGGCGTCCATCTCCACGTCGGTCAGCCCGTGGGCCTTCAGCATCTCCATATAGGCCCGGGCCCGCTTCTCCTCCTTGAAGGGCGGCGCCTCGATCTCGGTCAGGGTGATGGTGTCGGCGACGATGCGCTCATGCTCGGCGTCCAGCCGCGCCATCGCCGCCTTGAAGCCCGCAGAGGCCCGGACCTGCTGGATCGTGCGGTCCGCCTGGGCGGGGCTCACCTGGGCGAGGGCGCCCGTGGTCAGCGAGAGGGAAAGAACAGCGGCCAGCGCCAGCCCTGAAACGCGTAACATCGTCATGGAATCCTTGCCTGCGAGCGGCGCGCATATCAGCCGATCCCACCGCCTTTTCCTAGGCCGCCCGCGGGGATGGGGCGCATTACTCGGATTTAATGACCGCAATCGTGCGCGCCTGCTTGCCGCGCCCGCGCCCCGGCCTCTAAGCCTTCGTCCACACAACCGACAAGGGGGACCGGCGCGTGCACAACCGACGCCAGCTCATGATCGCCGCGGGGGGCCTCGCCGCGCTCGCCGCCACCGGCTCCTGGGCCCAGCCTGCCAGCGGCGCGGAGGCCCAGCTCGCTCAATTCCTCGACCAGGTCTTCAAGGAGGCCCTCGACGACAGCCCCGAGCTCGTCACCTCCCTGGGCCTCGACAAGGGCGAGCGCGCGGCCGCCAAGGCCCGGCTCCATGACGCCTCCCTGGCCGGCGAAGAGGCGCGCAAGGCCCGCACCGCCGACCAGCTGCGCCGGCTGAAGGCCATCGACCGGCGCCGGCTCTCGGGCATGGCGGCGGTCAACTACGACACCATGCTGTTCGAGCTGGAGACCACCGACGAGGGTAATCGCCGCTTCGCCTATCCCTCCAACGGCAGCCCCTATGTCCTGGCCCAGATCACCGGCTCCTGGCAGGAGGTCCCGGACTTCCTCGACAGCCAGCACGGGGTCGAGACCCGCGAGGACGCCGAGGCCTATCTCGCCCGCCTTGAGGTCTTCGCCGCCAACATGGACGCCGAGATCGAGCGCGTGCGCCGCGACGTGGGCCTGGGCGTCGTCCCGCCCGACTTCGCCATCGAGGGCGCTCTTGCCGGCATGAAGGTGCTGCGCCAGCCCGCGGACAGCTCCACCCTCGTCACCGCCCTGGCGGACAAGGCCCGCAAGGCCGGCCTCGCGGGCGACTGGCAGGCGGCCGCCGCCAAGGTCTACGAGTCCAAGGTGGTCCCGGCCCTCGACCGGCAGATGGCCCTGCTGGAGAGCCTGAAGCCCCGGGCCGTCCACGACGCCGGCTGCTGGCGCCTGCCCGATGGCGCCGCCTACTACGCCCACATGCTGCGGGCCCAGACCACCTCGACCCTCAGCCCGGCCGAGGTTCACAAGATGGGCCGCGACGTCACGGCCGAGCTGTGGGCCCGGGCCGACGTCCTCTTCAAGCAGCTGGGCTACACCAAAGGCACCGTGGGCGAGCGCTTCATCGCCCTCTACGAGGCCAAGACCGGCGTCTATCCCAACACCGACGAGGGCAAGGCCCGGATCATCGCCGACCTCAACGAGGAGGTGCGGAAGATCACCGCCCGCCTGCCGGAGCAGTTCGGGACTCTGCCCAAGGCGCCCCTGGAGATCCGCCGCATCCCGGCCGCCACCGAGGGCGGCGCCTCCACCCACTACGAGGGCCCCAGCCTCGATGGCTCGCGCCCCGGCGTCTACTGGCTGAACCTGCGCGACACGGCCGAAAGCCCGTACTGGTTCCTGCCCACCACCACCTATCACGAGGGATTGCCGGGCCATCACATGCAGATCGCCCTGCAACTCGAGGCCGACCTGCCGATGATCCGCCGGGTGATGGGCTTTGGCGCCTATGCCGAGGGCTGGGCGCTGTACTCCGAACAGGTGGTCCAGGAGATGGGCGTCTACGAGGGCCAGCCGCTCAACGAGCTGGGCTACATCCACGACGCCCTGCTGCGCTCGGCGCGCCTCGTCTGCGACACCGGCCTGCACGACCTGCGCTGGAGCCGGGAGAAGGCCATCGCCGAGATGCGCGCCATCGAGGGCGACCCCGAGCCGCTCGCCGCCCAGGAGATCGAGCGCTACTCGGTCTGGCCGGGCCAGGCGTGCAGCTACATGGTCGGCAAGGTGACCATCCTGCGCCTGCGCGAAAAGGCCAAGGCCGCCCTCGGCCCCCGGTTCGACCCGCGCAAGTTCCACGACGCCATCCTGCTCTCCGGCTCCATGCCGCTGACCGCCCTGGAGAACGTCGTCGACCTCTACATCGCCCGCGAGACCCAGGCCTGAAGACGCGCCGTCATCCCGGCCGCACGCCGCTCAGGCCGACCGCCTGCGGCGCCCGGGATGACGCGCTGAGGAGCATGTGACCCCATGACCATCCACCGCCGCCACTTCCTCGCCGGCTCCGCCGCGCTCGCCGCCCTGGCGCCCGGCCTCGCCGCCGCCCAGCCGCGCACGGACGAGGACGCCAGGCTCCGCGCCCTGTTCGACGCCATGTTCGAGGAGACCCTCGACCACTCGCCCCAGTCGGTGACTCGCCTCGGCCTGCACAAGGGCGCGCGCATGGCCCAGAAGGCGCAGCTCGACGCCGAGTCCATCGGCGCCCTGGAGGCCCAGCGGGCCCGCAACGCCCGCAACCTCCAGTTCCTCAAGGCCATCGACCCGGCCAAGCTGAGCCCGTCCGAGGTTCCGCACTACGAGGCGGTCCTGTTCACCGCCCAGGCCGACGACGAGGCCAACCGCCGCTACGTCTATGGCAACGGCGGCGCGGGGCAGCCCTACGTCCTCTCGCAGCTCACCGGCTCCTATCAGGACACCCCGGACTTCCTCGGGACCCAGCACAGCATCGAGACCAAGGACGACGCCGACGCCTATCTCTCGCGCCTGGCCGCCTTCGCCGAGGTCATGGACCAGGAGACCGAGCGGGCCCGCCGGGACGTGGGCCTGGGCGTCATCCCGCCCGACTTCGTGCTGGAGCGGGCCCTGACCCAGATGGCCAATCTCAAGGTCGACCCGGCCGCCTCGCCCCTCGTTACTTCCGTCGCCACGCGCGCCGCCGAAAAGGGCATCCCCGGCGACTATGCGGCCCAGGCGGCGAAGATCTACGCCGAGAAGGTGGTCCCGGCCCTCGACCGCCAGATCGAGCTGCTCCGCTCGCTGCAGCCCAAGGCCGTCCACGACGCCGGCTGCTGGCGCCTGCCCGACGGCGAGGCCTACTACCGTGACGCCCTGAAGAGCTCGACCACCACCACCCTCACCCCCAGGGAAATCCACGAACTCGGTCTGGAGCAGGCCAAGGCCCTGTCGGCCCGCGCCGAGGTGATCCTGCGCGGCCGGGGCCTGACCCAGGGCTCGGTGGGCGAGCGCATCCAGCACCTCTTCAAGGACCCGGCCCAGCTCTATCCCGACACCGACGAGGCCAAGGAACAGCTCATCGCCCACCTCAACCAGATGGTCCGCGACATGCAGCCCCGCCTGCCCGAGATGTTCGGCGCCCTGCCGAAGGCGTCGGTGGAGATCCGCCGGGTGCCCAAGTTCATCGAGGCCGGCGCGCCCGGCGGCTACTACAACCGGCCCGCCCTCGATGGCTCCCGTCCGGGCATCTACTGGATCAACCTGCGCGATTCCGCCGAGAACCCGCGCTGGACGCTCAAGACCCTGACCTATCACGAGGCGATCCCGGGCCATCACCTGCAGCGCTCCCTGCAGCAGGAGGCCGACCTGCCGATGCTGCGCCGCATCGCCGGCTTCTCGCCCTTCTCCGAGGGCTGGGCGCTCTATTCCGAACAGGTGGCCCTGGAGATGGGCGTCTATCGGGACGACCCGCTGGGCGAGCTCGGCCAGATCCAGGCCTCGCTGTTCCGCGCCGCGCGCCTGGTGGTCGACACCGGCCTCCACGACCTGCGCTGGAGCCGCGAGAAGGCCATCGCCGCCATGACCGCCATCGACGGCTCGCCCGAAAGCTCGGCCGCCACCGAGATCGAGCGCTACTGCGTCTGGCCGGGCCAGGCCTGCAGCTACATGGTCGGCAAGCTCACCTGGCTGCGCCTGCGGGAGAAGGCCAAGGCGGCTCTCGGCCCGCGCTTCGACATCCGCCGCTTCCACGACGCGGCCCTGCTGTCCGGCGCCATGCCGCTGACGGTCCTGGAAAGCGTCGTCGACCGCTACATCGCCGCCTCGAAGGCCTGATCCACCCCATCGGCCCGGGCGCCGTGCGGCGTCCGGGGCTGAAGGGCCATGGGAAAATGGGGGAGACCCGCATGACCGCCCACCTCGACCGCCGCAGCTTCCTCGCCACCACGGCCGCCGCCGCCCTCGCCGGGGCCGCCCCGGCCCTCGGCCACGCCCAGGGCTCCGAGGACGCCCGCCTGCGCGCCCAGCTAGACGCCATGTTCGAGGCGCTGGTGGACGACAGCCCCGAGTTCGCCACCGCCCTCGGCCTCGACAAGGACCGCCGGGCGGACATGAAGGCCCGGCTCGACGACAACTCCCTGGCCGCCAAGGCCCGCCGCCTGGAGCGCTCGCGCGAGTGGATGAGGGCGCTCAAGGCCATCGACCGCGAGCGCCTGTCCCAGGGCTCGAAGATCGACCTCGACACCGTCCTCTATGTGCAGGAGCGGGCGGTCTATTCCGGCGACCGCTACAAGTTCGGCGACGTGGGCCGCAACTACAGCCCCTTCGTCATCAGCCAGCGCACCGGCTCCTATCAGGACATCCCCGACTTCCTCGACAGCCAGCACAAGGTGGCGACCGCCGCCGACGCCGAGGCCAATCTGGAGCGCATCCGCGCCTTCGCCGTGCAGATGGACCAGGATCTGGAGCGGATGAACCACGACGTGGCCCTCGGCGCGGTCCTGCCGGCCTTCGCCGTGCCGCTCGCCCTCGGCCAGATGCGCGCCCTGCGCGACCAGCCGGCCGCCCAGACCGTCCTCGTCACCTCCCTCGCCAAGAAGGCGCAGGCCGCGAACCTTCCCGGCGACTGGGCCGGCCGGGCGACCAGGATCGTCGAGACCGAGGTGTTCCCGGCCCTCGATCGGCAGATCGCCGCCATGGAGGCCCTGAAGGCCAAGGCCAAGCCCGACACGGGCGCCTGGGCCCTGCCGGACGGTGAGGCCTACTACGCCGATGCGGTGAAGAACTCGACCACCACCAACTACACACCCGAAGAGGTCCACCAGATGGGCCTGGAGCAGGTGCGCGACATCACCGCCCGGCTCGACGCCATCCTGAAGTCCCAGGGCCTGACGCAAGGGACCGTCGGCCAGCGCCTCGCCGCGCTCAACGCCGATCCGAAGCAGATGTACCCGGACACCGAGGAGGGCCGGGCCCAGATCCTCGCCGACCTGAACCGCCAGATCGCCGACATCTACAAGGACCTGCCGAAGGCCTTCCGCACCATGCCCAAGGCGCCGGTGGAGGTTCGCCGGGTGCCGGTGTTCATCCAGGACGGGGCGTCCAACGGCTACTACCAGTCGCCGGCCCTCGACGGCTCCCGGCCGGGAGCCTTCTACATCAACCTCAAGACCACCGCCGACTGGCCCCGCTACAACCTGCCGACGCTCACCTATCACGAGGCGGCGCCGGGCCATCACATGCAGATCGCCATCGCCCAGGAGAACCCGCAGATTCCGATCCTGCGGCGCACGGGCTTCGGCAACTCCGCCTTCTCCGAGGGCTGGGGCCTCTACGCCGAGCAGGTGGCCGACGAGATGGGCGCCTACGCCAATGATCCCCTGGGCCGGGCGGGCTACCTCCAGTCCATGCTGTTCCGCGCCGCGCGCCTGGTGGTGGACACCGGCATTCACGCCAAGCGCTGGACCCTGGCTCAGGCCACCCGGTATATGGTGGACACCGTCGGCAACACCGCGGCTCGCTCCCAGCGCGAGGTCGAGCGCTACTTCATCAGCCCCGGCCAGGCGAACAGCTACAAGGTCGGCCACACGGTCTGGGTTCGCCTGCGCGAGGAGGCCCGCAAGACCCTGGGTCCGAAGTTCGACGTGGCCGACTTCCACGATGCGGCCCTGCTGTACGGCAACATGCCGATGACCGTGCTGGAGCGGCGCATCCGCGACTGGGCGGCGGCCCGGGCCTGAGGCGCAGCGCCAGCCCGCCGCCTTCAGGGCCGGCGCCTGGCTTCGGCTGACGGGGACGGTGAGCCTGCCCGTCAGCCGCGCCGCGCACGCCCCGCGCCGCCAGCGCACCTCCTCGATGGCCTCCTGCGCCTCTACCTGCCGGCGGGGGCCCTCCGGGGCTTCGGCTTCACTGAGACCTATGTGGCGGTCGCCTGGCTGCCCTGGGCGCCCAATCTGCTGCTCGCCGAACTCTACCTCCGACGGAATGGCGAACGTCGGTCGCTGCTGACAAACCCTGTCAGCAGCCGGGCGTAGGATCGCGTACGGGTCTGGCGATCAAAGCAGGAGCTCCGCACATGTCGGACGAACTCGTCTTCTACACCCACCCCATGTCCCGGGGCCGGATCATCCGCTGGATGCTGGAGGAGGTGGGGCAGCCCTACACCACCCGCGCCCTCGACTGGGGCGAGACCCGCAAGGCTGACTATCTGGCGATCAATCCCATGGGCAAGGTCCCGGCCATCGTCCACGGCGATGTGGTGGTCACCGAATGCGCGGCCATCATCGCCTACCTGGCCGACGCCTTCCCGCAGGCGAACCTCGCCCCGCCGCCGGGGTCGAAGCTGCGCGGCGCCTATTATCGCTGGCTGTTCTTCGGGGCCGGCCCCATCGAACAGGCGGCGGGCGTCCGCAGCCTGGGCGTAGAGCCCACCGACGAGCAGCGCATCGCCCTCGGCTTCGGCAGCATGGGCGACGTGCTCGACACCCTGGAAGACGCCCTGACCGGCCGCGAATATCTGGTCGGCGACAGCTTCACGGGGGCGGACCTCTACATCGCCTCGCACCTGTGGTGGGGCATGGAGTTCGGTACGCTGGAGAAGCGGGCCGTGTTCGAGGCCTACACCGCCCGCTGCGACGCCCGTCCCGCCAGCCGCCGCGCCAGCGAGATCGACGACGCTCTGGCCGCCCAGATGCAGCCCGCGCCTGAGCCGGCGGAATAGCCGCACGGCCCCGGATCCCCCTCGGGGGAGGTGGCGCTAAGCGCCGGAGGGGGTGGCGCGCCGAAGTGCCCGCATCACCCCCTCAGTCCTCCGGAGCGGCTCCCCCAAGAGGGAAGCCACACAGCCTCACGCCCCTTCGCGCGCCAGCCGGCCCACGTCCTCGGCCAGCCGCCCGTGCAGCTCGCTCATGTGGTCGAAGTCGGCCTCGAAGGCCCCGAGCCCCTGGGTCAGGCCGCGCAGTTCGGCGATCAGGTCCTGGCGCTCGCTCTGCGGCAGATAGGCCTCGATGCGCTCCCATCCGCGCCAGTCCTCCCGCGGGCCCAGGCCCAGGATCTGGCCGCGCCGGGCAGTCAGCGCCGAAGTCACGTTCGAGGCCGCCGGCGAGGGCGAATAGACCACCAGCTTCTCGATCGGCTCCAGGAGGATGGTCCCGGCCGCCTTCATCGCCTCCTCAATGGCCAGCCGCCCGGCGGTGCGGAAGGCCATTTCCGAGGAGTCGACGCTGTGGGTCTGGCCGTCCAGCAGGGTCACCTCCACGTCCGTCACCGGATAGCCCGACAGGCCCCTGGCGAGCCCGTCGCGCACCCCGTCCTCCACCGCCGGAATCCACTGCCTGGGCACCGCCCCGCCGACGATCTTCGAGACGAAGACGAAGCCCGAGCCGCGGGGCAGGGGCCTGGCCTCGATGGTCACGTCGGCGAACTGCCCGTGGCCGCCCGACTGCTTCTTGTGCCGGGCCCGCTGGGTCACCGCCTGGCGCAGGGTCTCGCGGTAGGGCGTCTTCGGCTCCCGGGTGTCGATCTCCACCCCGTAGCGCCGCTTCAGCCGCTCCAGGGCCAAGCGCACATGGCCCTCGCCCTGGCCCGCCAGCAGCACCTGCCGGGCCTCGGCGTCGTGGGTCAGGAACAGGCCGGGATCCTCCTCGACCAGCTTCGACAGGGCGCCGGAGAGGCGCACGTCGTCATTGCGGTTCCTGGCCACCAGGGCCACGGCGAACAGGGGCCGCCTGGGCCGCGCCGCGGCCGTCACGCTCTGGGGCTCGCCGCTGGTGGACAGCACCTGGCCGGCCAGGGCTTCCTCCACCTTGCCGATGGCGCAGATGTCGCCCACCGGCGCCTGGGCGATCTTCTTCAGCGCAGCCCCCTGCACCGAGAACAGCCCCCCGGCGCGCCGTCGCTGGCCGTCGGCCAGGACGAACTCGGCGCCGTCCGCCAGGGCGGCCCCGAACACCCGGGCGTAGGCGAGCTTGCCCGACTGGCCGGCGTAGGCCGTCTTGAGCACATAGGCGCCCTGGGAGATCGCCAGCCGCGCGGCGGCCCGGGCGGGCGGCGGCGTTTCGTGGCGAAGGGCCTTCAGCAGCCGGCGCACCCCAAAGCCGTTCTGGGCCGAGCCGAAGAACACCGGGGCGATCAGCCCTTCGTTCATCTCCCGCACCAGGTCGGCGAACACCGCGTCCCGGCTGGGCGTCACGTCCGTGAGCAGCTGTTCCAGCAGCGCGTCGTCGAAGTCGGCGATCTGCTCCAGCATGTGGAAGCGCGCCTGGGCCTCGGCGTCGGCGAGGTCGCCGGGGATGTCCACCTGCTCCGATGGCCGCCCGGGCCGATAGACGAAGCAGCGCTCGAGGGCGAGGTCGATGAAGCCCGAGACCTTGTCTCCGTCCCAGGTGGGGATCTGCCGGGCCACCAGCGGCGCCGACGAGACGGGCGCGAGGGCCTCCAGCAGCTCCTGCAGGCTGCCCCGGGCCTGGTCCATCTTGTTGATGAACAGGGCGTGCGGCACGCCCAGCCGCTCCAGCTCGCGCAGGGTCGGCTGCAGCAGCACCGCCTTGGCCGGGTCGGGCTCGGCCACCACCACCGCCAGGTCCACGGCCGGCAGGGCGGCGTCCAGCTCGGCGCAGAACTCAAGCGACCCGGGGCAGTCGACCACCACATAACGGTCGCCCATGAAGTCGAAACCCGCCAGGTTCAGCTCCACCGAATGGCCCCAGGCCTTGGCCTCGGGGCTGGTGTCGCCCACCTCGCCGCGCCGGTCGGCGGCGCCGGTGACGTGCAGCAGAGCCTCCATCAGGGCGGTCTTGCCGGCGCTTGTGGGGCCCACGAGCGCGAGCGCCCGAACGGACCCCTTTTCCTGGATTGCCATGGTCGTTTCTCCCAGCATCGCTGGCGTCCTGTCTCCAGGGCGCGATGAAGGGCGGCCGACGGCGCTCTAGTGGGCCGGCCGACGCCGCCCGATGGGAAAACCCTACGCCTCACGCCCGCCGAACGCCGTTCCCGAATTCGTGAACGGTCTTCCTTCCGGACGACCGTAGGCCCTCCCGGATGACGCCTGAGCCCTACCGCGCCAAGGCCGGACGCATGCGGGGCGGGCGCACCTTCGTCTCCGGCCGGTCGGAGGCGGCGCCGTAGTACCAGCCCTGGGCGTAGTCCACGCCCGCCAGCCGCACGGCGCGTTCGGCGTCGGCGGTCTCCACCATCTCGGCCAGGGTCTTCACGTTTAGCTCCCGGCACAGGTTCACCAGGTGCCGGAGGAAGGCGCTTTCCCGCCCGCCGTGCTGCAGGTCGCGGATGTAGCGGCCGTCGATCTTCAGGATGTCCACGGTCAGCTGCTGCAGATAGGCCAGGGACGCCGCGCCCGCCCCAAAGTCGTCCAGGCACACCTCGCAGCCCGCCGCCCTCAGGGCCTGGAGCCGCCGGTCGGCGGCGGCGAGGTCGTCGATGGCCGCGCTCTCGGTGATCTCCAGGATCAGCCGGTCCCGGGTGTCGGGCCGCGCCTTCATCAGCGCCTCGGCCCGGGCCACGAAGGCGTCCGATGCGATCGAGCGGCCCGAGATGTTCACCGCCAGGGCCGTCTTCGGCTGGGCCTGCAGCACGTCCAGGGCCTTCTCCAGGATCGCAAGGTCCAGGGGTTCGATGAGGTCCATCTCCTCCGCCGCCCGGATGGTCGGATAGGGGCTCTCTTCCTCGCCGAACCGCACCAGCACCTCGTGGTGGCTCACCCGCCCGTCCATCAGCCGCACCACCGGCTGGTAGGTGAGGCGGAAGTCCCGGTCGCGGATCGTCGCCCCGAGCGCCCGGGCGTCGTCCAGGGCCCCCTCCAGCACCTGGTCCAGCACCGCCGACAGGCTCTCGGGGCGGCCATCGGTCAGTCCCGCCTCCACGAAGCTGTTCAGGGCGAAGCGCAGGGCGCGGATCGCCTGCCTCGGCTCGCTCATCTCGCCCATGGCCATCACGCCGGTCTCGGGCGTCACCGGCAGGGGGATCAGCTTGCGCAGCCGCGCCTGCAGGGCGCGGGCGTCCTCGCCCCGGGCGCGCACGAGGGCGAAGCGGTCCTCGCCCAGGTCGGCGGCGGCCTCCCCGCGGTGGGCCAGGGCGCGCAGCACCCCGGTCAGCTGGTCGGTGAGCCCGGCCCGGGCGTCCTCGTCGGCCGCGTTCAGGGCCTCGGTGAGGCCGGCCAGCTCCACCAGGGCCAGCTCCAGCTCGGGATCGTCCGCCAGCCGCGCGGCCATGGCCTCGAACTCGGCCCGGCTGAGCAGGCCCTCGGCGCCGCCGGCGCCGGCCCGGGCCAGGGCGCAGGAGATGGCCCCGCCGTTCTGCGGCAGGCGGAAGGCCGACAGGCTGGCCCGTCGCGTCGGCTTGCCGTCCGCGGCGCCCGGCGACCGGTTCGCCAGTCGCACATGGATCGGCCCGGCCCGCGCCCCGGCCTCCAGCCCCATGAACAGGGCGGTGACCATGGCGTGATCGCAGGGGGCCACCACCTCGCGCCAGGGCCGCCCCGCCAGGGCCGTCTCCGGCTCCCCGGCCAGGGCTTCGCCCGCGCCCAGGGCGAAGATGATCCGCCCGTCCCCGCCGATCTCCAGCAGGAGGTCCGCGCCCGCGAAGGCGAAGCCGAGCATGCGGTGCGAGATCAGCTCCAAGGCGGAATCCTAGGCGACATGACTCAACCCTAGGTATTCACAGCTTAAGCCGTCGTTGCGGCGCGTGGTTGACGGAAGGTTGACGCGCCCGCCCCGGGCCCGCTCGCTCCGGGATCAGGCCGGCGTCTTGCTGCGCCGGGCCGTCAGCAGCCGCTCGCGGTCCTTCAGCACCGCATAGAGCCGTTCGCGCTGGTGCTCGCCAGCGGGCAGGGGCGCGCGGTTGTGCTGGATCGCCAGGTCCTGGGCTGCATCCCGGGACAGCGCCTCCATGGCCTTCGGATCGACCCGCCAGAGAATCTCCACCAGGTCGGCCACCAGCAGCTCCAGCGTCGCGACCCGGGACACCAGGTCCCGACGGCTCGCGCGACCGGCGGTGCGGATGTCCTCGGGCATCTCTGGCGTCAGTCCCTGGCTTGCGCTTAGATCGCGCCGATGCTGCGCGCCCACTTGTTAAGGCTTCCATATCGCCGCTCGGCCGGCGGGCGGGGAGGCAGGGCATGAGCGACCTGCCCGTGCGGCCCACCGCCCGGGTCGTCCTGCTCGACCGGCGCGACCGGGTGCTGCTGATGAAGGGCCGCCTGCCCACCGCGCCGCAGGGGGCTGGGGCCTGGTTCACCGTCGGGGGCGGGGTGGAGCCGGGCGAGACCCCGGCCGAGGCCGCTGTGCGCGAAGTGCGCGAGGAGACCGGCCTGCTCGATGTGGAGCTGGGTCCGGTCCTGTGGCGGCGGGAGGGCGTCATGCACCTGCCCGAGCCGACCCTGCTTACCGAATGGTACTTCCTCGCTCGCTGCGAGGGCGGCGAGCCGGACCGCGAGGGCTGGCATCCCCACGAGCGCGATCTGATCGACGACATCCGCTGGTGGCGGCGCCAGGAACTGCTCACCACCACCGACCGGGTCTTCCCGCCGGGCCTCGCTCATCTCCTGGAGGACGTGCTCGCCGGCCGGCTGCCGGCCGAACCCTTCCAGATTCCCTGGACCTAGGGCGCCGGAGCGGGAGCCGCCGGGGAGGGCGGGCCGTTCCAGCTTGGCCGGATGTCGCGCGCAGCAAAAAGGGGACTGGCGGCCGCCTAGCGCGGCCTCCAGTCCCCTTCGTCAGCTCGTCCGCCCCGGATGGGGCGGGGCGCTTAGCCGGTGACCTTCAGGTTGGTCGCCGAGGTCTTGCCCGAGCGGCGGTCCTGTTCGAGGTCGAACTCCACCGTCTGGCCTTCGTTGAGGCCCGACAGGCCGGCCTGCTCGACCGCCGAAATGTGCACGAAGATGTCCTGGCCGCCGCCGTCGGGACGGATGAAGCCGAAGCCCTTGGTGGGGTTGAACCACTTCACGACGCCGTTGCCCGAGCCCATCAGGGCGCCGCGCGGACGCTCGCCGCCGAAGCCGCGGCCGCCGCCGCCGAACCCGCCGCCGCCATAGCCGCCGCCGCCGAAGCCGCCGCGGTCACGGTCGAAACCGGCCGACCGGCGCGGGGCCGGCGCGCCCTGCGCCGTGACCACGATGCCGGTGGCGGCCAGCTTGCCCGAGCGCCGATCCTGTTCGAGTTCGTATTCGACCTGGTCGCCTTCGTTCAGGGCGTCGAGCCCCGCCTGCGCCACTGCCGAGATGTGAACGAAGACGTCCTGTCCGCCGTCGTCCGGTTGGATGAAACCAAAGCCCTTAGCGGTATTGAACCACTTGACCGTGCCGCTCGCCATTCGCCGTAACCTAACCGATAGAAGTCTCGCGCCGCCCCGCGGGGGGACGCCCGGCCAATCCACGCGACGAGCCGTTCGGATGTTGTAGCTGTGGAAATAGGACGTGACCAGCGCCCGTGACATGGGTCTCCAAACGGCCTGGAGCCACGGGTCCGCGTCCCGCCCCCGCCGAGGCGGGGTGCGCCCTCGTAGAGCAGCGCTCCGTGTTCCCCTCCGTGATCAGCCAGGATGACGAAATCCGCCGATGGGCCTAGCGTCCCCGTCGGGAGGGCCCATGAGCGCAGACGTCACCAAGCCCCAGGGACGCATCGGGCTCCTGGGGGCCACGGCCCTGGTCATGGGGGCCATGATCGGCTCGGGGGTCTATCTCCTGCCGGCGACCTTCGGGGCCGTGGGCTCCATCTCCATCCTCGGCTGGCTGGCCGCCACCGCCGCCGCCCTGGCGGTGGCCGGGGTGTTCGCCTGGCTGGGGCCGATGGTCCCGCAGGCCGCGGGGCTGGCGGGCTATGTCCAGGCCGGGCTCGGCCGCTTCCTCGGCGTCCAGACCACGCTCGCCTACTGGTGCTCCTGCTGGTTCGGGGCCGTGGCCATCGCCCTGGCCGTGGCCGGCTACGCCGGCTACCTCGTCCCCGCCCTCCAGGGGACCGGCCCGCGCCTGATCGCCACCATCGTCGTCCTGTGGCTCGGCCTCTTCGCCTGCTGGATCGGCCCGCGGGTTGTGGCCCGGGTGGAAGCCTGGACCCTGGCGCTAGGCCTGCTGCCGGTGCTGGCGGCGGCTCTGCTCGGCTGGTTCTGGTTCGACCCCGCCGTCTTCCTGGCCTCCTGGAACCCCAAGGGCCTGGGCGTCGGCGAGGCCGTCCGGGACAGCGGCCTCAACGCCTTCTGGGCCTTCCTCGGCCTTGAGGGCGCGGCCGCCGTCGCCCTGGTGGTTCGCGATCCCGCCCGCAACGTCCCTCGGGCCACCATCCTTGGCGTGGTCGCCACGGCCGCCGTCTATATCGCCGCCTGCGTCGTGCTCATGGGCCTGCTGCCGGCGACCCGGCTCGCGGCGTCCACCGCCCCCTTCGCCGACGCCGCCAAGGTCGCCCTGGGCGTGGGCGGAGGCGCCTTCATCGCCATCTGCGCCCTGGCCCGCACCTCGGGCTGCGTCACCGCCTGGATCCTGTTCTCGGCCGAGACCACCCGGGGCGCCGCCGACGAGGGGGCCTTCCCGGCACGCTTCGCCAGCCGCGGGGGGCGGATGCCGGCGGTCAATCTGCTGGTCATCGGCGTCCTGATGACCATCGCCGCCGTGGCCACCGTCGCCCCGACCCTTGGCGAGCAGTTCGGCGTCCTCATCAATGTGGCGGCCCTGCTGGCCCTCTACGCCTACATCCTCGCCGGCGCCTCCCTGATCCGCCTTTCCCGGGGCCTCGAAGGCGGCGGGACCCGGGCGGCCGCGGCGCTCACCGGGGGGCTCGCCATCGCCTGCTCCCTGGGGCTTGTGGCCACCGCCCGGCCCATCGAGCTCGCCTACAGCCTCGTCCCCCTCGTCGCGGGGGCGGGCCTGTATCTCGCGCTCCGGCGCCGCTAGAAAACGGCCGTGGCGCCTGGGACGAGGCGGGGGAGGGCCGTGCGATGATGCTGCCCGTGGAGTTCTACCGCGGCGAGGGCATGCTGGCCGCCGATCGCGCCCGCATCCTGCGCCGCACCTGGCAGTTCGTCGGCCTGGTCTCCATGCTGGGTTCGCCCGGCGACTACATCGCCGACGTCATCGGCGGCGCCCCCGTGGTGGTGGTCCGCGACGGCCAGACGCTCCGGGCCTTCCACAACGTCTGCCGCCACCGCGCCGGCGGCCTCGTGCCCGACGGGACCGGCAACTGCGGCGCAGAGTTCGTCTGCCGCTACCACGGCTGGCGCTACCGGCTGGACGGGCGCCTGCGCGCCGCCGTCGACTTCGGCCCTGCCGAGGGCTTCGATCCCCGGAACTTCGGCCTCTATCCGGCTCGGGTGGAGACCTGGCGCGGCCTCGTCTTCGTCAATCTCGACATGGCCGCCGAGCCCCTGGCCGGAAGCCTGGCCCCGCTCGAGCGCCGCTGGGCCGCCGACCTGCCGGCCCACGGCCTGACGGAGCGCCGCACCCACCACATCGCCTGCAACTGGAAGACCTACGTCGAGAACTATCTCGAGGGCTATCACCTGCCCATGGTCCACCCCGAGTTCGACGAGGACATCGTGGTCGCCGACTATTCCGTGGAGATCGACGGCGACCTCTGCTTCCACGCCGCCCCGGCCCGGGACGGCGGCGTCAATGCGGGCCTCTGGGCCTGGCTGTGGCCGAACCTCGCCATCAACGTCTACCGGCACGGCTACATGGTCGAGCGGATGACGGCGACGGGCCCCGAGAGCACCCGCCTCGACTACTTCTACGTCTTCGACCCGTCGAAACAGGCAAAGCTGGCCCAGATGTTCGCCGTCTCCGACCGCGTCACGGCCCAGGACAAGGACATCTGCGAGATGGTCCAGCGCAACCTGGCGGCCGGCGTCTATCGGCCTGGCGTGCTCTCGCCCCGCCACGAGGCAGGGGTCGCCTGGTTCCAGTCTCGCGTGGCCGCCTGCCACGACGGTTTCACCCCTCCAGCCGCGGTGTCCTGAGTCTCACACATGAAGCTTCCCGCGATCCTCGCCGGCCTGGCCCTCGCTCTCTCGGCCGCCGCCTCCGCCGTCGCCGCCCCCGAACCGGCGACGCAGGACTATGTGATCCGCGACTTCCGCTTCCGCACCGGCGAGACCCTGCCCGAGCTGCGCCTGCGCTATCACACCCTCGGCGCGCCCCATCGCAACGCCGCGGGCGAGATCGACAACGCGGTCCTCATCCTGCACGGCACCGGCGGGTCGGGCCGGCAATTCCTCGCCCCGCAGTTCGCCGACGTGCTGTTCCGGCCGGGCGGTCTCCTGGACCCGGCGAAGTACTTCATCATCCTGCCCGACAACATCGGCCACGGCGGTTCGTCCAAACCCTCGGACGGCCTCAAGGCCGGCTTCCCCCGCTACGACTACGCCGACATGGTCGAGGCCCAGCACCGCCTCGTCACCGAGAAGCTGGGGGTGAAGCAGCTCCGCCTCATCATGGGCACGTCCATGGGCTGCATGCACGGCTTCATGTGGGCCACCCAGTGGCCGGCGGGCGCCAAGGCCCTGATGCCCATGGCCTGCCAACCGGTGGAGATCGCCGGCCGCAACCGCGTCTGGCGGCAGATGGCCATGAGCGCCATCACCTCCGACCCGGCCTACCAGGGCGGGAACTACGCGGCCCAGCCCGAGCAGGGGCTGCGGGCCGCGGCCATGCTGCTGGCCTTGGCCGGCTCCTCGCCGATCCCGTGGCGGCAGCAGATGCCCACCGCCGCGGTCGCCGACGCCTGGGTGGCGGCCGAAATTCCCCGCAGGGTCGCCACCATGGACGCCAACGACTTCATCTGGCAGGTGGCCGCCTCGCGCACCTACGACCCCTCGCGGGACCTTGAGAAGATCACCGCTCCCATGACCTGGGTGAACTCGGCGGACGACTTCATCAATCCGCCCGAGCTCGGCCTCGCCGAGGCGGCCGCCGCGCGCATGCCCACCACCCGCTTCATCCTGCTGCCGGTTTCGGAGCGGACCCGCGGTCACGGCAGCCACACCTGGGCCGTCCTCTGGCAGGACGAGTTGGCGGACCTGCTCCGGCGCTCGGAATAGGTCCGCGCGGGGCTCAGCCTACGTAGATCCAGCCCTCGGGCAGGGCGGCGAGCTGGACGTTCTGCAGGACGAGCCGGCCGCCGCCGTCCATGCTGATCACCGTGTCCGCTTCCGCCTGTTCGACGGTGTAGATGGTCCCGGGCAGCAGGTTCACCCGGTCGCCCTCGGCGGCGTTGAAGTCCAGCACCAGGTCGAGGCCGGCCCCGCCCCAGCTGTGGAAAATGTCGGCCCCGGCGCCGCCGATGATGGTGTCGTCGCCCCGGTCTCCGGCCAGCCAGTCGTTCCCGTCGCCCCCCTGAACGAGGTCGTTCCCCTGGCCGCCGCGGACGATGTCGTCGCCGGCCCCGCCGAGGAGGGTGTCGGCACCCGGGCCGCCGTAGATGGTCGTGCTGGACGGTCCCGCCGCCACATAGTCGTCGCCCGGTCGGGCGTCGTAATAGGTCTGGCCCGGCAGCAGCAGGGCCACGTCATTGCCGTCCGTCGAAGGCTGCGGCGGCGGGGTCGGGGCCGGGGAGACCGGTTCGCTGGACGGCGTCGGCTGGACGGTCAGCACCACGTCGTTGCCGTCGCCGCCGATGTAGCTGATGGACCAGGCGCGCCCGGCCCGGGTGAAGGTCGCCCCCTCGGCCAGGCCGTCGAAGGTCCCGGTCACCGCATCGACCCCGTCGTTGTCGATGATGATGAAGCTGTCGCCGGTGGCCGCCGTGAAGCCGCCCAGGAAGCTGATCTCCAGGCCGACGCCGCCCAGGTCCACCGTCCCGGTGACCTGCACCCGGTCGTGATCGGCCACGTTCGTCCCGGCGATCTCCACCGCCAGCTTGCCCGCCCCGGTGAAGGCGAGGTTCCCGGTGTGGAGGGTTCCCGGCGAGTTCCCCGGCGCCAGGGTCCCGTTCACGGTGACGGCCCCCACCGTCCCCGTCCCGCCCCGGGGCGCCGTCCGTGGCCACCGTCACCGCCGAGGCGGCGGCGAGCGAGCCGTTCACCGTCAGTATCCCGCCCTGGACGGTGGTGTCGCCGGTGTAGGTGTTGGCGCCCGTCAGGGTCAGGCTCCCCGTCCCGGCCTTGCTCAGCCCGCCGGCGCCGGTGATGACGCCGGAGAAGGTGGCGCTGCCCGAGAAGGTGGTGGTCAGGACGGCCTCTGCGACGATGCCGCCGCCGCCTGTGATCACCCCAACCGTTTCGTCGTCGGCGACCTGGAGCGAGGCTCCGGCGGCGATCGACACGGCCGCCCCGTCGGACACGGCTTCGCCGCCACTGATGAACACCGCGCCCTGATTGATTGTCACATCGCCGGTGAAGCTGTTCGCGCCTTCCAGCAACAGGGTCCCGGAGCCGATCTTCACCAGCCCTCCGGTCCCGGAGATGGCGCCCTCGATCCCCAGGTGGACGCCGTCGGCGTTTATGTGGACATCGCCGTTCAGGGTGACGTCCCCTGTCTGGGCCGCGTTTGAACCACCGGTGCGCAGCGCCCCGGCGCCGCCGGCGCCGCTGCCGGTCAGGCTGAGGGCGCCGTCGTTCGCGCCCAGGAGCTCGAGCGTCCCGCCGGAGAGCACGGTCGTGGAAATGCCGTCCAGCGTGTAGCTGGCGCTGACCGACAGCACCCCCGCCTCCACCGTAATGGAGCCGCTGTTGTTGTTGATCCCCGTCAGGGCCAGCGCGCCGCCTCCGGCCTTGGTCAGGGCGCCGGTCCCGGCGATCGGGCCGCTCAGGGTCAGCTTGCCGGCGTCCACCGCCACCCGGGTGTTCGCCTCCAGGGTCACGGTCCCCGAGAGGATGTTGTCGCCCGAGACATTGCGCAGGGCGCCGCCGTCCGAGACGCCGGTCCCGTTCAGGGAGATGGCCTCGGCCAGGGTGGTCCCGCCCTGCACCTCCAGCGCCGCCCCGGCCTGCACGGTGGTCGTCCCGGCGGCGTCGCCCAGGGCGCCGGCCGAGCGGACATTGATCGCCCCGGCCTTGATGGTGGTGGCGCCCGCATAGGTGCTGGCGCCCGACAGGGTGAGAGTTCCCGCGCCCTGCTTGGTGAGCCCGCCGGCCCCCACGAAGCTCGTCGCCGTGAAGCGGTCGGTGTTGTCGGTTTCGAAGACCCCGCCGCCGGCTTCCAGGGTCACGGTCCCGATCTGGGTGAAGATGTCGGCGGTGGCGTTGAGAAGTCTGAATGTGCCGCCATCCACGGTGACGCTGGCGCTGCCGCTATCCCGGTCCAGGCGTTGGAGCGTCATGACGGAGCCGGCGCCCGACAGTTCGAGCACCCCTGACCCGCCGCCCACTCCGACGAAGGTGATGAAGTTCGTGAAGTGCGCGCCGTTGGTGATGATGAGCGTGCCGGAGCCTCCTTCGTAGCCGAGATTGGTCACGCCGGAGCCGTTGACCGCGGCGAACACGCCCGCCCCATCCAAGGTCAGGGTTCCCACGCTCTCGTTGCCGATGGTCAATAAGAATGACCTCGTCCAGGTCTCAGGCCCGGTGATCGTCATCGCGCCCGGCGCGGTGTTTCCAATGATGGCTTCGTCGACGGAGATGCTGACGGATCCGCTCGTAGCGATTGGCATAAGGCCCCCTCCTGCGCGCCTTCGCACCCTGTGCGCGCCTGCCCGATTCCCCCGAGGCGACGCGGACGCCGCCGAAAGTGCTGCTAAGGCTCCCGCCCGCGCTTGGCTATCCGTCTGAATAGAGGGGGTGACGGCGGGGGAGGGCTCGACGCCCGGCGACGAGTGGGGCAACAAGCTTGGCCATGGTGCGTTCGGATTTCGCGTCCGGCCTCGTTGGGGGCCGCAGTCCCGGCCTCGACGACGACGTCTTCAGGCTGTGGGACGGCCTTTCCGATTTCGAGGCCAGCGAGAGCGGCCAGGCAGCCGCCTGGCTCCTCGAGCAACTGGCGGCCCTCGTTGGCGTGGAGAACGTCACCTGGGCCGGGGCCGTGCGCATGGACGCTGATCCTGAAGATCCTCTCCAGGGCTGGCGCGTGGCGCGGATGCAGGCCCTGCGCCCCCCGAGCGAGGCCGCGGAGGGCGCAGCGCCGGAATATGCCGAGATCCTGGGCGCCTGGGATCGGCGCAAGCTCGATCCCTCGTTCCTTCTGCCCATGCGGGACGTGGGCGGCTTTCGCACCTATTCCTTTCGGCGCGACCTGCCGAAAGCCTGGTTCTCGGGCGCGTTCTACCGCACCCACTACGCCGCCGCCGGGGTCCATGACGCCGCCTTTGTGGCCTTCCCGGTGAATGCGGACTGCGAGTCCCACCTCGGGGTCTTCTCGGGCCGGCCAATCCCCGAGGCGGCCATCGCCCGGCTGGCCCTGGTCTCTCGCGGGCTCAAGTGGTTCCACCGGCGGCTGATGCTGTCCCACGGCCTGCTGGCGGCCTCGGCCCCCCTGACCCCGGCCGAGCAACGCGTCTTGCACCTCCTGCTCACCGAGGCCTCCGAGAAGGAGGTCGCCGGCCAGCTGGGCCTCGCCGCCTCGACAGTGCACGAGCACGTGCTCCGCCTTTATCGCAAGTACGGCGTCCACAGCCGGGTGGGGCTCATGAGCCTGTGGCTGCGCCGTTCGCCGGCCTGAGCCGCGGCCTCACGCCTCTGCAGGGGTGACGGGCCTGACGGGCGGCTCGGCGTAGGAGGCCCGGGCGGTCAGCACCTCGTCGGGCGTCGCCAGCAGCGCCTGGTACATCTGCTCGGGATAGACCATGTGCGGCTTGGCCGGGTCGTACGGCGGCTGCGGCACGGGGCTGGGGCCCGCATAGGCCGGCGGGGCCTTGTAGCGTTCGGCCTCCTCAGCCGAGATCCCGGCCCTGGCCAGGGCCTGGGGGTCGATCCAGGCCGCCGGGTCGATCGCCGCCTGCGACGTGGCCACCTCCAGGGTCAGCTGGTCGGGGCCGGCGAAGTAGATCGACTTGCACATGCCGTGGTCGATGGGGCCGATGACATTGACCCCGTGGCTGCGGATGCGGTCGCGCATGGCCAGCAGCTGGGCCTCGCTCTCCACCCCGAAGGCCAGGTGCTGCATCGTCCCCGCCGCGCTGGGCAGGGCGCCCGAGCCTGCGTGGGTCTTGCCCACCTCGATGGCGATGTCCTTCACCGCCGGCATCTGCACGATCGAGAAATAGCTGTGGTCGTTCAGCTTCAGGAAGGCGTGCAGGGCCCCGGGTACGCCGTGCATGTCGAAGATCGCCACCAGAGGACAGCCCATCACCTGGCTAAAGAATTCGATGTGGCTCTTGATGTCGGCGGCCATCACCGCGAGGTGGTGGACGCCGGTGGGCTGCGGCCCCGCGGACGCGCGTGAGGTCATCGGGCGGTCTCCCTCGCTCGGCCTTTTTCGGTCAGGACGCCGCCGAGCACGGCCTCCAGGATCATCTGTTCGTGGGCGGCCCGGGCCGCCGGGGTGTCGGGATCGAAGTCCAGCCCCTCGCGCAGCAGGGGAGCAAGGTTGATCGCCCCCGCCGCCGCGGCCTGCAGGGTCACGATCAGCAGCTCGGGCGGGCAGGGCCTGAGGTCGCCGTCAGCCATGGCCCGCCGCGCCAGTTCGGCCAGCCGGCGGTTGCGCGGTCCGATCAGATGCCGGTCCAGCCATGCCAGGCGCTCGCCTCCGGCCATGCCCTCCAGCGCCACGATCCGCCCGAGGGCCGGGTGGTTGCGGCTCACCTGCAGGAACAGCCGCATGGCCATCCGCAGCTGGGTCACCGCCGGCAGATCCCGGGCGGCGTCCATCAGTCGCTCCTCCTCGGCGATCACCGCGCCGAGGGCGAGCATGGCGCTGCGCCAGAGCTGGGCCTTGTCCTGGAAGTGGTAGTGCAGGGCCGGCTGCGAGACCTTCGCCGCCTTGGCGATCCCCGCCATGGTCACCCGCTCGAATCCCAGCCGCGAGAACTGGTCCAGGGCCGTCTCGCGGATGCGGGCGGCGGTCGCCTCGCCCTTGGGCGTGTTCGGCCAGTCGGGGGCGTTCGCCATGATTGACTCGCTAATCAGCGTTCCTGATTTTGTAGTCAGAAAAACCGGCGTTCCTCAAGCCGGGCGCGTTCGAGGGGAGGGTGGTCATGGCGGTGGTGCGCGAGCCCTATGGCTTCGTCCATGCGGACAACAGCCGGCTGAAGGAGGTCTATGGCGGGCCCACCGGCCAGGTTTTCGTCGAATGCATGCGCATCCGCCCCGATACCGGCTCGTCCAGGACGGTGATCCTGTTCAGCCACCCGGTGGGCGGCGGCGCCTTCCTGCCCCTGGTCACGGCTCTGGCCCGGGCCGGGCGGCACGTCATCTACTGCAATCCCCGCTACCGGGGGAACGACACGGCCCTGATCCTCGAGAAGTGCGTCCTCGATCTCGGCGCCTGCATCGCCGACCTCAAGCAGCGCTTCGGCTATGAGAAGGTGATCCTCGGCGGCTGGTCCGGGGGCGGGTCCCTGTCGCTGTTCTACCAGGACCAGGCCGAGCACCCGACCATCACCGAGACTCCGGCGGGCGACCCGGTGGACCTCGTGGGGGCCGGGCTCCAGCCGGCCGACGGGATCCTGCTGCTGGCGGCCCACATCAGCCGCTCGGTGACCATGACCGAATGGCTCGATCCCTCGATCCTGGACGAGCGCCGGCCCTTCGACCGTGACCGGTCGCTCAACATCTACGACCCCGACTGTCCCGAACGGCCGCCCTATTCGGACGAGTTCGTGGCCCGCTTCCGCGCGGCCCAGATCGCCCGCAACCGCCGGATCACCGCCTGGGCCAAGGCCGAGCTCGCCAAGCTCCGCGCCGAGGGCGCCCCTGACGCCGAGCGCTGCTTCGTCGTCCAGGGCACCATGTGCGACCTGCGCTGGACCGATCCCACGCAGGACCCGTCCGACCGACGGCCCTACGCCTGCTACCTGGGCGACCCGAGGATCGTGAACGACGGGCCGGTGGGCCTTGGCCGCTTCACCACCCTGCGCTCCTGGCTCTCCCAGTGGAGCTATGACGAGAGCCGCGCCAACGGCGAGATCAACGCCGGCCGCATCTCCTGCCCGGTGCTGGTGGTGAACAACACGGCCGATCTTGCCTGCACCCCCAGCCACGCCCAGCGCCTGTTCGACGCCACGGCCTCGGCCGACAAGTCCATCATCCACATCGAGGGCGCCGACCACTACTACGCCGAGCGCCCAGACCTCCTGCCCCGGGCCACGGGGGCGGTGGGCGAATGGCTGGACGCCCGGGGCTTCGTCTAGGTCCGACCGCCTCGCCTACGTCCCGCCTGAGGGGACTCAGGCCCGGCTCCAGGCGAAGCAGCCGGCGGGCAGGCCCGCGCCGCTGACCAGCAGCGCCCCGCGCCGGTAGAACCGCCAGCGCTCGGCCGCGTCCGCCTCGACCACCACCACGCCCAGGCCGGCGTCCGTCCACACCAGCCGGGCGTCGGCGTCCGCCACCGCGGCCAGGGCCTGCCGCGGCTCGACGCCGGGGGCGAAGACCACCGTGGTGAACGGCTGCTCCGCCGGCGGCCGCAGCGCCCAGGCGCCGGCGATCCCGATCAGCCCGATCAGCGCCCCCAGGGCCGTGACCGAAGCCCTTCGTCCCGGGCGTCCGCCCCCGCCCCGGCGCACGAGCAGGGCGCCAGCGGCCAGCGGCAGCAGGCCGAACGCCCCCAGCCAGATCAGGTCCCACATCAGCGGATTGGGGCTCTGGAGATTGACCCGGTGCAGGCCCAGCAGCCAGTGCGAGGCCACCGCGTCGATGACGTGCCAGGCGCCGAAGCCTGTCAGCAGCGTCCCGGCCAGGACGCGCCCCTCAAGGTCTTCGCCGCGCCGCTGCGCCCGCCACAGGCCCCACAGCGCCGCCACGGCGATGACGTACATCAGGCCGTGGAAATAGCCGTCCCACAGCACCTGCAGCCGCAGGTCGGACACCGCCGCCGCCAGGCTCAGCAGGTGGTGCCACTGCAGGATCTGGTGCAGCAGCACCCCGTCGAAGAACCCGCCCAGGGCGAACCCCAGGGCCGCGGCCCACCGGGTCCAGGACGATCTCCACACCGGGCTTGCCATGGGCGCGCGCTCCCTTGCCTCGCGCGCTCAACGCCGGGCCGCGCCGATGGCTCCGGCGGCCTCCGGCTCAGGCCCCCGCGGCCCGCGCCGCGTCGGCCGCCTCGAACTGGCGGATCTGGTCGGCCTCGGCCTTGCGGAAGGCGGGGCGGGCGGTGGCCCGCGCCACATAGGCCTCGCTCGCCGGCCGCTCGCCGAAGGCCCGCACCAGGGGCGCGCGCAGGGCGTCGGCCATCAGGATGTCGGCCACGGTGAAGCGTCCGGCCGCCAGCCATTCCCGCTCGGACAGCACCCGCTCCATGTGCGCCAGCCGCTGGGCCAGCCAGCCGGTCAGGCCATTCTCCGGCTCGCCGCAGATGTTCAGGAACCACCAGGGCACGCTGGCCATCTCCACCGAGTTCAGGGCCGCGATGGTCCATTGCAGGGTCTCGGCCTCGCCCACGGGGTCGCGGGGCATCAGCCGCTCGCTCCGGCGGGCCAGGTGCAGGAGCGCCGCGCCGCTCTCGAACAGCTTCACCTCGCCGTCGTCGAGATAGGGGACCTGACCGAAGGGCTGGCGGTCCAGGTGGTTGGTCTCCCGGCCGTCGAAGGCCACGGTGCGGACCTCATAGTCCAGCCCCGCCTCCTCGCAGGCCCAGCGCAGCCGCAGGTCCCGCACGAAGCCCCGCGGCCCTTCCGGAACCCAGTCGTAGGTCCACACGATCAATCGGCCCATGGCGCCTCGCCTCCCAGGGGGCCCGCCCAGCGTCCCCGCCGGCAGGCTAACGCATCTGCGGTCCCTCGTGCGCCTGAACCGATGCTTGCGCCCCGCGGCTGAGCCGATCGGCCGCTCGCGCGTTCTTCCCTCGGCAAACAGGGAGGCCGCCCGCATGAAGCTCTCCGAAGAGGACCGCGACCGGCTCGCGCTGCACTCGGCGTTCGCCGTCCACCAGATCGCCCGCTGGATCGCCACGCGCCAGGACGTGCCGCCCGACATCCGCGAGCGGCTGCGCGGCCACATCTCGGCCATCGAGGGCGTCCTCGTCACCAGCGGCCACGACTGGATCAAGGACGAGATCGAGGCGACCGAGGCCGCCCTCGGCTAGCCCGGGCCTTACTGGACGCCCAGCACCTTCTTCAGGAACTGGACCTCCACCGTCCGCACGGCCTCCTGATTGGCCTTCTTGTAGATGCCGTGGCCCTCGTCCTTGGCGAGGACGTACCAGACCTCGGTGCCCTGGGCCCGCAGGCTGGCCACCATCTGCTCGGACTCCGAGCGCGGCACGCGCGGGTCGTTGGCGCCCTGGAAGACCATCATCGGCTTCTTCATCTTGGGGCTCATCTTCACCGGCGCGATCTTCTCGAACACCGCCCGCATCTTCGGGTCGCGCTCGTCGCCGTATTCGGCCCGGCGCAGGTCCCGGCGGTAGCCCTCGGTGTTCTCGAGGAAGGTGATGAAGTCCGAGATGCCGTAAAGGTCGATGACCCCGGCGATGCGGTCGTTGTAGTGGCCGGCCACCGCCAGCACCATGTAGCCGCCGTACGACTGGCCCACCACCGCCACGCGGCTGGCGTCCAGGTCAGGCTGCCTGGCCACCCAGTCCAGCAGGGCGCCGATGTCCTTCACTGAGTCCTCGCGCTTCTCGGCGTTGTCGAGGGACAGGTAGGTCTTGCCGTAGCCCGACGAGCCGCGCACGTTGGGGATGATCACCGCCGCTCCCAGCTCGTTCACCCACGACTGCCGGCGCGGGTTGAAGTTGGGCAGCTCCTGGCTCTCGGGCCCGCCGTGGATCTGGATCACCACCGGCAGCTTTTCCCCGGGCCGGGCCGTCTTCGGGCGGTAGATGAAGGCCGGGATCGTCCGCTTGTCGAAGGTGGGATAACGGAACAGGGTCGGCTCCACGAGCTTGGCCGCATCGAGGCCGCCCAGCTCGCTGTGCGTCCACCGCACCAGCTCGTCCCTGGCCAAGTCGTAGCTCCACACGTCCCCCGAGCTGGTGGAGGTCGAGAGCGACAGGCCGAGCTTCGTCCCGTCCGGCGAGAACTTCAGCGCCGTCAGCACGCCCGGCGGCAGCTTCGGCCCGGGCAGCTGCCGGCCGCTGGCCACGTCGCGCAGCACGACCTTGGAATAGCCTTCCTCATTCACCGCATAGGCCACCGTGCGTCCGTCGGGCGAGAGGGTGAAGTCCTCGGCCCCCCACTTGGCCCCGGGCTCCAGGTCGCGGACCTTGCCCGTGGGGAGGTCGATCACCACCGGCCGGGTAACCTCGGCGCCGTCGTCCGACAGGGTCAGCACGCCGCGGCCGCCGTCCACGAAGGCCGCGCCCTGGTAGGCCGCCTTGCGCCCCTTCGGCCTCACCGGGGTCAGGGCGCCGCTGGCCACGTCCAGCACGAACAGCTCGGTGTGTTCGATGGAGTTGTAGCGGGCCGCCAGGATCTTCGCGCCGTCGGCGCTGATGTCCTGCGGCGAGATCGCCCCGGTCCCCTTGTGCACCACCCGGCGACTCTCCGGGTTCGACGGGTCGGCCGCCACGATGTCGTAGTTGGGATCGCCCGGGGTCACCTGGGCCCAGGCCACCAGCTTGCCGTCCTTCGAGAACTTGAAGCTCTGGTTGCGGGTCTTCGGCGCGGTCAGCTGCACCTCGTGGCCGGCCAGGTCGCGCAGGAACGCCTGGTAGTATTCGGCCCCGCCCACGTCGATCGGATAGAGGAACCGCTCCGTGCCCGGCTGGACGATGGCGCTGCTGATCGGCTCGGCCGCGAAGGTCAGTTGCGTGCGCGCCGCCCCGGGCGCGGCCACCCGGTGGATCTGGTCGGTCTCGCCGAACCGGGTGGCGATCAGCATCGAGCCGTCCGGCAGCCAGTCCTCGAACACCGCCGAGCGGGCGTTGTAGTAGGGGGCGATGGCCGCCTTCAGGGCCGGGGGCGTGGCCGGCACGCCCTCATAGACGATCTGGCCTTCCTCGCGCCGCTCCACGCCCTGGGCAAGCGCGCCCGGGGCCAGCGCGCCCGTGGACATCAGGACAGCGACGGCCGCACTGGCCAGCAACGCACGCGACAGCATCCTTCGGGATCCCCCAGCTCGAAACCTGGCGACGACCGAAGCGTGCGCCGCCCGCGCCGTCAATCCGCAGTCGTGCTAGGCCTTTGGTCGAACGAGAGTCGGCCAAGGACCGAACGGGGAGGGCAATCAGATGAAACCGCAGGACCTCGCGCCCATGGGGGCCCTGGCGGCCGCCGTCATCGGCGCGCTCGCCTACATGCTGATCTGGGACAGGCCGGCTTCGGCCCCGGTGGTCACCGCCGTGAAGGGGACGGGCGTCGGCTTCCTGGCCATCTACGCCGCGCTGCTGGCGAAGGAGTTGGATGGCTGGCTGATCGCCCTCGTCATGCTGCTCGGCATGCTGGGCGATGTGCTACTGGCGGCGGCGGGGCTTTCCACCGGCGCCCTGGCGTTCCTCGCCGGCCATGTGGTGGCGGTGATCCTCTACCGGCGCAACGCCCGCCGGCCCCTGACCCCGGCCGTCCTCGCCGGGGCGTTGCTGTTCGTGGCGGCGGTGGTGGCTCTGGCCGCTTGGCTGCCGGGCGATCCAGCCGCCGCCCTGCCGGTGGGGCTCTACACCGCCGGGCTCGCGCTCATGGCGGCCTGCGCCTGGGAAAGCCGCTTCCCCCGGGCGCTCACCGGCCTCGGCGCCCTGCTGTTCGTGATCTCCGACCTTCTGATCTTCGCCCGCCTCGGCCCGCTCGCCGGCCGGCCGTGGGTCGGGGCGGCCGTGTGGATCACCTATTTCGGCGGCCAGCTGCTGATCGTCCTCGGCGTCACCCGCACCCTGGCGCGCCGCTCCATCACGGCCTGAGCGCCGGGAGACCTACGACCGTTTCTGACGCAGCCGTCCGTCAGAGTCTTCCTCGTCGGGAACGCGGTGTTCCCGGCGCGGCCCCGGACCCTCCCGGGCCGAGGAGAACATCTTGCGAACCGCGAACAAAGGCGGTACGCATGAGTCCTCGGCTCTGGCACGAGTTCGACCGGCCGGGTTGGCGGAATCGTGGGATAGAGAGGCTCGGAAATGACTCAGTCGGCGTTGAGGCTCGTGGGCAAGGAAGACGGTGAAAAGCAGCGCGCTCTAGAGGCGGCGCTGGCGCAGATCGATCGGGCCTTCGGCAAGGGCTCGGTGATGAAGCTGGGCGACAAGGGCAAGGTCGTGGAGATCGAGGCCGTGTCCACCGGCTCCCTGGGCCTCGACATGGCCCTGGGCATCGGCGGCCTGCCCAAGGGCCGGATCATCGAGATCTACGGCCCGGAAAGCTCGGGCAAGACGACTCTCGCCCTGCACGTGGTGGCCGAGGTCCAGAAGTCGGGCGGCACCGCCGCCTTCGTCGACGCCGAGCACGCGCTCGATCCGTCCTACGCCCACAAGCTGGGCGTCAATCTGGACGACCTGCTGGTGGCCCAGCCCGACACCGGCGAACAGGCGCTCGAGATCACCGACACCCTGGTCCGCTCCAACGCCGTCGACGTCATCGTCGTCGACTCGGTGGCCGCCCTCACGCCCCGGGCCGAGATCGAGGGCGAGATGGGCGACAGCCTGCCGGGCCTTCAGGCCCGCCTGATGAGCCAGGCCCTGCGCAAGCTCACGGCCTCGATCTCCAAGGCCAAGACGCTGGTGATCTTCATCAACCAGATCCGCATGAAGATCGGCGTCATGTACGGCAGCCCCGAGACCACCACGGGCGGCAATGCGCTCAAGTTCTACGCCTCGGTGCGCCTCGACATCCGCCGCACCGGCTCGGTGAAGGTCCGCGACGAGATCGTCGGCAACAACGTCCGGGTGAAGGTGGTCAAGAACAAGGTCGCCCCGCCGTTCCGCGAGGTCGAGTTCGACATCATGTACGGCGAGGGGATCTCCAAGCTGGGTGAAATCATCGACCTCGGCGTCAAGGCCGGGGTGGTCGAGAAGTCCGGCTCCTGGTTCTCCTTCAACTCCCAGCGCATCGGCCAGGGCCGCGACAACGTCCGCGAGTTCCTCAAGCAGAACCCGGACATCGCCGCCCAGATCGAGGCCAAGGTCCGCGGCGCCAAGTCGGCCATCGAGGAGGAGCTCCTCGTCGGCCCCACCGACGACGCCAACGAACCCGACGGCTCCCTCTAGTCCTCCCCCTCCGGGGGGAGGTGGCCCGAAGGGCATTCGCCACCTCCACCGTCGTGCGCCGCGCCGGCGTCGGGCCTCCCCGCCAACCCGGCCCGCCGCCGCCCACCCTGCGCGCGGCTTTCGCGACGGCGGATGACGCCCGGGGCCCACGCCCCGGGCGTCCTTCCTTATCCACGGGCGCCCTACAGCCGCAGCTCCATGGCGTAGTTGTGGATCGCCACCCCGCGCACGGCGAAGTCGCGCCGGGCGACCAGGGCGAAGCCCTTGCGCGCGAACAGCCCCCGCGCCAGCTCGCTGGCCTCTACGTAGAGCCGCCGCATCCCCGCCGCCCGGGCGTGCGCCAGCAGGTCGTCCAACAGGGCCGAGGCCACACCCGTCCCCGCCGCCTGGGGCCGGCAGTAGAGATGGTCCACGTGCCCGTCCGCCTCCAGGTCGCAATAGCCCAGCAGGCTCCCGTCGGCGCCCTCCGCCACCCAGGTCCGCCGCCCGTCCTCCGCCCGAGCGTGCACCGCCTCCGTGGGCGTCGGTTCCGGCGCCCAGGCCGCCACCTGCTCGGCCGAATACCGCCGCGCCCCCAGCGCCCGCGCCGCCTCGAAATACACCCGCCCCATCTCCCCGGCGTCGGCAGGGGCATAAGGGCGGATCGTGAAGGGCAGGGCAGGGGCGGTCATGACTACATCCTGGTCGACCTCGACTGGCTCGTTCACTTTTCCTCTCATCCCCCCGCGAAAGCGAGGGGCAGACCGCCGCCGCCCGCCGCGCCGCCCTTCGGACCTGCGCCTTCACGGGGCCGCGCCGAGTCATGCCCGCTCGCCCAGGCCGGTCTGCGTCGGCGCCTTCAGCGTGCCATTCCGCCCGCGCCGGAAGACGCGCGGCCTCGGCAACTCGGCCAAGAGGCCGCACCCGTCCCGCGTGCTTTCCCTTTGCCCCCGTCTTCGCGTAAACGGAGCCCGCTCCCACATAGAGGGGGCGAGAGCGCCTGTTCCCGAAGACGAGATTCCATGACGACGTCGTCCAAGCCGACCCTGAACGAGATTCGCGCGCAGTTCCTGGAGTTCTTCCGGAGCAAGGGCCACGCCGTCGTCCCCTCGGCGCCGCTGGTGCCGCAGAACGACCCGACGCTGCTGTTCGTCAACGCGGGCATGGTGCCGTTCAAGAACTACTTCACGGGCGCCGAGACCCCGCCCTATCCGCGCGCGGCCAGCTCGCAGAAGGCCGTGCGCGCCGGCGGCAAGCACAACGACCTCGACAACGTCGGCTACACCGCCCGGCATCACACCTTCTTCGAGATGCTGGGCAACTTCTCGTTCGGCGACTACTTCAAGGAAGACGCCATCAGCCACGCCTGGGAGCTGCTCACCAAGGTCTGGGGGCTGCCCGTCGAGAAGCTGCTGGTCACCGTCTATCACACCGACGACGAGGCCGCGGACCTCTGGAAGAAGATCGCCGGCCTGCCGGACGAGATGATCATCCGCATCGCCACCTCCGACAACTTCTGGTCCATGGGCGACACCGGCCCCTGCGGCCCCTGCTCGGAGATCTTCTACGACCACGGCGCCCACATCCCCGGCGGCCCGCCCGGCAGCCCGGACGAGGACGGCGACCGCTTCGTGGAAATCTGGAACCTGGTCTTCATGCAGTTCGAGCAGTTCGCCGATGGCACGCGCACGGCCCTGCCCAAGCCCTCCATCGACACCGGCGCGGGCCTGGAGCGGGTGGCCGCCGTGCTGCAGGGCGTGCACGACAACTATGACGTCGACCTGTTCGTCGACCTGATGGCCGCCACCAAGGTCGAGCTGGGGGCGCCCGACAGCGAGACCACCCCCTCGCACCGGGTCATCGCCGACCACCTGCGCTCGTCGAGCTTCCTGATCGCCGACGGCGTCCTGCCCTCGAACGAGGGCCGCGGCTACGTCCTGCGCCGGATCATGCGCCGGGCCATGCGCCACGCCCACCTGCTGGGCGCCGAGGAGCCCCTGATGCACCGGGTGGCGCCCACCCTGGTGAAGCTGATGGGCGACGCCTATCCCGAGCTGCGCCGGGCCGAACCCGCCATCGTCGAGACCCTGCGTCAGGAGGAGGAGCGGTTCCGCCGCACCCTCGGCCGCGGCATGGCCCTGCTGGAAGAGGCCGCCGAGGGCCTGAAGCCCGGCGACGTGCTCTCGGGCGAGACCGCCTTCAAGCTCTATGACACCTACGGCTTCCCTCTCGACCTCACCCAGGACGCGGTCCGGGCCAAGGGGCTGACCGTCAACCTCGACGAGTTCGACGCGGCCATGGCCCGCCAGCGCGAGATGGCGCGGGAGAACTGGGTGGGCTCGGGCCAGGTGGCGGCCGCCGCCGAATGGTTCGCCATCCGCGACCGCCTGGGGCCCACGGACTTCATCGGCTACGACACCGTCGAGGGGACGGGCGAGGTGCTGGCCGTGGTGGTGGACGGCCAGGAGGCCGACCGCGCCGGCGCCGGCCAGACCGTGCAGGTGCTGGTGGACCGCACGCCCTTCTACGCCGAGAGCGGCGGCCAGGCTGGCGACAAGGGCGAGATCGAGTGGGAGGGTGGCAAGGCCCGGGTGCTCGACGTCCAGAAGCAGGCCGGCGACCTGCACGTCCATGAGGTGGAGATCACCGAGGGCGAGCTCGTCCCCGGCGCCCGGGTGCGTCTGGCGGTGGACCCGGACGTCCGCGCCGCCACCCGCGCCAACCACTCGGCCACCCACCTGCTGCATGCGGCCCTGCGCAACGTGCTCGGCAAGCACGTCACCCAGAAGGGCCAGATGGTGGACGGCGAGCGGATCCGCTTCGACTTCAGCCACGGCCAGCCGCTCACCGCCGAGGAGATCGACCGGATCGAGGCCGAGGTGAACGCCGTGGTGCGCCAGAACCTCGCCGCCGAGACCAAGAACATGCGCCCGCAGGAGGCCATCGAGGCCGGGGCCATGGCCCTGTTCGGCGAGAAGTACGGCGAGACCGTGCGGGTGCTGACCCTCGGCAAGGCCCTGGACGGCCAGGGCGACTATTCGGTGGAGCTGTGCGGCGGCACCCACGTGGCCCGCACCGGCGACATCGCCCTCTTCAAGGTGGTGTCCGAGCAGGGCATCGCCGCCGGGGTGCGCCGGATCGAGGCCCTGACCGGCGAGGCCGCCCGCCGCTGGCTGCTGGAGCAGGCCGCCGTCTCCAAGGCCCTGGCCGAGCAGTTCAAGGTGCCGGTGTCCGAGGTCGCCGCCCGCGTCGAGGCCCTGCAGGCCCAGGCCCGCAAGCTGGAGAAGGAGCTGGCCGACGCCAAGCGTCAGCTGGCCATGGGCGGCGGCGGGGCCGCGGCCGGGCCTGAGGACATCGGCGGCGTGCAGGTGGTGGCCCGGGTCATGGACGGGGTCGGCGGCAAGGACCTGCGGCCCATCGCCGAGGAGTTCAAGAAGCAGCTCCCCGACGGCGTCATCGCCCTCGTCGGCGTGGCCGATGGCAAGGCCGCCGTCACCGTGGCCATCACCGGCTCGGCGACGTCCCGCTTCAACGCCGGCGAGCTCGCCAAGGCGGCGGTGCTGGCCATGGGCGGGCAGGGTGCGGGCGGCCGTCCCGACTTCGCCCAGGGCGGCGCCCCCGACGGCTCCAAGGCCGAGGCGGGTCTCGCCGCCATCAAGGCCGCCATCGCCGGCTGATCGCTTCGGGGCGGCGCCGCGCCGGCGGTGGCCGTCCCTTGAGGCTCAAACGAAAAGGGCCCCCGCCGTCGGCGGGGGCCCTCGTCGTTTCGATGGGCTGGCGGCCTTAGGCGGCGGCCAGGGCCTTGTCCAGGTTGTCGGCGACCTTGTCGATGAAGCCCTCGGTGGTCAGCCAGCCCTGGGTGTCGCCCACCAGCAGGGCCAGGTCCTTGGTCATCGAGCCGCTCTCGACGGTGGAGATGCAGACCTGCTCCAGCGTCTGGGCGAACTTGGCCAGGTCCTCGTTGCCGTCGAGCTTGGCGCGGTGCTCCAGGCCCCGGGTCCAGGCGAAGATCGAGGCGATCGAGTTGGTCGAGGTGCTCTCGCCGCGCTGATGCTGGCGGTAGTGGCGGGTGACGGTGCCGTGGGCGGCCTCGGCCTCCATGGTCTTGCCATCCGGCGTGACCAGCACCGAGGTCATCAGGCCGAGCGAGCCGAAGCCCTGGGCCACCTGGTCCGACTGCACGTCGCCGTCGTAGTTCTTGCACGCCCAGATGAAGGCGCCCGACCACTTCAGGGCCGAGGCCACCATGTCGTCGATCAGGCGGTGCTCGTAGGTCAGGCCCGCGGCTTTGTACTTCTCGGCGAACTCGGTCTCGTAGACCTCGGCGAAGATGTCCTTGAAGCGGCCGTCATAGGCCTTGAGGATGGTGTTCTTCGTGGACAGATAGACCGGGTAGTTGCGGTTCAGGCCGTAGGACAGGCAGGCCTGGGCGAACTCGCGGATGCTTTCGTCGAGGTTGTACATGCCCATGGCGACGCCGCCGCCCGGGAAGTCGAACACCTCGTGCTCGATCTTCTCGCCGTTCTCGCCTTCCCACGAGATCTTCAGCTTGCCCTTGCCCGGGACGCGGAAGTCGGTGGCCCGGTACTGGTCGCCGAAGGCGTGACGGCCGACGATGATCGGCTGGGTCCAGCCGGGGATCAGCCGCGGCACGTTCTTGCAGATGATCGGCTCGCGGAAGACGACGCCCCCCAGGATGTTGCGGATCGTGCCGTTCGGCGACTTCCACATCTTCTTGAGGTTGAATTCCTTCACGCGCGCTTCGTCCGGCGTGATGGTGGCGCACTTGATGCCGACGCCGTGCTTCTTGATCGCCTCGGCGGCCTCCACGGTCACCTTGTCGTCCGTCGCATCACGGTTCTCGATGCCCAGGTCGTAGTACTCGACCGGCACGTCGACGAACGGGAAGATCAGCTTGTCCTTGATGAGCTTCCAGATGATGCGGGTCATCTCGTCCCCGTCGAGATCCACGACGGGGTTGGCGACTTTGATCTTGGCCATGTGGGGCAGACGCTCCGGACGGTAATCGATATGGGGTCGCCGTATAGCGGTCGAAGGCGCGCAGGTGAAGGCTTGGGGGCGCGAACTAGCCCACGCTGCTCCGTGCAAGGGCCGTCAGGTCGCTCATCAGGCGCCCGCGCCCGGCGCCGTCGAGGCTCGCGCCGGTGACGAACACCGCCAGGGCGTAGGCCCGCCGCTCGGGCAGGATGAAGACGCCGACGTCGGCCATGGCGGGTGTCAGGCCAAGGTCAGGCCGGGCGATGGAGAGGATATGCGCCCGCCCGTTCTCCCGGCGCAGGGTCCGCAACAGGTCCCGGGCCGTGGGCCGGGCGATGAGCTGGCCGCCGCCCAGCAGGCTCAGGAACTCCAGCATCCCGGAGGGCGTGGCGGTGTCCCGGGGATCGGCCATGTAGCGCTTCAGGGCGGCCAGCCGGGTCCCCTGCGGCTGGCGGGCGATGGCCTCGGCAAAGACGCCCTCGGTGCGCCAGGCAGGCCGGAACGAAGGTAAGCCGTGCCGTTCCACCAGCAGCTCCCGGGCGTAGCGGTCCACGCGGACCCCGTCCACGCGCTTGGCGTCCAGCCAGGCGGTGACCGCCCCGGGGCCGCCGATCCGCTTCATCAGCACGTCCGCCGCCGTGCTGTCGCCGAGGACGGCGGCGGCCAGCAGTTCGTCCACCGCGTAGTCGCGCCGGGCCGGCCAGGCCGCCGAGATCTTCGATGGCGGCGGCGAGAGCTGCCCCTCGTCCAGCGTCAGCCGCTCCTTGCCCGTGAGCCGTCCCGCCTCGACCTCGGCCAGCACAGCGGCGGCCAGGGGCAGGACGACGGTCCCGGCCAGGGGGAATCGCTGGTCGCCGGCGAAGCTGAAATGCTCGCCGCTCTCCAGGTTCATCAGCCCCATGCCCAGCCGGGCCGGGGCGATGGCCTCGGCGATCCGGGCGGTCTCCCGGTTGAGTCGATCCATGTCCAGGCGCGGGGTGCGCGAGGCGGTCAGCGGCTCGCCTGCGCCGCAGCCGGCGAGGGGCAGGGCTGCGCCCATCGCCAGCACGCTTCGGCGGCTGAGGGTTGCGTTCACGGTCGGGGCCTTCTCTAAACGCGCCATGTCCGAAGTTTCGTCTCCCAAGCCTGTCGTCATCCTGAACGCGCCACAGCTCGCGGAGAACATCGGCTCCGTTGCGCGGGTGATGGCGAACTTCGGCCTGGCCGAGCTGCGGCTGGTGAATCCTCGCGACGGCTGGCCCCAGGAACGGGCCTGGGCCTCGGCCTCCGGCGCCGACTGGCCGCTGAACGGGGCGCGGGTGTTCGACAGCGTGGCCGAGGCCCTCGCGGACCTCACCCTGGTCTTCGCCACCACCGCCCGCCCGCGGGAGCTGACCCTGCCGGTGATCACCCCGCGCCAGGCGGCGGCCGAACTGCGCGCGGCTTCGTCCCGGGGCGAACGTACCGGCCTCTTGTTCGGCGGCGAGCGTGCGGGGCTCGAGACCCAGGACATCGCCCTGACCCAGGCGGTGGTCACCATCCCCATCGACCCGCGCTTCCGGTCCCTGAACCTCGCCCAGGCGGTGGCCATCAACGCCTATGAGTGGCAGGCGGCCGAGGGCGACCGGCCGCCGCCCAACTTCCGGGAAGGCCCGCCCCCCGCCACCGCCGAGGCGCTCCTCGGCCTCTACCAGCACCTCGAGCGCGAGCTGGAGGTCGCGGGCTTCTTCCATCCGCCCGAGAAGACGCCCAACATGGTGCAGAACCTGCGCGCGGCCCTGGGCAAGGCCCGCTTCACCGACCAGGAGGTCCGCACCCTGCGCGGCGTGGTCACCGCCCTCTCGCGCGGACGCGGCAAGGTGCTGGAGAAGATCGCCCGCACGAAGGGGAAGCCGGCCGGCGAGGCCTGACGGGGGCAAACTTGACTCCGCCGCCCTTCGTCGGCATATCCGCGCCTCTTCCGCCGCCGGGTCCGCCCGGCCGGCCCGGAAGTCTATGACGGATTGATGCGCCGCCGCCGTTGAGATCGCGGTCCCATGAGGGGACAGCCGGCCCGTGTCGAAGAGAGTGGAATATGTCCAAGCGCCATAGCGCCAAGTACAAGCTCGACCGCCGGATGGGCGAAAACGTCTGGGGTCGTCCGAAGTCTCCGATCAACAGCCGCGCCTACGGCCCGGGCCAGCACGGCCAGCGCCGCAAGAGCAAGGTCTCGGACTTCGGCCTGCAGCTCCGCGCCAAGCAGAAGCTGAAGGGCTACTACGGCAACATCACCGAGAAGCAGTTCGTCCGCATCTACACGGAAGCTGCGCGCCGCAAGGGCAACACCTCGGAAAACCTGATCGCGCTGCTCGAATCGCGCCTGGACGCGGTGGTCTATCGCGCCAAGTTCGTGCCGACCCCGTTCGCCGCCCGGCAGTTCGTCAACCACGGCCACGTGCTGGTGAACGGCAAGCGCGTGAACATCGCCTCGTACCGGGTGAAGCCGGGCGACGTGGTCTCGGTGCGCGAGCGTTCGCGTAACATGGCCCTGGTGCTGGAAGCCCTGCAGTCGTCGGAGCGTGACACGCCCGACTACATCACCGTGGACGTCAAGGCGATGAGCGCCACCTTCGTCCGCGCGCCGGAGCTGGCCGAAGTGCCGTATCCGGTGAAGATGGAGCCGAACCTGGTCGTGGAATTCTACGCGTCGTAAGCCGACGCCGAATTCGCAAGAAACGCGAAGGCCCCGGAGCAATCCGGGGCCTTTTGCTTTGCGTGGCGTTCGTCGCGTTGGCGGTTAGGCTCGGACGATGAATCGGCGCTGGGTCTTGGCGGGACTGATGGGGCTGGCCGGGTGCGCCACCCTGCCGCCGCCGCGCCTCGTCAAGCCCGCCGAGCCCCTGGAAGAGCTGGAGCCCCTGATCCTGGCCTGGCCCACGGCCGAGGGGCTGGTCATCCGGGTCACGTCCCGGGGGTGCACGGCAAAGGCCGACTGGACCTTCTATGTGGAGCGGGACGGGCGCACGGCCCGCCTCGCCTTCGCCCGCAAGGCCCTCGACGTCTGCCGCAGCCCGGGCGGCCAGGTCGACCTCGTCTTCAGCTGGGCCGAGCTCGGTCTCCCGCGCGGGATCGAGGTGCGCCTACTGAATCCGCTGGCCGGCTGAGGCCGTCTCGGCCTCCGCCGGGTGCAGCTCCAGCCGGTCCCGGGGCAGGGCGTGCGGATAGCTGGCCTGCAGGAAGGCGATCAGCTTCTCGCGCACCAGGCAGCGCAGGTCGAAGGCTTCCCCCGCCGAACGCGCCCCCACCAGGCAGCGGACCTCCATTGTGCGCTCGCGGGCATCGGTCACCTGCAGCACCACCACCTGCCGGTCCCAGAGGGGCGAGGCCTCCACGATCTCCTTCAGCCGCGCCCTGAGCGGCTCCAGCGGGGTGGAATAGTCGAGATAGAGCAGCACCACCCCCAGCAGGTCGGCGGTGGTCCGGGTCCAGTTCTGGAACGGCGTCTCCAGGAAGTATTTCAGCGGCACGATCAGCCGCCGCTTGTCCCAGATGCGGATCACCACATAGGCCGAGGTGATCTCCTCCACCACGCCCCACTCGCCCTCGACGATCACCGCATCGTCGATGCGGATCGGCTGGGTAAGGGCGATCTGGATCCCCGCCATGATGTTCGACAGCACCGGCTGCAGGGCCAGGCCCACGATGATCCCCGCCGCGCCGCCCGCCGCCAGCAGGCTGACCCCCAGCTGCCGCACCGCCGGGATGGTCATCAGGGCGAAGGCGGCGGTGAGCAGGATCACCAGCACGGTGATGGCCCGGCGCAGGATGCGCACCTGGGTCAGGTGCTTGCGGGCCAGCAGGTTGTCGGCCACGTCGATCCGGTAGCGCTTCATGTAGAGCGCCGCCCCGATGTCCACGGCGGTCAACACCGCCCAGCCCACCAGGATGATGAACGACACCAGCAGCGCATGCTGGATAAAGGCCGCCTCCTTCCCCGAGATGGGGCTCACCCGCACCGACCAGCTCGCCGCCAGGAACATCAGCGCCAGGCGGCCGGGGCCGCGGGTGCGGATGGCCAGGGAGCGGGTGAACTCGCTGCGCTTGCGCAGGCCCCGGCGGATGGCCCGCACCAGCAGGCCGTGCAGCACCAGGGCGGCCGCCAGGGCGGCGGCGATGAAGACCAGGCCCACCACCCAGGCCGGCAGCCAGGTGAGGCGCGCGGCCACGTCTTGGGCGAGGGTGGAAAGCGTCATGAGCGTCCGTGGAAGTTGGCCCCAGTGCAGAGTCCAACCCCCGAACGGCGGCAGGGTTCATCCCCCGCGCCGTCGACGCCTCGCTAGATGAACATCTGCACCATGTGCGGCGGCACCCGTCGGGGCCGACCGGTGGCTTGTTCGATCAGCACCCAGGTGGTCTTCACCTGGGCGCACATCTGGCCGTCGGGGCCGTCGATGCGGATGAAGCGGTCGAAGCGCGGCCCCTGCGCCTGGTCCGAGACCCAGGTGCGCCCGTGGGCGATCTCCCCGGGCAACAGGGCGCGGCGATAGTCCACCTCGTGGCGCAGGGCCACCCAGGCCCAGGTGGCCTGGTCCTCGGCCGAGGCGCGGCTGCGCCAGTGGGCCGTGCCCATGTCCTGGGCCCAGCGCAGATAGACCACGTTGTTCACGTGGCCGTTCTCGTCGATGTCGTCTGGCGTGGGCTCGAACGTCAGGCGGAAGACCTGCCGGCCCTCCGGCGGCTCGAGCAGGGCGGTCACGCTTCCAGCACGCCCTTTTCCGCGAGGAAGGTCTTCAGCTCGCCCGATTGGAACATCTCGCGGACGATGTCGGCGCCGCCGATGAACTCGCCCTTCACATAGAGCTGCGGGATGGTCGGCCAGTCGGAGAAGGTCTTGATGCCCTCGCGCAGCTGCTCGTTCTGCAGCACGTCGACGCCGGTGAAGTCGACGCCCAGGTGATCCAGGATCTGCACCACCACGGCCGAGAAGCCGCAGCGGGGCTGTTCCGGCACGCCCTTCATGAACAGGATCACCGGATGGTCCGCCACCGCCTGGGCGATCCAGTTGTGGACGGGGTTGGCGGTCACAGCGTCGGTCATCGGTCGCCCTTTCGGCGGATAGTCGTCAGCCCCGGGTCGCGCCCGGGAGTCCCTTCACAGTCGCCCCAGAGCTAGGGACGGGGGCGCGCGGGGTCAAGCGGCGCCGGACGCCTGCGCCCGGCGGACCTGGCCTCGCGCCATCAGTGCGCCGGGGTCGAGCTGTAGCGGGCTTCCAGGAGATCGATCTCCCTGACCAGGCGGCGGACGGCGTCCTCGGGCAGCTCCCCGGCCCGGCCGGCGGCGTAGAGCCGGGCGCGCTCGGCCTTGAGGCCCGCCAGCCGCAGGGCGCGTTCGATCTCCTCCAGCCGCCGTCGCTGCAGGCGGCTCTCGGCGTCCAGGCCCCGGCCGTCTATCCGCAGGCGGTACAGCTCCATCACCCGGGTCGCGGCGTCGGCGTATAGGTCGGCGTCGGCCCGGCCGGCGGCGAGCCGGTGCTGCTCGGCGTCGATGGCCCGCAGGGCGGCCTCGGCGGCGGCGATCCGCGCGGCTTCCTCCTGGGCCTGGGCCGACGGGTCAGGGGGCAGCTCCAGGCCCTTCAGGATCGGGGGCAGGGCGAAGGTGGCGATCAGCAGGGTGACGATGATCACCCCCGCGGCCAGGAAGATGGCCAGGTCCCGGGCAGGGAAGGGCGAGCCGTCGCGCAGGGTCAGCGGCAGGGTCAGGATGCCGGCCAGGGTGATGGCCCCGCGCACCCCGGCCAGGGACATGGCCAGCACCAGTCGCCGGCTCACCTTCGGATTCCGTTCGCCGCGCAGCCGGGCCCGGAACCAAGTCAGGCGCAGCGAGCCCCACACCCAGGCGAACCGCAGGACGCCCAGGGCCGCTACGATGGCCAGCACATAAACGGCCAGCCACCAGGGCTCGCTGTGGCCGGTCAGGCGCACAGTCTCGGCGGCGCTCGTGGCGATGCTCGGCAACTGCTCGCCCAGCAGGACGAAGATGGCGCCGCTGGCGGCGAACTGCACCGTGTCCCACACCGCCGTGCGCCGCACCCGCGTCACCGCCAGGGCGCCCGTCTCGGCGAAGGTCATGGTGATGCCGGCGGCGACGGCCGCCAGGATGCCCGAGCAGTGCAGGTGCTCGGCGATCAGATAGGCCGTGAAAGGGATCAGCAGGCTGATGATGATCTGCGCGCCGCTGTCCTCGCCCAGATGCGCGGCGGCGAAGCCCTTGGCCTTGCTGATCAGATAGGCGGTGGCCACCCCGATGGCGAGGCCGCCGATGGCCAGCCAGAAGAAGGTCCCGATGGCCGCCGTCAGGGAGAAGGCGCCGGTCAGCATGGCGGCCACGGCGAAGCGCATGCACACCAGGCCCGAGGCGTCGTTCAGCAGGGATTCCCCTTCGAGGATGTGCATCATCCGGCGGGGGATCGGCGTGCGCGCCGCCAC
Source organism: Phenylobacterium composti DSM 19425 (assembly GCF_059568645.1). Taxonomy (NCBI): domain Bacteria; kingdom Pseudomonadati; phylum Pseudomonadota; class Alphaproteobacteria; order Caulobacterales; family Caulobacteraceae; genus Phenylobacterium; species Phenylobacterium composti. The sequence continues at coordinate 141,281 of NZ_JCANTT010000013.1, read as the reverse complement.
CGCCTGCACGGCGATGGGGTCGGTGGGCGAGACGATGGCCGCCAGGGCGAAGGCCACGGCCAGGGGCATGGCCGGGATCATCCAGTGGATCAGCAGGCCCACCCCGGCCACGGTGAGGATCACCAGGCCCAGGGCGAGCTCGATGATGATCACCTTGTCGCGGAACAGTTCGCTCTTGGGGATCCGCCAGCCGTCGAGGAACAGCAGCGGCGGCAGGAAGAGGACGAAGAACAGCTCGGGGTCCAGCACCACCGTCTCGATGGGCGAGAGCGCAATCCCGGCGCCGAACAGAATCTGCATGATCGGCAGGGCGATGCCGGTCCAGCGCGCCAGGATGCCGCTGACCACCACCGCGGCCAGCATGATCAGGACGATGACGATCTGTTCCAGAGGGCCCTCCTTGCCTCGCGGCCCTCTTCTTGCCGCCATTCGCCCGGCCCGTCACTCCGAAGATGCCCAGATGCTTCCCCCTTTGGGGAGCCCCGCGCGGAAGGGGGGAGGGTGATGCGGAGGCGTCGGGGGGCGAGCCCTTTTCCGGCCCTTCAGGCCACCTCCCCCAAGGGAGGAGCCCTCGCCGCCGTCCTGGCGGCTCAGAACTCGGGGTTGGAGAGCTTGTCCACCCGGGGGCCGTGGCGGCCGCCGCCGAAGTCGGTGGCGAGGAACGCATCGAGGCAGGCCTTGGCCATGTCCACGCCGGTCAGGCGCGCGCCCATGGCCAGAACGTTGGCGTCGTTGTGCTCCCGGGCCAGGGCGGCCGACAGGGGCTCGGAAACCAGGGCGCAGCGGCAGGCCGGATGGCGGTTCACGGCGATGGAGATGCCGATCCCCGAGCCGCACAGGACCACGCCCCGTTCGGCGATCCCCTCGGCCACCACCGAGGCCAGCTTGTAGCCATAGTCGGGATAGTCCACCCGGTCGGCGGTCTCCGGGCCGAGGTCGGCCACCTCGTGGCCAAGGCCGATCAGATATTCGCGCAGCTCCGCCTTCAGGTCGACGGCGGCGTGGTCGGAAGCGATGGCGATGCGCACAGGTCTTTAGTCCCAGCCAGCAAGGTCGCGGCTCCATAGCTTCCCCGCCCGGCGACGCCTAGGGCTTGCGACATTCCGACGGTCGCCGACCGAAGTTCACTCGTTGTGCGATGCAGCACGCGCGGCGCCGTACGCTTGGGCGCCGCAGCACAACTGCGCCCCGTCCGCCGCTCGGGCGGTGGCGTATCGCCGTTCCAGCGCCAGCTTCGTCTCAGGCGGCCGCCCGCGCCGTCGCAAAGACAAAGGGGATTGGGGATCAACATGACTGTCAAAGGCGTCCGCCTGCCCGCGGCCCATGCGCTGAAGTCCGCGCTGCTCGCCGCCACCATGCTCGCCACGCCGGCCCTGGCCGATGACCAGCCCGCTGCGGTGGAGGAGCTGGTGGTCACCGGCTCTCGCCTTACCGAGGCCACCATCGCCATCGGCGCCGACGAGCCCACCGCCACCATCTCGATCACCAGCGACGCCTTGCTGTCGGCGCCGGCCGGGATCACCGGCCTGAAGATGCTGGAGAGCCTGCCGGGCTTCAACGTCCAGGCCAATGACGCCCTGGGCATGTACGAGTTCGGCAACTCGGTTTCGGTGCGCGCCTTCAACTTCCAGCAGATCGGATTCCTGCTGGACGACGTGCCCATGGGCCGCTCCGACCAGTTCGGCGGCTCGCCCATCTACCGCTACGTGGACAACGAGAACCTCGCCCGGGTGACGGCCTCGTCGGGGGCCGGCGACGTCTCCCTGGCCAGCTACGCCTCCCTGGGCCCCATCGTCAGCTACATCAGCCGCGGCCCGGCCGAGACCTTCGGCGGCCGGGCCAGCCTGACCCGCGGCTCGGACGAGTTGCTGCGCGCCTTCGGCCGCATCGACACCGGCGAGCACAACGGCTTCTCCGCCTTCGTCAGCGCCTCCACCGTGTCGGGCGAACTGTGGCGCGGCCCGGGCTCCATCGACCGCGACCACTACGAGGCCCAGGGCCGCTACCGCTGGAGCGCCGGCTCGCTCACCTTCCAGACGGTGCACAACACGTACTTCGACTACGACAGCCCCTCGATCAACAAGGCCCAGTACGAGGGGACGGCGGGAGACATCTTCGGCCGTGCGGGCCGCAGCTTCGCCTATCTGGGCTACATCCCGCAGCCGGGGGCCTTCGGCTCGCCCGCCACGGCCACGTCCCTGCCGATCGCCAGCGCCACGGCGCCGCCCTATTCGAACACCGCCTACAACCAGTACTACAAGTTCGCCATCAACAGCCGTGAGGACCACCTCTACGCCCTCACCCTGAAGAGCGCCCTGGCCGAGAACCTCGAGCTGTCGCTCACCGCCTACTACGAGGACAAGGAAGGCTACGGCGTCTCGCCCGAGGCCTATTCCACCTCGCTCTCGAGCCACGCCACCCAGGTGGGGATCGTGCCCGGCGTCGTCGCGCCCCGGGGCATCCAGTACGGCCTCTCCACCATCGACGGCGCGCGTCAGGGGGTGAACGGCTCGCTCACCTGGCGCTTCGGCGCCCACACCGTTCAGGCCGGCGCCTGGTTCGAGGACGACGACTACCACCGCACCCAGCAGCGTTATAACGTCGAGAACGGCCACCCGGACGGCGCGCCGCTGTTCAACGAGCCGGTCCACCTGCAGCGCAACTTCAAGTCCAACCGCAAGACCACCCAGGTCTTCCTCAAGGACACGATCAGCCTGCTGGACAACGCCCTGAAGCTGGACGTGGGCTTCAAGGGCCTCGACATCGACTACGAGATCAGGGGCTACCGGAACCCGGCGGACTTCATCGCCCAGCGCCAGCCCGCCATCACCGACAACTGGAAGGACTATTTCCTGCCCCAGGTGGGCGCGGTCTGGTCGATCACCGGCCGCGAGCAGATCTTCGCGTCCTATTCCGAGAACATGGCCCTGCCGCGCGGGGCGGACGACATCTTCGCCCTGGCCAGCCCCGCCGCTCCGGGCCCCGATGCGGAGAAGGCCAAGAACTATGAGCTGGGCGTGCGGACCAATCAGCCCACGTTCAACGCTTCGCTGGTGGCCTACTTCACCCGGTTCACCAACCGGCTGCAGTCCTACGCTTCGCCGGTGCCGGGCAGCACCACCACCGAGACGTTCTTCCAGAACGTCGGGGCGGTGGAGGCCCACGGCGCCGAGTTCAGCGGCCAGTGGAAGCCCGAGCTGCTTGGCGGCAAGCTCTATTTCAACGCCAACCTGTCGTACAACGTCTCGGAATTTAAGGACAATTTCTCGACGTTCATGATCGCCGGCAACCGCGTGCCCGATTTCCCGAAATGGGTGTTCCAGGGTGGCGTCACCATCGAGCCCACGGAGGGAGTGATCTTCAACCTGTCGGCCCGGACGATCTCGGACCGCTACACCAACTTCGTGAACAGCGAGAAGACCGACGGCTACACGATCCTCGCCGCCTACCTCGACCTCGGAGACGGCGTGGACTGGGGCTACCTCAAGAACGTCAAGGCCCGGGTGAACGTCGACAACCTGCTGGACGAGGACTACCTCGGCACCATCTCCACCACCACCAACACCCCGGCCACCTTCCGGCCCGGCCCCCGGCGGACGGTGCAGTTCACCCTTTCCACCGAGTTCTAGGTCCAGGAAAGCCCGGTCGGCGGGCCTCCTGGGGAGCGATCCCCGGGAGGCCCGTTGCGCTCGTGGGGTGATCGAGGGTGCTTGCGGCGCGGGCGCTTTCCTGCTCAGCCGGGGCCTTTCGTCCGGCCCGCCCGGACGCCAGCTTCGGAGATCCCCATGCCCGGCCTGCGCCCCGACATCGACCCCGATGGCCTGCTGGAGTTCTCGGTGGTGTTCACCGACCGCTCGCTCAACCACATGAGCGCGGCGTTCCAGACGGTCATGCGCGACATCCATCAGGTGCTCTGCGAGGTCCACAAGGCCGAGCGGGCGGTGATCGTCCCGGGCGGGGGCACCTACGCCATGGAGGCCGTCGCCCGGCAGTTCGCCACCGGGCGCCGGGTTCTGGTGGTCCGCAACGGCCTGTTCTCCTACCGCTGGAGCCAGATCTTCGAGGCCGGGGCCATCCCCGCCGAGGAGACCGTGCTGAAGGCCCGCCGCCAGGGCGAAGGGGCCGCGGCGCCCTACGCCCCGCCGCCGATCGAGGAGGTTGTCGCCGCCATCCGCGAGCGGCGGCCCGAGGTGGTGTTCGCCCCTCATGTGGAGACGGCCTCGGGGATCATCCTGCCCGACGCCTATGTGACCGCCCTCGCCGAGGCGACCCACGCCGTGGGCGGCCTCTTCGTGCTGGACGGCGTGGCCTCGGGCTGCATCTGGGTGGACATGGAGGCCCTCGGCGTGGACGTCCTGGTCTCGGCTCCGCAGAAGGTCTGGTCCGCGCCGCCCTCGGCGGGCCTGGTGATGATGCGCGCAGCGGCGCTGGAGGCCTGCCGCGCGGCCAGGTCCACCAGCTTCGCCGTCGATCTCGGCAAGTGGCTGACCATCACCGAGGCCTATCTGGCCGGCGGCCATGCCTATCACGCCACCATGCCCACCGACGCCCTGCGCACCCTGCGGGACGCCATGCTCGAGGCCCGGGCCATGGGCTTTGACGCCCTGCGAGCGGCCCAGTGGGACCTCGGCCGCCGGGTCCGCGCCCTGCTGGCCGAACGCCAGATCGCCTCGGTGGCCGCCGAGGGCTTCGGCGCCCCCGGTGTGGTGGTCGCCTATACCGACGATCCCGAGATCCAGGCCGGCCGCCGCTTCGTCGCCGCCGGCGTCCAGATCGCCGCGGGCGTGCCGCTGATGGTGGACGAAGGCCCCGACTTCCGCACCTTCCGCCTTGGCCTCTTCGGCCTCGACAAGCTTGCCGATGTCCCCGCCGCCGTGGCTCGCCTCGCCGCCGCCCTCGACCAGGTGGCCGTCCGGGCAGAATAGGGGGCGGCTGGCGGACCGCCGCTACCCCCGGTCCTCCGCCAGGGTGGCGGCGACGATGGCGTTGGCGTGGCCGTGGCCGAGGCCGTGTTCGGTCTTCAGCATGGCCACGAGGTCCATGTGCCGGGCGGGGGCGGCGGCCCTCACCAGGGCCTGCCATTCGGCCACGGGGCGGCCGTAGGTCCGCTCGATCGAGGGGAAATAGGACGCCGGGCCCTTGATGCGGTCGCCAGCCATGGAAGGTCCTCCGGTTGATGCCGTGTGCGTCCCAAGGACGTGCGTGGCCCGGCGATCCCGACAGGCGCGCGTGGAGGATTTCAGGCCGCCGCCGTCCTGGCGGCCCAGGCGCTGAGGCCGATGCCCGCGCCGATCAGGGCGAAGCCGGCGGCGTGGAAGGGCTGGAACCTCTCGCCCAGCAGCAGCACGGCCAGGAGCGCGCCGAACACCGGCTGAAGGTGCAGGAACTGGCTGGCCCGGCCTGCGCCGATCAGCTCGATCCCCCGGTTATAGAAGAGGTAGGCCAGGAACGAGGGGAAGATCGCCACATAGGCCACCCCGGCCGCCGCCCTGGCCGAGAACGGCGGCGGATGGCCGAAGGCGAGGTCGGCCAGATAGGCGGGGGCGAGGACCAGGGCGCTCACCGCGAAGGTGGCCCAGAGGAGGCTCAGGGGCGCCACCGCCGGCCTGCGGCGCAGCAGCAGCGAATAGACCGCATAGAGCACCACCCCGATCAGGATCAGCCCGTCGCCGGGGTTGAGCGCGAGGCGGACGAGGTCCCAGGGCCGGCCGCGCGTGATCACCGCCACCACCCCCAGCAGCGAGAGGGCGACGCCCACGACCTCGGCCCGCCCGGTGCGCTCGCCGAAGGCCGCCCAGGCCATCAGCATCACCAGGGGCGGGATCGCCGCCTGCAGGAGGATGCTGTTCAGGGCCGTGGTGGTGTGCAGGCCGAAGTAGAGCAGGACGCCGAAGCTCGTGACCCCGGTCAGCGACAGGGCGAGCACCGTCCGCCAGCGGCGCAGCAGCTCGGGCGCATCGGCCTTCAGCCCCCGCCAGGCGAAGGGCGTCACCAGCAAGAGCGCCGTGCTCCAGCGCAGGAACGACAGCGCCAGGGGCGAGATCGCTCCGGCCATGGCTCGTCCGGCGATGGAGTTGCCCGCCCAGAACAGCACCGTCAGCGCCAGCAGCACCGGCGCCGCGCGCCACGGCGAGAGCCGCTGCGCCAGGCTGCTCATGCCGCCCGGCTCACGCGGGGGCGGACGTCTCGAGGGCCAGGGCGTGCAGCTCGCCGCCCATCTTGCCCTTCAGGGCGGCGTAGACGAGCTGGTGCTGGCGCACCCGGGGCAGGCCGGCGAACGCCTTGGAGACGATGCGGGCGCGGTAGTGATCGCCGTCGCCGGCCAGGTCCTGGATCTGGATGTCGGCGTCGGGGAAGCCTTCGCGCAGGGCGGCTTCCAAGTCTTCGAGGGCCATGGGCATGGCGGGGGTTCTACCCCCGCCCGCCGGCCTAGTCGATGATCGCCGAATAGATGATGTTCTTCAGCTGGCCCCGGAAGTTGAAGGTCGCCGAAGGCATCAGCTGGGTCATGAAGACGACGCTCAGGTCTTCCTTGGGGTCGACCCAGAAGATCGTCGAGGCGGCCCCGCCCCAGTAGTAGTCGCCCTGGCCGTAGCCGCCGCTCTGCAACTGGCCGAGGGTGGAGGCGAAGCCCAGGCCGAAGCCCACCCCGTCATAGGCCGTCTCTGAGAAGGCCCCGATGGCCAGCTCGGTCAGGCTGCGCCCGCCGGGCAGGTGGTTCATGTGCATCAGCTCGATGGTGCGCGGCCCCAGCACCCGGTGGCCGTCCAGCTCGCCGCCCCGGCGCAGCATCTCGCAGAAGCGCAGATAGTCGGCGGTGGTGCCGGTCAGGCCGCCGCCCCCCGACAGGAAGCCCGGTTTCTGCAGATAGGCCGAGGTCTCGGGGTCGTCGATCAGCTCCAGCCGCTTGTCGGGCCCGCGGCGGTAGTTGGCGGCGAAGCGGTCCTTCTTCTCGGGCGCCACCTGGAAGGCGGTGTCCTTCATGCCCAGGGGCTCGAAGATCGTTTCGGAAAGGTACTGGTCGAGGGGCTTGCCCGAGATCACCTCCACCAGCGCCCCCACCACGTCGGTGGCGAGGGAGTACATCCAGGCCGTTCCCGGCTGGAAGCGCAGGGGCGCCTGACCCATCTTGTCCAGGAAGCTTTCCATGGTGTCGGCGCCGCCGAACGAGCGGATCTTCAGGGCCCGGTACACCTTGTCGATGGGGTGCTGGATGCCCACCCCCGGCAGGCCGCCGCCATAGGTGAAGCCGGCGGTGTGGGTGAGCACGTCCCGGAAGGTGACGGGTCGCGCGGGCGCCTCGGTCACCATCTCCTCGCCTTCGCCAGACACCCACACCCGATGGTTCCGCCACGAGGGGGCGTAGCGCTCCACCGGATCGTTCAGCTGGAACAGGCCCTGCTCGTACAGCGTCATCAGCGCCACCGAGGCGATGGGCTTGGTCATGGAATAGATGCGGTAGATGGTGTCGTCCCGGGCGGGCTTGCCCCGCTCGATGTCCATCAGTCCGAAGGCGCGCGAATAGGCGAGGTGCCCGTGGCGGGCCACCGCCACCTGGCAGCCGGCGATCTTGCCAGGCTCCACATAGTAGCGCTGCAGGTGATCGCCGATCCGCTCCAGGCGGCCCGCGTCCAGCCCCGTCCACTGAGAATGGGCGTCCATCGAAATCTCCCCGGGAATATTGTTCTGGTTCGAAAGCGGCCATCATGGGCGCGGAAGCCGGAGGGGAGCAATGACCGACTTGAACGCCCTGGCGGCGGCGATCGCCGACCGCCTCGTGGCCGCGGGCCAGACCGTGGCCGTGGCCGAGAGCTCGTCCGGGGGGCTCGTCTCGGCGGCCCTGCTCGCCGTGCCCGGGGCCTCGAAATATTACCTGGGCGGAGCGGTGGTCTATACGCCGAGGGCCCGGGTGCTGCTCATGGACATTCCCCGCGAGGCGGTGGCGGGAATGCGCTCGGCCAGCGAGCCCTACGCCCTGCTCCTGGCCCGCACCGCCCGCGAGCGCTTCGGCGCCACCTGGGGACTCTCCGAGATCGGCGCCGCCGGCCCCGCCGGCAATCCTTACGGCGACGCCGCCGGCCATACCTGCGTCGCCGTCTCCGGCCCCATGGAGGCGGTGGTCACCATCGAGACCGGCGAGGCCGACCGCGCCGCCAACATGCAGGCCTTCGCCGCCGCCGCCCTCGGCCTGCTCCAGCGGGCCCTGGAGTCCTAGTCGCCCTTCAGGTCCGCCCGCACCTGCGACAGGATCAGGCTCACATGGTCGTCCACCTCGGCCACGAAGGCCTGGAACGCCTCCGGGGGCCGCCCGGCGGTTTCATAGGGCCCGGCCAGCCGGTCCAGCGTCCCCGGCATCTCGGCCTCCACCTCGGCCAGCAGCCGCCGCAGCAGCACCTCGTGGGCGGCCAGGCGCACCTTCAGGGCGCGGTCGGGATCATCAGTGCTCATGCGGCTACTGGCTCGCCCCCCGCGCCTCGATCGGGACGATGGCCTCCAGAACGTCCCCGCGCACCAGATGCAGCACGTCATGGCGGTCGAGGGTCGGGTCGATGTGCCCGGGCGCAAAGGCCACGCGCTCGCCCCGGGCCACGCTGCGCCCCGCAGGCCGCATCAGCCGCCCGTGCTCATCGCCGAAGAAGCGGTAGGCGCAGCCCTCGAACCCCGGCGTCACCGCCTGAGGCAGGGGGCCGTCGGTGGAGAACGCCTTCAGCCCGGCGTCCACCGTCACCCATTCGGGGTGGTTCACGCTGATCACCGTCGTGGCGATGGTCAGGCTCTGGGCGTAGGCGCCCTCGGGGTCGTCCCCCAGGGCCTCGCGGTATTCCCGGTCCATGAAGGCGTAGGAGCCCGGCTGCACCTCGGTCAGCACCCGCAGGGCCGCATCGGCGCCGAAGGTGCCCGTGCCTCCGCCGGTGATCACCTCGATGGCGTGGCCGTCGGCGCGCAGGGCTTCGGCCGCGGCGCTCAGGCGCTGCATGCCCTCGGCCACCGCCGCCGCGCGGGCCGCGGCGCCCGTCATATGCTGCCAGTGGCCGCCATAGCCCTGCACCCCAATCAGCCGCAGCCGCGGCTCCGCCGCCACCGCGCGGGCGACCTCGCGCGCCTGGGCCACGTCGCGCACCCCCGTGCGGCCGAGCCCCACGTCCACATCCACCAGCACCCGGATCGGCTCGGCCAGCCCTGCGCGCCCGGCTGCCGCCGCCAGCTCGGCCGCACCGTCCACATGGTCCAGCACGATGCGGAAGTCCGCGAGCCGTCCGCCCAGGGCGGCCGCCCGCGTCGCCGGCGCCTCGCCGGCGATGGGCGAGGTGACCAGGATGGCGCCGATCCCCGCCGCCGCCATGGCCTCGGCCTCGGCCAGCTTGGCGCAGCAGATCCCCACCGCCCCGGCCTCCAGCTGCCGCCGCGCCACCCAGGCGCATTTGTGCGACTTGGCGTGGGGGCGCAGCGCCAGGCCCGCATCCCGCGCCCGCCCGGCCATCCGCGCCAGGTTCGCCTTGAAGGCGTCCAGGTCCAGCACCGCCGCCGGCGTCGGAATCGCTGCCCGCGATCCCGGCCGCCCCACCATCGCCGTCGCCCGCTCCAGATGCGGCCGCGCGCCCATCCGCTCGCTCATGCCGCCAAGCTGACACATCCGCACCCGCCGCGCGAGGTTGAGGCCTCCAGGGATCCTCCGCCCTTTGGGAGAGGCGCCCCGCAGGGCCGGAGGGGGCGACCGAGAGGCCCGAGCCCTAGGAAGCCTGCTGATCAGCCAGGTCCGCGGCCTCGTGAAGGTCGGCGATGGCGGTCTCGATCCTCCGCCGCGCCGCCGCCGACACTCGCCGTACGCCGAAGCGCCGCGCCACCTCGACCACAGGGTCTGCGCTTTGCACCTGCCGCGCCATGGCGGCGAGTTCGGCCATCGGGATTTCGTCGATAAAGCGGATGTCTTTCTCGGACGCTGGCGGGCGCGCCTGCGACCAGGTTTCCACCATCGTCCAGTCGGCCCAGACGAAGCTCAGTCCCTCGCGGTCGTCCAGCACCGGGAACAAGGCCCGGGTCAGACTTTCCACCCGTTCCCGAATGAGGCGCCCTGCGCGCCCAAAACCGTGGGCGCTGGCGATCCGTGAGACGAGAATGTCGAGCCGTAACGGCGCCTCCTGGTCCACCACTCGGCGCAGCAGCCGCTCCAGCGTCGGGCGGTAATCTTCCTGCTGGAACAGATCGGGGCGCAGGCCGGTCTCGTCCGACAGATCGGTCGCTCGATAGACCTCGCTCGTTCTGCGCGGCGCGGCGGGCGACGAGGGTGCGCGCGCGAATTCGGCCGAGCGCGTTGATTCCACCGCGAAGGCAGGAAGGTCGAGGGGAGCCGGCTCCAACGGCATGGTCGCCCGGTCCTCCGAGGCCGAGGCCTGCTCCGGTTCCTTGGGTTCCGTGACGGTCGTCGCACGACGGGCCCGATCCGCCTCCAGAAGTCGGTGCAGCTCCGCGTCCAGCCGCTCCAGGGCGTCGACTGGATCGTGCCACCAGGCCGTGGACCAGACCCGCACCAGTTCCCAGCCGAGGCCTTTGAGGATCGCTCCACGCACCTTGTCGCGATCCCTCGCCGTCGCGGCGCTGTGATAGGCGGCGCCGTCACATTCGACGCCAGCCAGATAGACGCCGGGGTAGTCGGGGTGCACGACGCCGAGGTCGATCCGGAACCGTGACACGCCGATCTGCGGCACGACCGTCCAGCCCTTTTCGCGCAGCCCTCGAGCGACAGCCTCCTCGAAAGGCGATTCAAAGCCGCCGATCGAGCCCCGGACCGCCTCGGCCAGCGCTCGGGGCCCCCGTTCGGCGAATTCCAGGAGATGCTTGAGATCCCGCACCGCCTCTGCCGAGGTCCGGTTGAGATCGATCATCTCAGGCCCGAAGGAGGCGAAGATGACCATCTCTTCCCGCGCCCGTGTGACGGCCACGTTCAGTCGCCGCCAGCCGCCGGCGCGGTTGAGGGGGCCAAAATTCATGCTCATCGTCGGCGCGCCGGGCGTCTCGGGGCCGTAGCCGATCCCAAGCAGGATCAGGTCGCGTTCGTCACCCTGCACGGTCTCCAGATTCTTCACGACAACCGGCTCCAGACAGTTGTCGCCGAAGAAGCGCTCCAGAGCGGGGTGTCGCGCGCGTTCCTTGTCCAGGAGGTCTTCGACCAGACGCTGTTGCTCGGAGTTCAGCGTGATGATCGCCAGCGACTTGCCCCTGCCGCCGAACTCGGGGTCTCTCAGCCGACGAACGGCCTCCTCGACGAGGGCCTTGGCCTCGATCGCGTTCGTCCTCGCCTTGCCCTTAGCGTAAACGCCGGCGACACGGCGCAGGCTCACCATGGTGTCCCGCGTCACCGCCGAGGGGAAGGTGACCAGCCGGCTTTCGTAGTAGCGGTGGTTGGAGAACGAGATCAGACTCTCGTGGCGCGATCGGTAGTGCCATTCGAGCGTGTGGCGCGGCAGCCCCGCCGATAGACATTCGTCCAGGATGCTTTCCAGGTCCTCCTCGACGCTGTCGTCGATCTCCTCGTCCGCGGGCGCCCCGGGGCCGCGTTGGAAGAAGTTGGTCGGGGGCATCTGCCTCGGATCCCCCGCGATAACCACCTGACGTCCGCGCGCCAGGCTGCCGATCGCGTCCCACGTGGTGATCTGGCTGGCCTCGTCGAGGATCACCAGGTCGAACAGCTGGGTCTCTGCCGGCAGATATTGCGCCACCGACAGCGGGCTCATGAGCATGCAGGGGGCAAGTGTCGTGAAGTCGGCTCCCATTTCGGTGAGCAGGCTCCGGATGGACTTGCGCGGCTTCTGGAGCGTCAGCTGATGGCGCAGGACGCCGTAGCCCGACGCCTTCGGCACGCTGTTCCGGTCGGGGATCTGGCCGGAGATCTTGGCGCGGATGTAGCGCACGGTGAGGTCCGCCACCTTGTCGTCGAGGGCGCGGAAGGCGGCGATACGGTCGCTCTCCTCGCTGGGCGTGAAGAACCGCAGCCGGTCATCGCTGTCGATCTGCCCGGCCGCCCACCAGCGAGCGTAGGCGGTTTCGAACTGGGTCAGGCACTCGCCTGGTTGCAGACGCCCGGCCTCTAGGCCCGCAACGATGGCGTCCAGCTCGACGTCCAACGCTTCCCGTCGGGCCTTGCGCCACAGGCTCCAGTCCCGCAGCCGCGGCTGGTTGTCCAAGACAGCCCGCGCCAATCCGGCGATGCGGCTCAGGAGGTCTGGGGCGTCTAGGGGGGCTTCACAGCGCGCCGCTTCGCAGAAGCGCTCAATCGCGGCCTCAAGGGCGGCGTGAACGTCCCGCCAGGCCTTCGTCGCCTGGCGGATAGGCATGGCCTCGCCGCGCAGTTCGTTCCCTTCCACCGTGGCCTGGCGGACGCCGGCGCGAAGCTCTACCAGCGCCTCGGCGCTCGGCGCGAGCTTGGAGGTCGCCTCTCGCAGGCGGCGGGCCACGGCGAGGGTGCGCTCCAGGCGCGTCTCGTCCGTCGTTAGCCCGGTCCAGACCGAAGCGCGACCTGCCTGCGCGGCTAGGCCGTCCAGCTTCTCCAGTTCGTCGAGTTGGGCCTGCAAGAGCGGCAGGTCGGCTCGCGCGTCCGGCTTGGCGGGGAGGCCGCCGGCGGCCTTGAGCGCCGAGTTGACGCCCGCCCTGCCGATGGCGCTGAGGGGCCAGATGGCCTTGTCCGCCTTGGCCAGCCGTTCGCGCAGGGCCGCAATGGGGACGCGACGACAGGCTTCCGCCGGGTAGGGTTGTGACAGCTGTCGTTCGGCCGAACGATAGGCGCTGAGATGCTCCTGCGCCCGTTCCAGTGCTTCAATGACGGCTGGCGCATCGGGCTGGAAAGCAAAGGCCAGGTCGAGGCCGTGCGCTTGGTCGATCGCCTCGGATAGGTCGGTCAGCGCGGCCAAGCCGGCCCGATTGCCGGGGGTGTCGGCGATCTTCAGGCAGTTCAGAAGCGCGCGGCGGCATTCCAGCGCGGCCTCGCCCGCCCGGGCCAATGCGGTCGTCGCCGCAATCATCTCGTTCTGCCACGCGCCGGTGAAATCATCGGCGGCGATGAGGCCGAACGCTTCGCTGTCGAGGTGGCGCACGGGCTCGAACTGCCGATCGAGGGCGCGGCAGGCTTCGCGCATGCGTTCGAGGCGGTCTCGACCATGCTGTGTCGTGGTGGGCCATCCCAGGTCCGGCGTACGTGCGTCGGCGTCGCGGATGACCCGACCAATGGCTTCGAACAGCGTCAGGCCATTGTCGTGTCGACGGTGCAGCAGTGCGACGAGATCGTTCAGTTCCTGACGCAGCTTGGCGAGCTTACCCGTCTGTTCATTCCACTCCTTCTCGGCGATCGCATCGCGGGTGTCCCAGGCTCGTCCCAGCTGTTGGATAACGCCCGCCTTGTTGGCCTTGTTGGAGTGCAGTTCGAGACAGAACGCGTCGAGGCCGCGTTCCGCAAGGCGTCGGTAGACGACCTCCAGCGCCGCCATCTTCTCGGCTACGAATAGAACCTTGCGGCCCAGCGCGAGGTTGTGCGCGATCATGTTGGCGATCGTCTGCGACTTGCCCGTGCCGGGGGGACCATCCAGCACGAAATTGCAACCGCGGCCGGAAGCCACCACTGCCGAGAGCTGCGAGGAGTCCGCAGGGAGAGGCGCGAAAAGCTCGGCGGTGGGGATTTCTGCGTCCAGCCGATCCGGCGTGGGGAAGTCGCCGGCGGGTCCCTGAAACGGCTCCCGAGGAGTCTCGATGAGGTGCCGAACCACCGGGCTCGCTTTCAGCTGCTCCGCCCGGTCCGTGAGGTCCTTCCACATCAGGTATTTGGCGAAGGAGAAGACCCCGAGGCTCAGTTCTTCCACGACCTCGAAGCCGGGGACGTCCCGAACGGCCCTGCGCACCACTGTCCAGACGGAACGCACGTCGACGCCGTGCTCGTCGACAGGCAAGTCGCCTTCAAGTTCTGGGATGGTCAGCTCGAAGTCGTGCCGCAGCAGCTCGAGCAAGGTCATGTTGAAACGAGGTTCGTCCTCATGCGCCGACAGGACGACGCCAGACCGCGCGCTCTTTCGCTCCAGTGTCACCGGCAACAGGATCAGCGGCGCGCTGTAGGTGCGCGGGTCGGACTCCGAGCGTTTCCAGTTCAGGAAACCCAAGGCCAGGAAGAGGGTGTTCGCCCCGCCTTCCTGCAGATCGAGTCTGGCCTTGCGGTAGAGTTCGACGAGATGCGCGTCGAGTTGCTCGGCGGGCAGGGGCGAAAGCACTTCGCCCGCGTCGAGCGCCTGCTGGGCGTGCGCCTTGGCGATATCCTCGCCCGTTCGCGCATGATGGAGCTCGGCGTCGCGTCCGCCTGCGCCGAAGCCCTCAAGGGCGGGGATCGGCTTGATGCGGATCTTTTGCCCCTGGGAGAGCAGGTCTTCCAGCCGCGCGATATCGGGGCAGATCAGCTTGAGGTTGGTGGCGTTCGGCTTGGCGTGAAGCAGACGATTCCGGACGGTGAGGTCCAGGAGTTTGCGCCGCCACTGGTCGACTCTCCCTTGGGGGGTGAGTTGCGGCGTGTCGACGGGGGCGTCGAAGTCCGGAAGGTTCGGGGCCTCCTCAAGACTTTCAACGGTGAGAGCTTCCGATTCGACATCGTCTGCATCTGTCGAAGCAGGCTGAAGCGCCAGCGGTCGTAAGCGCTGCATGCGCGCACGACGCAAGTCGAGCGCCAGGATGAAGTCCTGTTCCCGTTCAGGAGCGATCTGCCGCGCGCCTTCCTCCACGGCCTGGCTGAACGACGGCGGCGGCTTGTTGGTGACCAGGGTCGTTTCGAAAACGACGAGTTCGCCAAGCGCTATGCGCTTTCGCACCGCCACCACATCGTCCGAGATCAGCGTCCCGAACTCTTGTGGGATCAGCCAGCATCCCACGAAGGCGTGGCCTTTGGTCAGGAGAACAATGGGGTTGAGGCCCATCTGCTCCAAGGCGGCCGCGAACATCAGAGCGGTGTCGAGGCAGGTTGCGACGCCGCCCTCCAGCACGGCGCCGGGGGGGCGGATCTTCTGGCCGTTCGTTTCAAAGCTCGCAGGCGGCAACGCGTAGGTCAGGCGGAGGGACGCAACCGCCGACCAGAGCGCCGAGATCATTTCCCAGACACGTCGACTGGAGCGGCTCTCGTAGCCGTTCAGGCCATCGGGTTTGCCTGCCCTCTGGAGCACCTGCGCGGCGCGCTTCAGGAGTTGATCGACCGCCGGATCGTTTGGCGTGACAAACGCAGCCAGGAGCTCCGGCATGTGGGCGGCGCCGCCCCATTCGTTACGCGCCAGCACTTCGACCGGGTAGCGAGTAGAGGCCAAGACCTCGTCTTCGCGCAGGAGGCGGATGGTGATCTCCGCCGTCATCGCTTCGGCGGTCTCAAAGAGCAGGCCGGCGTTGAGGTCGATCTTGCGGTCTAGGATGTGGATGTTCGCCCCGGGGTCGAGACGGTCGATGCGCCAAGTCCGAGGGGTCAGGAATCCGGGCTCTGCACTCAGCTCGACGATGAGGCCTTCAAAAGCGATCTCGCTTGGGTTCTCGATCTTGAGATCGAGCAGGATTGGCGCGCTGTTCTGATGAGAGGCGAAGGTGACCTTGTGCGCGATGTTGGCTGAAATGGTGAGCTTGCTGTTCATCGGTTTCCCCCAATCCCAAGCTTTACCAGTCGCTTAGCGGCTCCGACAGACTGTCGTTACGCATTTCGGGCTGCGGCGGGCCGGCGCCTGACCCGCCGATCGCGGCCGCCCCCAACGCCCACCCGCGTCCCATCATCTGACCAAGCGCCCCGGGCTCTGCGCCCCTAGCCTGCCTGGCCGTGCGGCGGGCCGAGAGGAGGGGGCGCCATGGGCGCGGAGGCGCAAGCGATCCTGGATGCGGAGCGGTGGAGCGTGGCGGCGGACATCGCCACCGCCTGTTCGCTCACCGTGGCCATGGCGGCGGTGATCGTGGCGGTGATCACCTATCGCCGCGAGGTCCGCGCCACCGCCGACCAGCACATGCACGGCCTCTTCAAGGACTATCTCCTCAAGACCATCGACCTGCTGTGCCTCGACACCGAGGCGCTCTCCGAGGCCCAGCGGCGCGAACTCACCTGGGCGCGCATGACCCTGAAGCACCACGTCCTGGAGGAGGCCTTCATCTGGCTGCGGCGGCGCTGGCCCCGGCGCTGGCCGCTGCTCGGCCGCGACCGCCGGCGGCTCGACTTCCTGCTGGGCTGGCAGAACGCCCTCGAGGACCACCTCGTGCGCAACGACGGCGGGGAGTCGATCCCCTATCTGATCCGCAACCGCGGGGCCTATGAGACCGACTATCTGCTGTTCGTGGCCGGGGTCCTGCAGAGCGAGCGCCTCCGCAGCCTGGTGGAGGCCCGCCGCCCCGCCTGGCGCCCGCTGCTGCGGCCCATCGCCCGGGAAAAAGCCTGGCCGGGGGAGGCGAGCGTTCCCCAACCAAAGGACATGCCCATCTGACGCGGCGCGGCCGCCGCCACGGGGCTTCAACGCCTCAAGGCCAAGCTCGCCGCCGGAGGCTGACCATGAGACCCCGCAGATCCTGGAAACCCGCCCGCCGCCTCGGGCGGCTCATGGCCCTGGGAATCGCCGCGGGCGCCGCGTCCGGCCCGGCCGTCGCCGGCCCGTTCGGGGTGGACATGGGTGATCCGGTGGAGAAGCACTTCGTCCAGCCGCTGGAAAAGCCCAACCAGTACCGGACCTGGACCCTGCGGGGAGGTCATCCCGAGGCCGACCACTACATCCTCGTCGCCACCCCGCAGGGCGGGGTCTGCGCGCAGCTGGTGGTCCTGAAGGACAATCTGGGCGACCGGGATGGGGCCAGGGTCCGCGGCCAGATGCAGCGGACGGCGGCGTTCCTGGAGGCGAGGTACGGCAAGCCCGCCTCCGCCTACGACGAACTGGAGCCGGGGGCGATCTGGACCGGGCCCGACGAGTACGCCATGGCGCTCGCCAGGAAGGAGCGACGCCTCGCCCGCTATTGGCTGGAGCTGAAGCCCAATCCCGACCGGGTGCGCCACGTCACCCTGTCGGGCCAGGCCCACGGCGGCGACACCACCTACGTCCACGTCCTGATCGAGTTCGAGAACCGCGACGCCTGCTTCCCCAGGTCGGCGCCGGCCCGGACGGGAGCCGCTGGGGCAGGGTCGGGCGCGGGGCAGGCGCGGCCCGCCGCTAGGAGAGCGTAAGGCGAGGCGGCGCCGGGGCGGGCGTCAGCCGCCCCTATTCGCCCATGCCTATTCGCCCATATAGGCCGGCATCCAGCCCTCGTGGGCCTGGCGCAGCTCGGCCAGGGGCAGGTCGAACAGGCCGGGGCAGGCCAGGGCCTTGCCGCCGGCGACGCCGATCACCTTGGCCGGCACGCCCGCCGCGGCGGCGGCGGCCAGCACCTCGCCCGGGTCCTCCACCGCCACCAGGTAGCGGGCCTGATCCTCGCCAAACAGCTCGGCGTGGGCCGTGGGGCCGGGGTCGACGTTCAGGCGCACGCCCACATTGGAGGCCAGGGCCATCTCGGCCGCTGCGGCCACCAGGCCGCCGTCCGACAGGTCGTGGACCGTGGCGGTCTTGCCGCCGGCGATCAGGCTGCGCACCAGCTCGCCGTTGCGGCGCTCCACGGCGAGGTCCACCGGCGGCGGGGCGCCATCCTCGCGGCCCAGGCATTCGCGCAGGTACATGGAGGCGCCGAGCTCGCCCCGGGTCTCGCCGATCAGCACCAGGCTCTCGCCGGGCTTGAGGTTCGAGAAGTCGGCGTGGCGGGCGTAGTCGGTGATCAGGCCGACGCCGCCGACCGTGGGGGTCGGCGGAATGGCCGCCCCGTTGGTCTCGTTGTAGAGGCTGACGTTGCCCGAGACGACGGGGAAGTCGAGCGCCCGGCAGGCCTCGGCCATGCCGTCGATGGCGCGGACGATCTGGCCCATGATCTCGGGGCGCTCGGGATTGCCGAAGTTGAGGTTGTCGGTGATGGCGATGGGCTCGGCGCCCACGGCCGTCAGGTTGCGCCAGGCCTCGGCCACCGCCTGCTTGCCGCCCTCGTAGGGGTCGTTCTGCACATAGCGGGGGGTGCAGTCCGAGGTCACCGCCAGGGCCTTGCGGGAGCCGTGGACGCGCACCAGGCCGGCGTCGGCGCCGGTGGCCGAATCCTCCAGGGTGTCGGCCATGACGTGGCGGTCGTACTGCTCCCAGATCCAGCGCTTGGAGGCCATGTCGGGGGCGCTCATCAGGGTGAGCACCGCGCCCTTCCAGTCCTCGGGGGCCGGGACCGCGGCCGGGTCGAGGCGCGGCTCGACGGCGGGGGCGACCCACGGGCGGTCGTAGAGCGGGGCGTCGTCGCTGAGCGGGGCCAGGGGCACGTCGCAGACGACCTCGCCCTTGTGTTTCAGGACGATGCGGCCGGTGTCGGTGGTGCGGCCGATGATGGCCGCGTCCAGGCCCCACTTCTCGAAGATGGCGTGGCCGTCGCGCTCGCGGCCGGGCTTCAGGATCGCCAGCATGCGCTCCTGGCTCTCCGAGAGCATCATCTCATAGGCGGTCATGCCCTCTTCGCGCTGGGGCACGGCGTCGAGGTCGAGCTCGATGCCGACCCCGCCCTTGCCGGCCATCTCCACCGACGAGGAGGTGAGGCCGGCGGCGCCCATGTCCTGGATGGCGGCGACGGCGCCGGTGGCCATCAGCTCGAGGGTGGCCTCGATCAGCAGCTTCTCGGCGAAGGGGTCGCCCACCTGGACGGTGGGGCGCTTCTCCTCGGCGTCCTCGCTGAACTCGGCGCTGGCCATGGTGGCGCCGTGGATGCCGTCGCGGCCGGTCTTGGAGCCGAAATAGACCACCGGCAGGCCCGCGGCGGGGGCGGCCGAGTAGAAGATCTTGTCCGCGTCGGCCAAGCCCACGCACATGGCGTTGACCAGGATGTTGCCGTCATAGCCGCGGTGGAAGTTGGTCTCGCCCGCCACGGTGGGCACGCCCACGCAGTTGCCGTAGCCGCCGATGCCGGCCACCACCCCGGCCACCAGCCGGCGGGTCTTGGGATGGCTGGGGTCCCCGAACCGCAGGGCGTTCAGCAGGGCCACCGGCCGCGCGCCCATGGTGAACACGTCGCGCATGATCCCGCCCACGCCCGTGGCCGCCCCCTGGTACGGCTCGATGTAGGACGGGTGGTTGTGGCTCTCCATCTTGAACACGCACGCTTGCCCGTCGCCGATGTCGATGACGCCGGCGTTCTCCCCTGGTCCCTGGATCACCTTGGGCCCCTTGGTGGGGAACTTTACGAGGTGCTTGCGTGAGCTCTTGTAGGAGCAGTGCTCGGACCACATTACCGAGAAGACGCCCAGCTCGACGTCGTTCGGCTCGCGGTTCAGGCGCTTGACGATGAGGTCATATTCCTCGGGCTTCAGGCCGTACTCGGCGGCCTTCTCGGCCATGGTTTTTGCAGGCTGGGCGCTCATGGCGCGCCTAATAGCGGGACTCTCCTCGTAGGGCGATAGGGGGAAGACGCGCTTCGCAAGGCGGGTGCGACCCATGCGGCAGACCCGCGCGTGCGGCGGCACGCCGCGCGATCCGGGCCGATCTTGCCACTTTCATGCCCGATTTCGACCCGACCACCCGGCCCGTTCATACGCGTCCGGACCGGGCGCATCCCCCCAACGAGAGCGCGCCTGCGCCTCCCGCGGAGCCGTGACGGCCCCAGCGGGACCGCCTGCACGCGTCTGACGGAGCCCGCAGTGCCGCAGTCCTTCAACGTCCAGGGTATCTCGCTTTCGACCTATAGCGCCGGCGGCTATGCCGACTCGCAGGTCGTCGAACTGATCGAACGCGCCGCCCAGAACGGCGCCACCCATGTGGTGTTCGGCAACGTCTCTCTCACCGACCTGAAGACCGGCGCCATCGGCGAGGTGATCGAGAACGGCCAGAACCAGACAGCCAGCCTGGCTGACGTGGCGCGGGCCGTGGCCGCTGCCAAGGCGGAAGGCCTGTCGGTGGTGCTGAAGCCGCAGCTGGTCGCCCATGACCCGGCGTTCGACCAGTACAACAGCGCCTCCTGGATCAACCTGGTCAATCCGGACCTGAAGATTCAGAACCCCAAGGCCTTCTTCGCCGCCTACAAGTCGCACATCCTCGAGTGGGCCAAGCTGGCTCAGGCTCAGGGCGCGGATGTGCTGGCTATCGGCAACGAGATGGTGGCCGCCACGAAGCCGGAATACACGGCCTACTGGAATGACATCATCGACGCCGTACGGGATGTTTATGACGGTCAGCTGACCTACGCGGCCTTGGCGCCCGTGGCGGTAGACGCGCCGGTCAACGAGATCACCCAGGTGGGCTTCTGGGACCGGCTGGACTTCGCCGGTTTTGATGTCTTCCCGAGCCTGACCACCAATACCGACCCGACGGTCGAGGAACTTAAGGCCGGCTGGCGAGACCATGAGGTGTTTGGTCGGCAGCAGGACTACGTGGACTTCCTGAACCGCATGGCGGCCCACGTGGGCAAGCCGGTGGTCTTCACTGAGACCGGCTTGCCCAGTTTCGACGGCGCGTCGGATCGGATCGCGACTTCCGATGGATTTATCGGGGCGGGCGTGCGCGGCACGGACCAAGCCGAGCAGGCCGACTGGTGGCAGGCCTTCTTCGAGACCTGGGCCGTTGACCCGCCGGCCTGGCTGCAGGGCCTCTGGCTGATCAACAACGATCCGGGGCGCCTCGGCGACTACTACGAGCAGAACTACAACATCGACGGCAAGCTGGCCGAAACCGTGGTGACCGCCTGGTTTGGCGGCGAGACGGTGATCGGGGGCGGATCGGGCGACTCGACCCTCGCGGGAAGCGCAGGCGCCGACCAGCTGTTCCTCTACGATCCCGAGGCGTCGCACGCGCACAGCCTTGCCGACAGCCTGGCCACGACCGTGACGGTGGATGTCACCGGGGCCATCGCGGGCGGCAAAGCCCCCACAATCGGCGTCTGGGTCAATGGTGTGGAACGTGGGACGGTCGCGCTGAAGCCCCTCGACAGCGGCTACGTGGATCCGCAGGGCGTGCATTTCACCCACACCCAGACTTTCGTCGTCGAGCTGACAGGGCTGACGCAGATCGACCAGTTGCGCGTTGCGCCCACCGACGGAGGCAACATCTACGTCCACGGGGTTACCGTGAATGGCGTGGCTTTGGCCGGGCGGGCCGGGGCGGGCGGCGATACCGCGTTCGACGCTTCGGCGTGGAACGCGGCCCTGGCGGCGCGTGCCGTCGGCACGGCGGCCAACCCTATCGCGGTCGAAGGCGGAGCCGGGATGGACACTGTCCACGTCCTGGGCCGGGCTGACCAATACACCATCGAAAGGCTCGCGGACGGCAGCGTTCGGCTGAGCGAGGCCAGCGGCCTCGATCAGAACGCCGTGCTGAAAGGGGTCGAGCAGGTGGCCTTCGCAGACGGTGTGAGGATCGCCCTGACCGATGTGCCGGCTGGCGGCGGATCGGGGCAGGAGCCGAACCCGACGCCTGATCCGACGCCTGATCCGACGCCTGATCCGACTCCTGATCCGGCGCCGGAGCCCGCGCCTGAACCCACCCCCGAGCCCACTCCTGAGCCCACTCCTGAGCCCAACCCCGAGCCGACGCCTGATCCGTTTCCGCCCGCCGGGCCGGGCGATCTCGTGGGCGGGGTCGGGGATGACCACATCACCGGCACCAAGAAGGCGGACGTGATCCGTGATCCGGGTGGTTCAAACCATCTGCGCGGCGGCAAGGGGGACGATTGGATTCAGGGCGGCTCGGGTTTCGATGACATCGACGGTGAAGCGGGCGACGACACCGCCGCGGGCGGCGCGGGCGATGATCTCGTGGCCGGCGACCAGGGGCATGACCTCCTGTTCGGCCAGGCCGGCGCTGACACGCTCGACGGCAATGCGGGGAACGACACGCTGGACGGCGGCGCCGGCGCCGACCTGCTGCGCGGCGGAAAGGCCGACGACCTGATCTACGGCGGAGCCGGTGACGACTCGATCTGGGGCGACAAGGGGAATGACACCCTCGTCGGCGGCGATGGGGCCGACCAGTTCTACACGCACCGCGGGGCCGGGGATGACCGAGTGCTCGACTTCGACTGGCGCGAGGGCGACCGGGTGATCGTGGAAGCCGGGACCTCCTACACGGTCGTCCAGATCGGGGCCGATACCGTGGTCCGCGTGGCCGGCGGCAGCGAGATGGTGCTGGAAGGCGTAAGGCTAGCCGACCTGCCGGAGGGATGGATCATCTGACGGCCGCTGATCGAAGAGCGAAGCGGCCCCCTTCTGGCATGAGGAGGGCCGCGGCGTTCTGTCTCTAGCCGGCCGGGACGAGCGGAAGCTCGATGGACGAGGGGGCGTCAGGGGCGTGGAACACCCGCTGGGTCGCTTTCCGATAGGCCTCCGGCTCGGCGAGGAAGATATTTTCCACATAGGTCTGCGGGTTGCGATCGTAGAGTGGGAACCAGCTCGACTGGACCTGGACCATGATCCGGTGTCCCGGCAGGAACACATGGTTCGTCGTCGGCAGTTCAAAGCGGTACTTCTGCACCTTGCCGGCGGGGATCGGGGACGGTTTTTCGAAACTGTCGCGATAGCGGCCGCGGAAGATCTCCATGGCGATGGGCAGCTGATAGCCGCTGAGGTCGAGGTCGGAGGCGACGAAGTCGGGCTGCACGTCGATGAGCTTCACCACCCAGTCCGAGTCGGCGCCGCTGGTGGAGGCGAACAGGTTCACCACGGGCTCGCCGGCGATTCTGACGGGGGCGGTCAGAGGTTCTGAGACATAGACAAGAACATCCGGACGGCTGGCCGCGTGCCGCTGATCCGAGGCGAGCCAGTAGCGCCACTGGTCGGGATTGTCCGACCGGAACGGCTGGGGAACGAACGGAACCGGCTTGGCCGGGTCGGAGACATATTCGTCATAGCCCCTGGCCTTGGGCGGTTCGAAGCCGAGGTTGAAGCCCGCCTGAAGGTAGAGCGGCGTCAGGCGGTCGGCCTGGGGCCAGCGGTCGTAGCGCTTCCACTCCAGCGTGCCGGTCTCGAAGATGGTCACCGGGGCGATGTCGGCCCGGGGCGCGCCGGTCTTGAGATGCTGGTCCAGGAACGGCTTCATCACGTTCCGGCGAAACTCGGTGGCGGTGTCGCCGGGCATCTTCACCGGGCCGAGCTGGCGCTGCTCATAGTTCACGCCGGAGTGGCGCCAGGCGCCGAGCGCCAGGAAGTTCATGTCGTTGGCAGTGTCCTTCGGCTCGACGGCCTTGTAGGCGTGAACTGCGCCATAGATGTCTTCCTGGTCGTAGAGGGACCCCACCCAGAGGGTGGGCACCTTCAGCGGCCGCTTGGCGAGTTGCTTGTCCAGGGCCTGCTCCTGCCAGAAGGCGTCGTAGGCCGGGTGCTCGATGATCTTGCGGAAGGCCGGAATCTGATCGAGGCCCACGTGCTTGGCGAAGGCCCACACGCTGCCGGCGCGGAGAAAGTTCTCGTAGTCGTCGAGGCTTTCACGCGGAAGGCCCTCGCCCATGCCCTTGGCGGTCATCTGGCGCATGAACCAGTCCAGCATGGTCTGGCGGAAGGCGCCGTTCTGGAACCAGTCGTCGCCCATCCAGCCGTCGATCATGGGACTCTGCGGCACGGCGGCCTTGAGCGCCGGATGCGGATCGATCAGGGCCATGGCCGAGGTGAAGCCGGGGTAGGACGAACCCGTAATGCCGACGCGGCCGTTGCTCTCCGGCAGGTTCCTTACCAGCCAGTCGATAGTGTCATAGGCGTCGGTGGAGTGGTCGATGGGCGTGTTGTTGAGCGGCCCGCGCAGAGGCCGCGTCAGGACATAATCGCCCTCCGAGCCGTACTTGCCCCGGACGTCCTGGTAGACGCGGATGTAGCCATCAGCGAGGAAATCCTCGTCCATCTGGGCGCCGGTGGCCGAGGCGTAGGGCGAGTTGAACCGCTTGCTCGGCGTCTTGGCGTTGTAGGGCGTCCGCGTCAGGAGGATCGGGGCGTCCTTGGCGCCCCTTGGCACAATGATCACCGTGTAGAGCTTCACCCCATCGCGCATGGGGATCATCACCTCGCGCCGCTCATAGTCGTAGCCGATCTTCGGCGGCGTGAACGTCGCGGGAATGTCCGGCGTCATGGGCGGCGTCTGCGCCCGCGCCGGCAAGGCGATCACGGCGCAAGCGACGGCCGCGCGCAAGAAGGCTTTGAAGGTCATGACCATCCCCACGAAACAAGGTGGGGCAGACCCTAGAAGAGCGAGCGCGGCGCGCAAGCGCCGCGACGACGGTCAGGCGCTGGCCAGAGCGCTCTGGAAGAGGATGGCGCCGTCGGCCGACCCGAGCTCGGCCTCGAAGGCGCGGTCAGGGTGGGGCATCATGCCCAGGACATTGCCGCGGGCGTTGACGATCCCGGCGATGTCGCGGGCCGAACCGTTGGGGTTCTGCAGATAGCGGAAGACCACCTGGCCCTCGCCCTCGAGACGGTCGAGGGTCTCCTCGTCGGCGAAGAAGTTGCCCTCGCCGTTGCCCACCGTCATCGTCACCTGCCGGCGACCGGCGTAGCCGGCGGTGAAGCGGGTCTGGGCGTTGGTGACCTCAAGCTCGACCGGCTTGCAGACGTACTTCAGCTTTTCGTTGCGGAGCAGGGCGCCGGGCAGCAGGCCCGCCTCGCAGAGGATCTGGAAGCCGTTGCAGATGCCGACAGTGGCGACGCCGCGCTCGGCCGCGGCCTTCACCTCGCTCATGATCGGCGAGAGCGAGGCCATGGCGCCGCATCGCAGATAGTCGCCGTACGAGAAGCCGCCGGGCAGGACGATCAGGTCCACCCCCTGGGGCAGTTCGGTGTCCCCATGCCAGACCATGTCGACATGGGCGCCCGTGGCGCGTTCGACGGCGACCTTGCAGTCGCGATCACAGTTGGAACCGGGAAAGACGATGACGGCGGCTTTGGTCATGGGCGCCTCAGGTGGTCGAGCCGCAGCCTCGCGTCAAGCGTGCTCATTTGCGCCGCCAGTGTTTGAGGCTGTCGAGATAGGCGTGAAGTTCGTCGTAGCCGGCCCGGTCCCCATACGGGCAACCCGTGGTCACGACGTCCGCGTTCCTGGCCTGCTGCATCATGATCGCGGGGTGGCCGGGGGCGCCCGGTTCGGTGATCAGATAGGACGTGCGGCCATCGGCGCTGGAGTAGAAGCGGTACGGCTCGGCTGGGTCCTTGGGGGCCGGGATCAGCTGCGGCTGGGCGACAAGGGCGGCCACCTGGGACGCGAAGGACTGGGCGCAATCGGGCGCGGCATAGGTCGGAGGCGCCTCGGCCGGATCGGCGCAGGCGGCGAGCAGCGGCAGGACAGAAAGCCGCAGGGCGCGCCTCATCTTCCCGCCTCCCGGCGGGGCAGGTAGCCCATGTCGGTGAGCGCCAGTTCCACCTTCTGGCGGAAGGACTTCACCCGCACCTTCCGATCACCGTCGCAGTAGGTGCGCGCGCCCCAGCAGTCGGTGGTTGCGTCCTCTCCCTTCGCCGAGGGATCGGCCGCCTCGACCAGGGGCCAGGCTTCGGCCAACCGGCCCAGACGAGCCATGGTCGCCGCATAGGGGATGCAGACGCCGGGATCGCGATTCTCCGCGCAGGCCCGCCGGGCCTCGGGCTCGTCTGCCTCGTAGGCCGGACGATAGCGCGGATCGGCCGAGACATCGACGAGTTCGCCGTCCACCACTTTCTGAATTTGAGGCGCGACGCCGCTGAAGGCATAGGCGTTGAAGGCGTACAGGAAGCGCTGATCGCCGCCAAGAAGCTCAAGCGATCCGTCGCCGTCCACGTCCCGCGGGTCGGGCATTCCGGCCGCGTCGTACTGGCCAAGGTCGCGGACGAGCCATCTGTCGGCGCGGCGCTCCACCAGCCTGTATTCGAAGCAGCAGTGGGCCCCGTAGGTGAAGGTGCGAACCAGGAGCTGAGGCCCTGTAGCGCGGCGATCGAGGGGGGCGAGGGTGAACTCAGCCTGCGCCATGCCCATCACGCCCTCGGCGCCAGCGAGGGTGAGAGGCGCGCCCTGTCCATCGGAGATGGTGAACACCGGCCGCAGCACCCCATCGTGCTCGGCCTTGGCCAAGGTCACGGTGAAGGGCCCGGCCTGATAGGATCGGGGACTTCCGTCCCTGTTGGAATTCCATTCGATCCAGGCCGGCGTCGGGGCCGGCCCGGCGGGCGCCGAGGCGGATGGCGGCGTCGGCGCGGCGGGCGTGTCGGTTTGGTCCGAAGGCTGAGGGCGCTTGCAGGCGGACAGGCTGAGCGCGGCCACCATCGCGGCGGCCGCCGCGGCCCTCACGCCACCTCCACCCGGTAGCTTTCGATGACGGTGTTGGCCAGGAGCTTCTCGCACATGGCCTTCACCTCGGCTTCGGCGGCCGACGCATCGGTGGCCTTCAAGTCGAACTCGATCGTCCGGCCGACCCGCACGTGCTCGACGCCGGTCCAGCCCAGCCCGTGCAGCGCCTGTTCGACGGCCTTGCCCTGAACGTCGAGGACGCCCGGCTTGAGGAACACGTGGACTTTGGCGCGCACTAGTGGAGGCCCCCTTGGATGACGGTGGGCATCTCCTTCATGATGCCCAGACGGCGAGCCACCTCGGTGTAGCTCTCGATCACATTGCCCAGGTCGCGACGGAAGCGGTCCTTGTCCAGCTTCTCGTTGGTCTGGCTATCCCACAGACGGCAGCTGTCGGGGCTGATCTCGTCGGCCAGGATGATGCGGGAGAAGTCGTTCTCCCAGATGCGGCCGAACTCGATCTTGAAGTCGACGAGGGTGATGCCGACGCCCTGGAAGAGGCCGGTGAGGAAGTCGTTCACCCGCAGGGTGAGCGCCATCATGTCGTCGATCTCCTGGGTGGTGGCCCAGTTGAAGGCGGTGATGTGCTCTTCCGCGACCATCGGGTCGTGGAGCTTGTCGTCCTTCAGGTAGAACTCGATGATCGAGCGCGGCAGCGCCTGACCCTCGGGAATGCCAAAGCGCTTGGACAGGGAGCCTGCCGCCACGTTCCGGCAGACCACCTCGAGCGGGATGATCTCGACCTCACGAATGAGCTGTTCGCGCAGGTTCAGCCGCTTGATGAAATGGTTCTGAACTCCGATCGAGTTCAGCTTGGTCATGATGTACTCGGAGATCCGGTTGTTGATGACCCCCTTGCCTTCAAGCACCGCCTTCTTGGTGGCGTCGAAGGCGGTGGTGTCATCCTTGAAGTACTGGATCAACGTGCCGGGCTCGGGACCTTCGTAGAGAATCTTCGCCTTGCCTTCGTAGATCTTCTTACGGCGGCTCATCGACAGGCCTTCTCCATGGCGAGGGCTAACTGGTCGGTGGAAACGAAAACGCGCGCGGCTGATTCTCGCGCGCGGCTCCGACTCAGGGGGCTCGCCCAATTCAGGCGGCGCGAAATTAGCGGATGCTGCGTGCCCACGCAAACGTGGCCGACGCCCTGCCTGTTTCGATTGCGGGGGCGCGCGCCGCGGGCTATGGGAACGCCCGCTTCGAACTACGGATCTTAAGACCCAAATGACCACCTTCGACGACCGCGAGCGGGGCTTCGAGAAGAAGTTCGCCCTGGACGAAGAGCAGGAGTTCAAGGCTCACGCGCGGCGGAACAAGGCGCTGGGGCAGTGGGCGGCCGGCCTCATGGGGCTGCAGAACGTCGATGAGTACGTGAAGGCGGTCGTGAAGTCGGACCTCGAACTGCCTGGCGACGAGGACGTGTTCCGCAAGGTCTTTGAGGACCTCAAGGGCGCTGGCGTGGCCACGACCGAAGGCGAGGTGCGCATGAAGATGGCCGAACTCCTCGCCCAGGCCCGCGAGAGCGTGAAGAGCGGCAACTAGCTCAACGCCACCGCCGAATCAGGAAGGGCGCGCCGCTTGGCGCGCCCTTTTGCTTTACCGGGGCCTCACGCCTTGATCTGGGCGTCGAGGTACTTGCGGATCGCCGGCCCATAGGGCGGGCGCATGGCCTGCAGCGGCCCGATGTCCTTCTTGATCTGGGTGTAGATGGCCTTCCGGTGGCTGAACTCGCGGAAGCCATCGACGCCGTGGTAGCTGCCCATTCCCGACGGGCCGATGCCGCCGAACGGCAGTTCCTCCTGGGCCACGTGGAAGATGACATCATTGACCGTGACGCCGCCCGAGGTGGTGGAGGCCAGCACCTTTTCCCGCTCGGTTTCGTCCGCGCCGAAGTAGTAGAGGCCCAACGGCCGGTCGCCGCGATTCACATAGGCGATGGCGTCGTCCACCGTGCGGTACGTCTTCACAGGCAGCACCGGGCCGAAGATTTCCTCCTGCATCACCTTCATGTCGTCGGTGGGCTCGAGGATCAGCGTGGGGGCGATCTTGCGATGCTCCTGTTGAGTGAGATCCTCGCCGTCCGGCTTCAGCTCGACGATGCGCGCGCCCTTGGCCCGGGCGTCGTCCACATAGCCCATGATCCGCTCGTAGTGCCGCTGGGCGACGATGGAGGTGTAGTCCGGGTTGTCCTTGATGGTGGGGAACATCCTGGTCACCGCACGGCGCGCGGCGTCCACGAAGCCCTCCAGCTTGTCCTCCGGAGCCAGCACATAGTCGGGAGCGAGGCAGATCTGGCCGGCGTTGAGCGTCTTGCCGTTCATCACCCGAGCCGCGGCGACCTCGAGATCGGCGCTTCGGCTCAGAATCACCGGGCTCTTGCCGCCCAGCTCGAGGGTGAGCGGGACGAGATTCTCGGCCGCGGCCCGCATCACGTGGCGCGCGATGCCGGTGGCGCCGGTGAAGATCAGATGGTCGAAGGGCAGGCGCGAGAAGGCTTCGCCCACCTCCGGGCCGCCGGTGACCACGGCGATCTCCTCTTCCGAGAAGGCCGAGCCGATCATGGTCCGCAGCAGTTCGGAGGTCGCCGGGGTGTACTCCGAGGGCTTGATCATCGCCCGGTTGCCCGCCGCCAGGATGCCGGCGAGGGGGGCGAAGGTGAGGTTCACCGGAAAGTTCCAGGGGCTGATGACCCCGACCACGCCCTTGGGCTGGTAGCGAATCTCAGCCTTGGCGCCGAACAGGCCGAGGATGGCCGGGCTGGTGCGGCGCTTCTCGGGGCGCATCCATTTGGCGAGATTGGCCTTGGCGTGTTTCAGCGGCCCGATGGAGCCCGAAATGTCGGTGAAGGCCGTGGCTTCCCGGGAGCGGGAGCCGAAGTCGGCGTTCAGCGCGTCCTCGATGGCCTTGCGGTTGTCGATGAGCAGCCGGATGCAGCGGTCGATACGTTCGATCCGCACCCGGGCCGATGGCGCGCCGTCCCGCAGATGGGCCGCCTTCTGGCGAGCCAGGATGCCTTGCATGTCCATTGTTCGCGTCCTCCCGTAGGGGGAAGAGGCGATTAGATGACGCCGCGTCGGTCAAGGGCCTGTACGCCGGAGCAGACCGGCGCAGGCCCCTGACCGGGCGATGGACCTAGGCGGCCTGTGCGGCGTCCTCGCCGAAGACGCGGCCGAAGATCACGTCCACGTTCTTGAAGTGGTAGCCGAGGTCGAACAGCTCGCTGAGTTCGGCGTCCGAGAGGGTGACCTCGGGATCGGCCTTGAGGAAATCGAGGAAGTTCCCCTCGCCGCGCCACACCTTCATGGCGTTGCGCTGAACCGCGGCGTAGCTGGCCTCGCGGCTGAGGCCCTTCTGGGTGAGGGCCAGGAGCACGCGCTGCGAATGCACGAGGCCGCCGAGACGGTCGAGGTTCCTGGCCATGTTCTCCGGATAGACCACCAGTCGCTCGACCACGCCGGCCAGACGGCGCAGGGCGAAGTCGAGATGGACGGTGGCGTCTGGGCAGATGCCGCGCTCCACCGACGAGTGGCTGATGTCCCGCTCGTGCCAGAGGGCCACGTTTTCCATGGCGGGCACCACGGCCGAGCGCACCAGCCGGGCGAGGCCGGTCAGGTTCTCGGTGAGAATCGGGTTGCGCTTGTGCGGCATGGCGCTCGAGCCCTTCTGGCCCGGGTCGAACGGCTCCTCCGCCTCCAGCACCTCGGTCCGCTGCAGATGGCGGATCTCTACGGCGAGGCGCTCGATGGAGCTGGCCACCACGGCCAGGGCCGCGAAATAGGCCGCATGGCGGTCGCGCGGGATCACCTGCGTCGAGACGGGCTCCACCGCCAGGCCCATCTTCTCGGCCACATAGGCCTCCACCTCGGGGGCGACGTTGGCGAAGGTGCCCACGGCCCCGGAAATGGCGCAGGTGGCGATCTCGAACTTCGCCATGGCCAGCCGCTCCTTGGCGCGCTGGAACTCCGCGTAGTGGCCGGCGAGCTTGAGGCCGAAGGTGGTGGGCTCGGCGTGGATGCCGTGGCTGCGGCCGACGCAGGGCGTCATCCGGTGCTCGAAGGCCCGGCGCTTGAGGGCCGCGAGCACGAGGTCGACATCCTCGATGAGGATGTCGGTGGCGCGGGACAGCTGCACGGCCAGGGTGGTGTCGTTGACGTCGGACGAGGTCATGCCCTGGTGCAGGAAGCGCGCCTCGGGGCCGACGACCTCGGTGACGTGGGTGAGGAAGGCGATGACGTCGTGCTTCACCTCGCGCTCGATCTCGTCGATGCGGTCGGCGTTCCAGACCGCGTCGCGGCCCTTGTCCCAGATGACCCGCGCGGCCTCCTTCGGAATGACCCCCAGGTCCGCCATCTTGTCGGCGGCGTGGGCTTCGATCTCGAACATGATCTTGAAGCGCGTCTGCGGCTCCCAGATCTGGGCGGCTTCCTTGCGGGTGTAGCGGGGGATCATGGGCGGGGGATATCCCGGCGTCGGGGCCGAGAGTCAAATCCCCAGTGCCCATACCCCTCAAGGAAAGGCGCCGCCGGCCGTCAGGCCGCGGCGGCGGCCTTGGCCCGGGCGAGGTCGCGGGGGAGGGTGAGGGCGGCCAGGAAGTAGTGCAGCCCGGCCCAGGCGTAGATGAAGGTCACGCCCAGGACGCCGGTGCGGGTGCCGTCCGCCATCGCCGCCCGGCAGGCCGCATCCACCGCCGCCGGCGCCCCATCAGGCCCCAGCCCGCCCGGACAGGCCGCCGTGAAGGCCCCCGCTCCGCCGCCGGCCGCCCAGGCGCCCTGCGCGAAGTGGTCGATCAGCCAGCCGGTGAAGGGCGGGCCGAATCCCAGGGCGATCAGGTTCAGCACGAAGAACAGCACCGCCACCGCCGTCGCCCGGCTGCGGGCGTCCATGGCGTTCTGCACCACCCCGAACGTGGGGCCGAGGTAGGTGTAGTGAAGGATGCCCGCCACTGACCAGAAAGCGATGGTCACCGGCAGCGTCTCGCGGGTGAAGCCGATGAGGTAGAGCGGCGTGGCGATCAGCAGCCCCACCGCCGGCACCAGGGCGTACCAGCGCGCGCCCCGCTTGCCGGCCCAGTCGGTGAGGAAGCCGCCCAGCAGCGTCCCGGCCCCGTTGGCCACCCCGGCCACCAGGCCCACCACCAGGCCTACGGTGGCCAGGTCCATGCCGTAGTGACGGATGAACAGCGGCGGCACATAGGCCCCTGCGCCATAGCCGGCGAAGCTCGCCAGGGTCAGGCCCGCGGCCATGTGGAACATGCCCCAGGAGCCGAAAAGCCGCTTGGTGACGTCGAGGATCGAGGGGGCGGGCCCGGCCTCGGCCTTCTCCGCCTGGGCCTCGTTGGGGGCGCCGGCCTCGGAGGCTTCCCGGCCCAGGGCCCCGGGCGTCTCGGCGGCGAGGGCGGCCGCCTCGGCCGCGGCCTGGCGGTCGGCCCAGCCGCGCGGCGGCTCCTTGATCAGCAGCTTGATGGCCACGGCCACCAGAATCCCCGGCAGGCCCACCAGCATGAAGGCCGCCTGCCAGCTGACGTTCTGGGCGATCCAGCCGCCGGCGATGGCGCCGAACATGGTCCCGGCCGGAATGCCGAAGGAATAGATCGACAGGGCCGAGGCTCGCCGCTTGGGCTCGTAGTAGTCGCTGATCAGGCTGTGGGCCGGCGGCGACAGGCCCGCCTCGCCCACGCCCACCCCCACCCGGAAGAGCAGGAGCTGCAGATAGCTCGTGGCCGTGCCGCACAGGGCGGTGAAGCCCGACCAGATGACGATGGCGATGGTGATGATGTTCACCCGGTTCCGCCGCTCGGCCAGGCGCGCGATGGGGATGCCGAGGGCGGTGTAGAGCAGGGCGAACGACAGGCCGCCCAGCCAGCCCAGCTGCTGGTCGGTGAGCTTGAGGTCCTCTTTGATCGCCTGGCCGATCGTCGAGATGATCGTGCGGTCGATGAAGTTGAAGGTATAGGCGATCACCAGCAGCCACAGGACCGCCGACTTGTAGCCGGCCGAGAAGTGCGGCTCGCCCGCCACGGCGCCTGCGGGGGAGGCGGCGGGCCCCGGCGGGGCCTGGACCTTGCTGCTGGCCATCTGCGCTGCGCTCCTTCCCCGATCATATCCACGACGCCTCGAACGGGCGTTTGAGCCGAAGGTTAGGCGGGTTCGGGGGCGGTGGGGAAGGGGCGTTTCACGAGGTGAGAGGGCCGGAGGTTATGGGCTGCCCCCTCCAGCCCTTCGGGTCACCTCGCCTGAGGGGGAGGGGCTGGCTCCTGGCCTTAGTCGAGGGTGAGGCGGAGGCCGGCGAAGGCGGCGCGGGCGGGGCGGCGGAAGCCGACCGGGGTTTCGTAGGTCTCGTCGGTGACGTTCTCGATCCGGCCGAAGACCGTGAGGCGCTCGCTGAGGCGGTAGCGGGCGGCGAGGTGGGCCACGGTGTAGGGCTCGGCCTTGAGGCGCTGGACGGTGAAGCTGCGGTCACCGTCGATCCAGCCGCCCACATGGACGAGGGTGGCCGAGAGGGTCAGGGCCTCGGTGGGCGACCAGTCGGCGGCGGCGGTGAGGCGGTGCTTCGGCCGGCGCAGGAGGAGAAGGCCGGTGTCGCGGTCCTTGGCGTCGGTGCGGGTGTAGTCGAGACGGGCGAGGAGGTTCGGGGAGACCTCGACCTCGGCGAAGCCCTCGATGCCCCGGGCCCGGGCGCGGCCGACGTTGGCGTAGGAATCGAAGGTGGCGTTGGTGACGATCAGGTTGCGGATCCGCTGGTCGAACCAGGTGGCGCCGAGGCGGACGCGGTCGCCCAGGGGCTGTTCGAAGCCGAGGTCGAGGCCGCGGCTGGTCTCGGGGCGCAGGTCGGGGTTCGCGTAGAAGCCGAACTCCGGGAAGCTGACGAAGAGCTGGGTGAGGCTGGGGGCCTTGAAGCCCGTGCCGTAGGCGGCGCGCAGCACCGTGCCCGTGGGGGCGAGGGTGTGGGCGGCGGCCAGGCGGAAGGTGGCCTTGGAGCCGAAGCGGTCGTTGTCATCGAGGCGGGCCGAGGCGGTGAGGGCCACCGGGGCGCCGGGGCGGGTCTGGGCTTCGGCGAAGGCGGCCAGGGTGTCCGTGTCATAGGGCGTCGGCTGGTCGGTGAGGCGCTGGCGGCCGGCCTCGGCGCCGATCACCAGGGTGTGGCCGGCGGGCAGGGCGTAATCGAGGCGCACGTCGGCCTTGAGAGCATCGCCCGCGTTGCGGGTGAGCGCCCCCCCGGGGGAGACGATCCTGGTGCGGTAGTCGGTGACGGAGAGGCCCGCCCGGGCCGACAGACGCTGGGGCGCTAGGTCGAGGCGGGCTTCGCCGCGGGCGGTGAGGCCGCGGGCGTCCTGGCGGGAATGCTCGGCGGCGGGGGCCGAGGGAAAGCCCTCGTCGGCCACGAAGTCGAGGCGGCTGTCCGAGAGGCGGACCGTCCCGTTCAGCTCGAGGCGCTCGGCGGGGCGCGCGACGAGGCGGGCGGTGAGGGCGAGGGCCTCATAGTCGTCGGCCAGAACCGGGCGGCCGTCGGGGACGAGGGCGAGCGGGGTGGTGTCGCTCTCGCCGGTGTGGGCGTGGGAGAGGGTGAGGGCGTAGCCCAGGGCGCCGGCCTGGCCCGTGGCGGCGAGGGCCTGGTCGAAGCTGTCATGGCCGCCGGCCTCGAGGCGGGCGCGCAGGCGCGAGGGGCCGCCGGGCGGGGCGGTGATGATGTTGACCACGCCGCCGATGGCGTCGGAGCCGTAGAGGCCCGACTGGGGCCCGCGCAGGACCTCCACCCTAGCGATGTCGTCGGCGAGGACGGCGCCGAAGTCGAAGACGCCGCCCTGGCTGGGATCGTTGGCCTCGACCCCATCGATCAGCACCTTGGCGTGATTGGCGTTGGCGCCGCGGATGAACACCGAGGCCCGGGCTCCGCGACCGCCCGCCTGGACGATGTTGAGGCCGGGGGAGAGGGCGAGGACGTCGGGCAGGCTGCGTTGCTGGCGCCGGTCGATGTCGTCGGCGGTGAACACGCTGACCGCCGAGCCGACCTCCTCCGGGGCGGTGGGGCGGCGGCTGGCGGTGACGATGAGGGTGTCGAGCTGGGCGGCGGCCTCGGCATGGGCGGAGGCGGCGGACAGGCCCAGAGTCAAGCCGAGCGGAAGGGCTGCGAAGGAGAAGATGCGGTTCATGAGTTGCCTCGCGGCGAACGTGGAAACGTCACCGCGAAGCGACGGGCCGAGCGGGGAGAAGCCTCCCCGGCGGTCCATCCACATCGGCACACCCCGTCCGACGCGCTCGCGCGTGACCACGGCTGTGGCAGGTCTCCTGGCTCGCGGGTCAGGGCTTCCGTCCCGGCCTTCCCAGGACCTTGGAAGGTCCCAGTGGCCAAAAGCGGGGGAAGCTCGCCGCTTACAGTTGCGGGGGCAGCCGCGGCCTAAGACCCGCAACCGGGGTCCGCACCGCATTCCCTATTGAGCCCTTTCGGGCGCCACGGGCGGGGCTATGGGCCAAGCCGGGCCGCAGGTCAAGGCGCCGCTAGGACAGGGCCTCGCGATCCCAATAGGTGAGGACGCCGTAGCGGTTGAGCCGGCTCATCATCCGCAGGAGGTTCACGTTGTTGTCGTGGAACAGCTTCTGGGCCTCGGGCTGGGCGACCGCGGTAAGGGAGAACACCACCCCTTCGGGGCCCGTGCGGCAGTAACCGAGCTTCTCCAGGGCCAGGAGCCGGCGACGGACGGTCTCGGCGGGCAGGCCGATGCTGCGGGCGAGATCGGCCCGGCGCACCGGACGGCGCAGCTCGTCCGGCAGGAAGCCGTTGACGGTTCGCTGGGCGGGGGTGAGCGCCTGGAGGTTGAGGCGGGCGAGGCCCATCATCACCAGGCCAGCGAGGGGGTCGCCGATGCTGCGGCCTAGCAGTTCTAGGGCGCGCAGGTAGTATTCCGAGAGCAGGCGATTGACGAGGCGGACCGGCTGCGCGGTGAGCTGGCCATCGGCCTCGGGCCAGGCCGCGCTCGCCTCCGCCGCCATCTCGGCCAGGCCCCCGAGTTCGAGCAGGTCGAAGTAGAGACGGCGCACCCGCTCGTAGCGGAGCTGGGCCACGCGGAGGTAGTCGTCGGCCATCAGCCGGGCGGTGGGCACGATGACGCCCTTGGGGCCGATGATGCATTCGCCGCGGCGGGCGAGGTCGTTGATGCGGCGCCGGGTGGTCTCGAACGGCTGGCCAAGCGAGGCGGCGATAGCGTTGATGGAGACGGGACGGCGCAGCTCGTCAGGGGGCGGGGTGTCCAGGGCGCCGTAGCGCTGCTGCAGGGCCGGGTCCTGATTGATCGGGGCCACATTGGCCTCGATCACGGCCGACAGGAACAGGGAATCGATGAGGTCGCGGCCATCGCGGACAATGTCCGCGATGTCGATGAACAGGTCCACGCTGAGGCGGGCCAGCAGGAAGTGGGCGGCCAAAGGCGGAGGGCGTGGCAGCTCCCCCCAGGGCATTTCAACCATAACTAAGCGTCGCCGTATCTCTGGAGGGGTGCAAGCGACCCAGGGTGGCAAAATCACATAATCCGGAACGGGTTCCCTGGGCCTTAAGACGTCTCGTCCCGGGAGAAGGTGCGGCTGGCGAGCCAGAAGCCAGCGAAGGCGACGATCCCGAACAGGGCGGCGACGATCAAGGCCCAGCGGACGCCGTCGGCCGAGCCCAGGCCAAGGCCGGAGTTCAACCAGTCGGAGAGCGCCCCCACCCCTAAGGGGCCGAGCCCCAGGCCTACCAGATTGATGATGAACAGCAGCACCGCCGAGGCCGTAGCCCGCATGTGCAGCGGGGCGATGGTCTGGGCCGAGCCGTAGACCGGGCCGTACCAGGTGGAGGCCAGGAACTGGTTGAAAGCGAGCAGCGCGAGGCCCACGATCGCCGAGTCCACCAGGATGGCGGCGGTGTAGACCGGCACGGCCACGAGGCTGGCCACGGCCGGGGTGAGCATCTGGTGGCCGATGTTGTTGCGGCCGACCTTGTCGGCGATCCAGCCGCCGGCATAGGAGCCCGCCGCCCCGCAGACGCCGCCGAGAATGCCGAGGGTCAGGCCCAGGAAGCCCACCGACTTCAGGCCCACGGCGGCGGCCAGGTTGGCGATCTCCTCGGGGTGGTTGCGCAGGAAGAACGAGGCGGTGAAGGGGGCGTGGCCGTAGCCGATGAAGGCCTTCACCGACCCGCCCACGGCGATGAACCAGAAGGTCGGCCGGGCGGTGAGGTAGCGGACCGTGTCGGCGAAGCTCGCCTGGGTGGCGGCCAGCCGGGCGGCGTGATGGGCGAGGAACCGGCGCGGCTCCCTCAGGGTGGTGAAGGCGAGGATGGCGAAGAGGATCCCCGGGGCGCCGGCGACGAGGAAGGCCGCCCGCCAGCCGTAGGCGTCGGCCACCAGGCCGCCGAGCACCAGGCCGAGGAGGCCGCCTAGGGGCGTGCCCATGGCGTAGAAGGCCAGGGCCGAGGCGCGCTTCTCCTTGGGCACCATGTCGGCGATCAGGGAGTGGGCGGGGGGCGTACAGCCGGCCTCGCCGATGCCGACGCCGACGCGGCAGAGGGCGAGCTGGACGAAGCTCTGGGCCTGGCCGCAGAGGGCGGTGAAGCCCGACCACACGGCCACGGATCCGCCAATGATGAAGGCCCGGTTCTTGCGCTCGGCCAGGCGCGCCAGGGGGATGCCGAGGACGGTGTAGAGCACCGCGAAGGCCAGGCCGCTGAGCAGGCCGAGCTGGGTGTCGGAGAGGCCGAGGTCGTTCTTGATCGGCTCGGCCAGGATGTTGATCACCTGCCGGTCGAGGAAATTGACGATGTAGATGCCCAGGAGCAGCCCCATGGCGTAGCGCGTGTAGCCGGGGGAGAAGGGCATGGCCGGCGCGTCGGCGGCGGGCGCAGCAGGGTCGGCGACGCCCGGGGTGACGGCGGTCATCGGCGTTTCCTCATTATGTTTTTTCGTTACGGCGAGTTGACCGGCCCGCGGCCGGCGCGGCAAGCGCTGAATTGTTTCAACCCCGAATGCGGAGGCGCGACATGTCGACCCTGGAGCTGGTGATCGGGACCAAGAAGTGGTCGACCTGGTCGCTACGGCCGTGGCTGGCGCTGAAGCGCTCGGGCCTGCCGTTCACCGAGACCCTGATCGAGCTGCGGCAGGAGAACGACCTCACCTGGAAGCAGATTCGGCCGCATTCCCCGTCGGGCCTCGTGCCGGCGCTAAAGGACGGCGATCTGGTGGTCTGGGACTCGCTGGCGATCTGTGAATACCTGGCCGACAAGGTTCCCGGCCTGTGGCCTGCCGACCCTGTGGCCCGGGCCCTGGCGCGGGCGGCGGCGGCGGAAATGCATTCGGGCTTCGCCAGCCTGCGCGGGGAATGCCCCATGGCCCTGGACGAGGCCCCGGGGACGGTGGAGCTGTCGGAAGCCACCCACAAGAACATCCGGCGGATCGTGGAACTGTGGCTGTCGATGCTGGACCGGTTCGGCGGGCCGTTCCTGGCCGGCGACTGGTCGATCGCCGACGCCTTCTACACCCCGGTGGCGACGCGCTTCCGCACCTACGGCGTGCGGCTGACCGATTTCGGGGACGATGGGCGGGCGGGGGCTTACGCGGCCCGGCTGCTTGAGCAGCCCGAGTTCCTGGAATGGGAGGCCGCGTCCCGGTGAGCCGGCCGGCGGCCCTGCGGCCGGCGAACGGTTGGCTCATGGTCGCCTAGGCGCTGCGCGGCAGGAGGATGATCGCCGAGCCGGCGAGGCAGGCGGCCAGGCCCAGGAGATCCCAGTGGTCGGGGGCCTGGCGCTCCACCAGCCACAGCCAGGCGATGGAGCTGGCCACATAGACCCCGCCATAGGCTGCATAGGCGCGGCCGGCGTGGGCGCTCTCGGCCCGGGTGAGCAGCCAGGCGAAGCCGAGGAGGGCCACAAGCCCCGGGATCAGCCACAGGGGCGAGCGGCCGTCGCGCACCCAGGCCCAGACGGCGAAGCAGCCGGCGATCTCGAGCATCGCCGCACCCACGAACCAGAGCCAGCTCATGCCAGCACCCCCTTCACTCTCGGCGGAGTAGGCGGCGCGCCGCGGCGGCTGGCAAGTCGGCGGGCTGGGGCGGCGCCTTGGCGTTGTCGGATTGCGAGCGCACCGTACGTCCTTGAGGAAACCCGAAGGAGGACGCCCCGATGCCATATGTGGATGGGTTCGTACTGGCCGTGCCGAAGGCCAACCTCGAGCGCTACAAGGCCATGGCCCGGCAGGCGAGCGAGGTGTGGATGGAGCACGGCGCGCTCAGCTATGTGGAGGCCCTGGCCGAGGACACGCCCTATGGCGAGCTGACCTCGTTCCCCCGGGCGGTGCTGGCCAGGGACGACGAGGTGGTGATCTTCGCCTGGGCTACCTACCCCGACCGGGCGGCCCGGGACGCCACCATGGCCAAGGTGATGGCCGACCCGCGCCTGGACATGAAGCCAGAGGACATGCCCTTCGACGGCAAGCGGATGATCTTTGGCGGCTTCGAGAGCTTTGTGGCGGTCTGAAAAAATGCGGAGGGCTGGGAACACGGGGCAGGCGCCGGCGTTTCCCGCTGCGACCGCACGAACTCCCCCCGCGTGACGGTCGAAACGGCCGGCTCCGCACATTCCCCTCGCAATCCCCTGGACCCAAGCGGGGCCGGCCACTTTCCCTGATAATCCAGCCGTTTGCGCCGCGATGCTTGGCGCTTGCCGCCCGCCTTTTGCGGGCCGGGAACCGCAGCGCCGGCCTTGGTGTTTCGGCGGCCGATGAGGCTTGCACGACATATCAAGGGGCCCGCGGCCCTGGCCCTGACGGGCGCGATCGTGGCGG
This sequence comes from Phenylobacterium composti DSM 19425, assembly GCF_059568645.1. Lineage (NCBI taxonomy): Bacteria > Pseudomonadati > Pseudomonadota > Alphaproteobacteria > Caulobacterales > Caulobacteraceae > Phenylobacterium > Phenylobacterium composti. The sequence goes on along the minus strand of NZ_JCANTT010000013.1, from coordinate 102,165 downwards.
CGATCCTGGGAACCAGCGCCGGCGCCGCCCTGCGGCCGCAACCGGACGAGCGCGCCGAGCGCCCGGCGCCGCAGCTGATGATGCTGAGCGGTCCGGCCCTGGCCGGCGCCGAGGCCCGGGGCCTGGGCTGGCCCGCGCCGGAAGAGGCTCTGGGCGCCGGCTGAAGCAGGGCGCCGGTCGGCGCGTTAACGGAATGCCCAGCGGTGGCGGCTACTCTCAGTTGCATGGCTGCGCCGCTCACGATCCGGAGGCCGGCGGGATTTCCCCCTTGGTCCGCCCTGCTGCTCCTGGCGGCGACCGTTGCGGTGCTGGGGTGCGTGGGGCTGATGGCGCCCCGGGACGCCCATCGTGTGGCGCCGATCTGGCTGGCCAATGCCCCGGTGCTGGCCTGCCTGCTGCGGGCGCCGCCCCGGCAGTGGTGGGCCTGGCTGACGGCTGGGTTCGCCGGCCATGTGATCGCTGATTTCCTCGCCTCTTACGGTTCCTGGCTGAGCGTCGGGCTGTCCCTGTGCAACGCCTTCGAGGTGACGGTCTGCGCGATCCTGATCCGCCGTCTGACCCAGGGGCGGGCCGACCCGAAACGGCCGCGGGACCTGCTCGCCGGCCTGGGTGCGGCGGTGCTGGCGGCCGTGGCCACGGCCACCATCGCTTCGGCCTACCTGGGCCTGATGGGCGACGCCGACTACCTGCTGAACCTAGGCATGTGGACCGTGGCGGACGCCCTGGGCTTGGTGATCCTGACCCCGTGCCTCCTGGTGCTGATGGACGGGCGCCGGCTCCTGGCCGAGCGGCCGCTGACGCCCCTCGGGGCGCTCTCGCTCGCGGGCCTGGCGGCCGCGGCCGGGCTGGTGTTCTCGCAGGACACCTGGCCGCTGACCTTCCTCGTGCCCCCGGCGATCCTGATGGTCTGCCTGACCCTGGAGGTGTTCGGGGCGGCGACGGCGACGCTGATGGCGAGCGCCGTGGCCATGGCCTTCACCTTCCGCGACCAGGGCCCCCTGGCGATCACTGCGAGCGGCTGGACCCCGCGGCTGCTGGTGCTGCAGCTGTTCCTGCTGGTGAATTCGGGGATGGCCTTCCAGGTGGCGGCGGTGCTGCGCAACCGGCGGCGGATCCGCGAGGAGCTGGAGCACGCCCGGGCCGAGGCCGAGGCCCAGGCCGCCGAGGCCCTGGAGGCCAAGGCCCAGTACCGGCAGCTGGCCGAGCGGGTCAGCGACGTGATGACCCGGGCCAAGGTGACGGGCGAACTGACCTATGTCTCCCCCAGCGTGGAGGCGGCGAGCGGCTATCGGCCCGAGGAGCTGATCGGCTGCAACTGCTTCGAACAGGTTCACCCTGACGATCAGGGCGAGTTCGCCCAGGCGCACCTGGACATGATCAGCGGCCGGCGCGGGCCGGGGACGCTGCTGCGCTACCGGGTGCGGCGCAAGGACGGCGGCTGGGTTTGGGTGGAGGGCAACCCGACCCTGGTGCGCGACGAGACCGGCCAGCCGGTCGAGTTCGTCGACGTCACCCGGGACGTGACCGCGCGGGTGGAGCTGGAGGCGCGGCTGGCCCAGGCCCTAGACGAGGCCGAGCAGGCGGCGCGGGTGAAGTCGGAGTTCCTGGCCAATATGAGCCACGAAATCCGCACGCCGCTGACGGCGATATTGGGCTTCGCAAGCTTCCTGGAAGAGATGGACCTTGAGCCGCCGGCCGACCGGTACGCCCGCAAGGTGGGCAGCGCCAGCCGCACCCTCCTGGCCATCGTCAACGACGTGCTGGACTTCTCGAAGCTGGAGGCCGGGCGGCTGGAGATCAAACCCCGGCCCACCGATCCGGCCGAATGCGCCGCCGACGTGCTGGAGATGTTCGGGCCGCAGGCCGAGGCCAAGGGGCTGGCCCTGGAGCTGTCCACCGGCGGCGCGCGGGGGCGGGCCCTGGTGGACGCCGACCGGCTGCGACAGGTGCTGATGAACCTGGTGGGCAATGCGGTGAAGTTCACCGAGGCCGGGCGGGTGCGGGTGGCCTGCGTGTGGGACGCGGAGACCGGGCAGCTGAGCTGCCGGGTGAGCGACACCGGTCCGGGCCTGGACGCGGCGGCGCAGGCGAAGCTGTTCCAGCGCTTCAGCCAGGTGGACGGGACGACGACGCGGGCCCATGGCGGCACGGGCCTGGGCCTGGCCATCTCCAAGGGGCTGGTGGAGGCCATGGGCGGGCGGATCGGCGTGAACAGCCGCCCGGGCGAGGGCTCCACGTTCTGGTTCGAGATCCCGGCCCCGGCCGCGGCGGCGGGGGAGACGCGGGCCGAGATCGCGCCCGAACCGTCCGCGCTTTCGGGCCTCAGGGTGCTGGCGGTGGACGACAACGCCCAGAACCTGGAGATCCTGCGCTCGATCCTTACGCCCCTGGGCGTGGCGCTGACCGAGGCCACGGGCGGCGCCCAGGCGGTGGAGGCGGCCGCGGTGGAGGCCTTCGACCTGGTGCTGATGGACCTGCGGATGCCGGGCATGGACGGCTGGGCCGCGGCCCGGGTGATCCGCGGCGCCGAGGGCCCGAACCGGGACACGCCGATCCTGGCTTTTTCGGCGGACGTGGCGTCCGAGGCCGCCGACCGCCAGGCCGAGGCGGACGGCCTGTTCCAGGACCTGGTGCGCAAGCCCATCGCGCCCCTGGAGCTGGTGCGGGCGATCCTGAGCTGGTCGGCGCCTCTGGCGGACGAGGGCGACGCGGCGGTGGCCTGATGGGCCAGCGGCCAGCGCGAGCTTGACCGCCCGGCGCGAGCGGCGAACAGTGGGATAACCGCGGAATCCCAGAGTGTCCCGAGTACCGAGCCAGACAGACCTCGCGAGCCTCGGGGAAGGGGCGCCCGGCCGGCCGGTGCAGGCGTGCGTCGCCCTGGCCGCCACGGCGGTGGCGCTCGGCCTGCAGCTGCTGACGCAGCAGCTGGCGCCCGGGGTGACCCCGTTCGTCCTGCTCTATCCGGCGATGCTGGCTGCGGCCCTGGCGGCGGGCTGGGAGGCCGGGGTCGTCACCCTGGTGACGGGCGGGCTGCTGACCCGCTGGCTGGCGGTCCGGACCGGGACGACCCTGGTGGAGGACCCCACGGCGGCGGCGGTGAGCCTTGCGCTCTACGCCGCCACGGGCGGGGCGGTGATCGCCCTGTCCCAGGCCTACCGGACGGCGGCCATCACCCTGGCCCGTAAGCGGCGCGCGCTGTCGCGGAGCGAGGCGCGCCTGGACCTGGCCACCCGGGCGGCGGGGGTGGGCGTCTGGGACTGGGACCTTAAGACCAACGCCATCGTGGTCTCGGAACAGGCCAAGGCCATCCTGGGCTTGCCCCCGGGCAAGCCGGTGACGCGTGGCCAGATCGTCTCGGCCACCCACCGGGACGACCGGGGGCCGACCTGGCGACAGGTACAGCGGGCCCTGGACCCGGAGGTGCGCGACCTGAGCCCCTACGAATACCGGATCATGCGCAAGGACGACGGGCGGTTGCGCTGGGTGTGGGCTATCGGCGAGCCGGTGTTCGAGGAGGTGGACGGGCGCCTGGAGGCGGTGCGCTACGTGGGCACCGTGCAGGACATCACCGAGCGCAAGCTGGCGGAGGACGCCGTGCGGGCCTCGGAACAGCGGTTGCGGCTGGCGCTGGAGGCCGGGCGGATGGCGGTGTGGCGGGTGGAGGCGGGCGACACCATGATCCCGACGCCCGAGCTGAACCGGCTGCTGGGCTTTCCGCCGGACGCCAAGCCCAGCCTGCAGGAGATTCTGGACGGCTATCTGCCCGGGGAGCGGGAGCGGGTGCAGGCCGCCCTGGCCGAGGCTCTTAATCGCGGCGAGCGCTTCTTCGAACTGGAGTACCGACACCGGCGTCAGGACGGCAAGGTGCTGTGGCTGCTCAACCGGTCCGAGCTGACCCTGGGAGCCGCGGGCGAGCCGGTGAGCGCCCTGGGCGTGGTCATGGACATCACCGAGCGCAAGGCCGACGAGGAGCGGCTGAAGCTGTTGGCCCGGGAGGTGGACCACAGAGCCAACAACCTGATGACGGTGGTGCAGGGGACCGTGTCCCTGTCGCAGGCCGACACCCCCGAGGCCCTGAAGGAGGTGATCATCGGCCGGATCAGCGCCCTTGCCCGCGCTCACCAGCTGCTGTCAGAGGCCCGCTGGCGCGGGGCGGACCTGCTGCGGCTGGCGGAGGAAGAACTGCTGGGCTTCAGCCTGGGCGGGGCGGCCGAGCGGGTGACGATCCGGGGCGATCACCTGGCGCTGCCGCCGGCGGCGGCCCAGGCGTTGGCCATGGCTTTGCACGAACTGGCCACGAATGCCGCCAAATACGGGGCGCTCAGCCGGCCCGAGGGGCGGGTGGACGTCAGCTGGCGGGGCGGCGGGCGCGAGCCCCTGGTGCTAACCTGGACCGAGACGGGCGGGCCGCCCACAGCGCCGCCGACGCGGCGGGGGCTGGGGACGGCGATCCTGCGCCGGGCGCTGGGCGGGACACTGGGCGGGGGCACGCAGCTGGACTGGCGGCCAGAGGGGCTGGTCTGCGAACTGACCCTGCCGGCCAAGGCCCTGAGCCCGGACGTGGCGGGGTAAGGGCGTTCACCCTTTCCGTGAACGCTTCAGGAAGAGCTGCACTGCGAGGATGAGCAGGCAGACGACGAGCAGGAAGCCGGCGATTGCGCGCGCAGCGTCGACGAGAAAGCCGACGATCGCCAGGGCGACGATGGCGGCGAGGAGGATGGCGATCCACTTACCCATGCAGGGGAAATGGTCGGGGAGGCCGGATGTTCCGGTCAAGCTTTCGGCGCCGTTCGGCTTGCGTCTTGAAATCGCCACGGCAGAGGCATTGGATTGGCGGCGTGGGGCGACGGGCCCCGCGCAACGCAGAAGGCGAGGGCCATGAGGGACGCCCTGAAACAGGCGCTGACCCACAGGATCACCAGCCTGGCGGCTTCGACGGCGGCGCTCACCATGGGCGTCCTGCTGGCGATCTCCTGGGGCAGCTGGACGGCGGAACGCACGGCGCTGGAGCGCCGGATCACCCAGCTCACCGAGCAGGCGGAGCGCTCGCAGGCGCTTTGGAAAACCCAGCTGGCCGCCTGCCATGCCGCCCGGGGCGACGGCCTGACCGCCGCGGCCTACGAGCCGCCGGCCGACGGGCGGGACGCCCACGAGGCCACCCGGCGGCTGCTGACCGAGCAGCCCGAGGGGATCGACGTCTGCGCCCGCATGGAAAGCGCCGACCAGGCCGTGCTGTCGACGCTGAAATGACGGAGCTTACGGGGAGGGCGCGTCTGGCTCTGCTGAGCCTGGCTGGCATGGCGCTCGCCGGCTGCGAGACCCTGGGCGCGCGCACGGCCCTGCACAAGGTGGAGCCGGCCCCGCCGCCGCCGGTGGTGCATGTGCAGCCGCCGCCGGTGGTGCATGTGCAGCCGCCGGGCCGGCCGGCCGCCGGACGCAGCTGCGTGCCGCGCACCCTGGCCCCCCCGCCGCGCTATCCCGACACCGACGCGGCTCTGCGCAACGCCCCCGGCGCCGCCGACCGCTATCAGCTCATGGCCGCCGGCCGGCTGATGCGCCAGAAGCGGCTGGAGGAGCTGGAGAAGGTGGTGGCCGGCTGCCGCTAGGCGGGGCTCACCGACAGCCAATTTTCCGATCACGCCCAAAAGAAAACGCCCCGGCGGGTGGCCGGGGCGTTCGGGGCTCCTGACGCTCTCCTCGTCTAGAACCGGTATTGGAACTCCACACCGTAGGTGCGCGGCGGCACGTAGGAGACGGTGTGGTTCACGAAGCCGATGTTCGGCCCGGTGGTGATCCGGGTGCCGTCGGCGCCGGCCACGCCTTCCTGTTCGAAGATGTTCTTCACGTAGGCGATCACCGTGTAGCGGTCGTCCACGTCCTTCCAGAGCAGGCGGGCGTCGGTCTGATGCCAAGCCTTCCCTTCGTTGTAGTAGCGGTTGAAGATCGAATAGTAGGTCTTGTCCTTCCACACGTGGGTGAGCGAGGCCGACAGGTCGCCGATGTCGAACTCCCAGGTGTAGTTGACGTTGAACGTCACCCGGTGCGGGGTGGACGAGGGCAGCTTGGCCCCCTTGAGGTCCTGGTTCAGCGGCGCCGCCGGATTGGCGAGGTCGGCGGCCGAGTTGCCGGCCAGGACCACGCCCGGCTGCAGGCCGCGCGGGTCTTCGCGGTCCTGGAAGCAGCAGGCCTCACGCAGCTCGCCGTTCAGGTAGGAGTAGTTGGCCAGGAGCTGCAGGTTGCGGATCGGCTGCCAGATGGTTTCCAGCTCGAAGCCGGTGATCCGGGCCTTCGGCATGTTGAAGAACCGGGTCACGTTGAGGTCGGTCGCCGGGTCGCGGCCGGCCACCGGAACCTGGATGTCCTGGTAGTTGTAGAGGAAGGCCGAGGCGTTGGCCTGGAAGGTGCCGCCGATGGTCTTCTTCAGACCGACCTCGTAGGCGTCGATGGTCTCTTCCTGGGTGGTGACGTTGGCTTCGAGGGTCGTGGTGCCCGAGTTGAAGCCGCCCGCCTTATAGCCGCGGGTGTACTTGGCGTAGGCCAGGGTGTCGCGGTCAGGCTGCCAGTCGACGCCGAGGGTGCCGGTGACGCCGCTCCAGTCGTACTTCAGGCCGCGGTGACGGATGCCCGTGGTGGGATCGGTGAAGGCGGGCAGATAGACCGCCGGATCGTTGCTGGTCCCCGGGGCGGCGAGGTCGGTGATGTCCACCGGGCGGCCGGTGACGCGGCTCACCGGGCAGCTGGTGGTGTAGAGGCACATCAGGCGCGCGCTCTCGAACGACCGCTTGCGGTCGTAGGTGTAGCGCAGGCCCGCCGTCAGCTTCCATTCCTCGGTCATCTGCCAGTCGACCTGGCCGAAGACGGCGTAGGACTCGCTGCGGTTTTCCGAGCTGCCGTAGCCGTAGCGACGCTCAGGGTTGGGCGCCACGGGCACGCCCGCCTGGGTGGTGGGGTTTTCGAAGCGGGCGTCATCGGGATGCCGCGCGTCCGAGAGGGTGTAGTTGGAGCCTTCGCGGAACTGGTAGAGGCCGAGCAGCCACTGGACCGGACCGTCATAGGTCGAGGCGAAGTTCAGCTCGTTGGAGAACCACCAGACCTCTTCCTGGTACTGGTTGTGGCGCCGCGGATAGTAGGGAAGGTTCTGCGCCGGCAGGGGCAGGGCGCCGCCGATGGCCGGCAGCGGCAGCAGGAACGGATCCTGGCGCGAGGTGCCGTCGAGATCGGTCTGCAGGCGGTAGTCGTAGTAGGTGTAGCCGCCGATGTACTTCACATCGATGTTGTCGAGGTGCAGCGTGGCGTGGAAGGCGTAGCCGTTGTTCTCGAGGCTGATGTAGTTGCCGTCGTCGGCATCGAAGCACATCTGGCATTCGCTGCTGGCCAGGTTCGGCGAGAGGCCGAACGGAGCCGAGTTGGGCGTCAGCGGCGCGGTGATCGGCGAGGTCACGTCGCGCAGGCCGTAGGTGATGGTGGTGCGCCCGCCGGGGCCGCGGCCGAGGTTGTGCCACTCGGCGGTGTCGACCTTCAGCCACCACTCGAGCTTGCCGTCGCCGAGGCTGCCGTCCAACTGGCCTTCGAGCTGCCACTGGTCGCCGGCGCCGCCTTCATCCTTCCCGTTGGGATTGATGTTCTTGAAGTAGCCCTTGCCCTGCGAGTTGTAGGCGCCGGCCAGGCGGCCGCGGATGTTGCCCACCAAGGGACCCGAGATCGCCGCCTCGGTCATCCAGGTGTCGTAATTGCCGATGCCGCCGCGGACTTCGGCGTAGAAGTCGTCGGTCGGGCGCTTGGTGATGATGTTCAGGGCGCCGCCGATGGAGTTACGGCCGTACAGGGTGCCCTGCGGCCCGCGCAGCGCCTCGGTCCGCTCGATGAACAGGGTCGAACGGGCGAAGGACGTCACCGACGAGGTGTAAACACCGTCGTTGTACATGGCCACGCCGCCCTCGGAGGAGCGGTTGTTCGTGAAACGGCCGATGCCCCGCATGTTGATGCGGTCGTTGTTGGTCGAATAGGCGAGGCCGGGGGTGAAGTTCGTCAGGTCCTGCACCGAGTTGATGCCGACCATCTCGCGGCGCTCATCGGTGAAGGCCGACACGGCCACGGGCACGTCCTGCAGGGACTGCTCCCGCTTTTCGGCGGTGACCACCAGTTCCTGGATCTGGTTGACCGCTTCGGCCTGGGCGAACGCCTGGCCGGCGAAGGCTGTCGTTGTCGCGAAGACGCACGACAGCAGCAAAGTCTTTCTGGAAATCATGAGCGTTCCCCCAAGCCGGTTATCGGTTGCGCATTGGCAGCGCTTAGATTCGAAAATCCAGCATGGCGGGCGCCGCGTCAATGGCGGTTTCGTCTCGCGAGACACGTGCGGCGCCGGCGACACAGGCGGAATCGTCGCATCGCTCAAGAGTTGAATGGGCGGTACGGTCCGGAACGCGCCGCATTGGGGCCGCAACCGTGAACCCCGCCTAACCGTTCGGCCAGCCGCCCTGTTCAGTCGCCGCAGGCGATTCTGACGGGGCGAGTTCGGAGCCGAAGGACCTGATCATGACCCCCACCCGAGACGCCCTGCGCCGCTTGGCGCTGACCGCGGCGGCCGCCCTGGCGGCGCTGTCGGCGGCGGCCTGCTGACCGCCGGCGGACGGGATCGCCGGGACCACCGACCTGCCCGAGGTGCAGGCCCGTCGGGACATCGCCGAGGCCGAGCGCGAGGAACTGCGCGCCCGGCGGGATCTTGCCCTGGCCGAGCGCACCCACGGCCGCGTGGTCGGCGAACGGGCCGACTCGGGTGAGATCGACCTCAGATGAGGGCGGCGTAAACCAGCCGGGCCGAGTCGGTCCGCACGTCCGGCGTGCCGCCGCCGGGGATGGCGCCGCCCAGGTTCTGGATCATGCCCACGAAGACCACCTCATTGGCCGGGTCGATCCAGAACCAGGTGCCGAAGGCGCCGCCCCACCAGAAGGTGTCCTGGCCGTGCGGCAGGCCGCTGATGGACGGGTCGCGGTGGATGGCGAAGTCCATGCCGAAGCCGACGCCCTTCTGCACCGGGCCGTAGAGGTCGACGCCGACCCCGGGCTCCAGCACGTCGGTGCGCATGAGCTTCACGGTCTCGGGCTTGAGGATCCGCGCGCCGTCGAGCTCGCCGCCGTTGAGCAGGGCCTGGCAGAAACGGAAGTAGTCCGGGGTGGTGGAGAACAGGCCGCCGCTGCCCGAGAGGAACCTGGGCTTCTCGGTGGCCAGCAAGCCCGGCCCCGGGGCCGGGATGATGGTCCCGCCGCCGTCGTAGGTGTGCAGGCGCACGACCCGGGCGGCCTTGGCCGGCGGGACCCAGAACTGGGTGTCGACCATCTTCAGCGGGCCGAAAATGTGCTGCTGCATGTAGTCGGCAAGGTCGAGGCCCGAGAGCTTCTGGACGACGTAACCCTGGAGGTCGACCACGGGGCCATAGGCCCAGTCGGCGCCGGGCTGGGAGGCGAGGGGCAGCTTGGCGAGCTTGTCCACCATACCCTGGAGGTCGCTGTCGCGCAGGCCCGCCGTAGCGTAGGCTGAGCTGACGCCGAAGCCGGCGGTGTGGCTCATGAGCTGGGCCATGGTCATCGGCCGGCGCTGGTCAACGAGGGAGCCGTCGGCGGCCTTCACCTTCAGGCCCGCGAACTCCGGGATGTGCCTGGCGACGGGGTCGTCAAGCTTCCACAGGCCCTTTTCGTAGAGCTGCATCATGGCCACGCCGGCCACTGGCTTGGTCATGGAGGCGATGCGGAAGATGGAGTCCGTCTTCACCGGGGCCTCGGCCGAGATGTCGGCGCGGCCGTAGGCGTCGAGGTTCACCACCTGGCCGCGGCGGGCCAGCAGGGTGACGACGCCGGCTAGCTTCCGCTGGTCCACGAGGGCGTGCATGTGGGCGTTGAGGGCGGCGATGCCCGCGGGCGAGACGCCGGCCGACGCGGGCGGCTTCAGCGAAATCTGGGCGGCCTGGGCGATCGGAGCCAAGGCGGGCGAGGCGGCGAAGGCCGCGCCGGCGGCGAGCAGGCCGCGGCGGCTGAAGGTCATCGGATCCTCCCGTGATGCTGTTCTTCGCCGGGAAGATTCCCGAGTTTCGAAAACGTGGCCACAGATTTCAGCCGCCGCCGTCTTCGGCTAGGGTCGCACGCGACTCCCCGGGGGCATAAGTTGGCGAGACTACCTGACACTGCGGCGGCGCCGCTCGTTCCGGCGCAGCGGGCGCCGTTCTGGACCCATCTCTATGTGCAGGTGCTGGCGGCCATCGCCCTGGGGGCGGTGATCGGCCACCTCTGGCCGGACCTGGGCGCCTCGCTGAAGCCGCTGGGCGACGCCTTCATCAAGCTGGTGAAGATGATCATCGCCCCGGTGATCTTCCTGACGGTGACCACGGGCATCGCCGGGATGCGCGACCTGGGCAAGGTAGGCGGGGTGGCGGCCAAGGCCTTCGCCTATTTCATCGCCGTGTCGAGCTTCGCCCTGGTGGTGGGGCTGGTGGTCGCCAATGTGGTGCGGCCGGGCGCGGCGATGAACGTCGACCCTGCGACCCTCGACGCCCAGGCGGTGGCCGACTACGCGGCCAAGTCGCACGACCTGACCATCCAGGGCTTCCTTCTGGACATCATCCCCGAGACGGTGATCGGGGCCTTCGCCAGCGGCAACATCCTGCAGGTGCTGTTCTTCTCGATCCCGTTCGGCGTGGCCCTGGCCATGGTCGGAGAGCGGGGCGAGCCGGTGCTGAAGGTGCTGAACTCGGTGGCCGAGGCGTTCTTCAAGCTGGTGGCGATCTTCATGCGCGCCGCCCCGATTGGCGCCTTCGGAGCGTTCGCCTTCACCGTAGGCAAGTACGGCATCCAGAGCATCGTCAGCCTGGCGGCCCTGGTGGGGACGTTCTACGCCACCTCGGTCCTGTTCGTGCTGCTGGTGCTGGGGGCGGTGGCACGGCTGAACGGCTTTTCGATCCTGAAGCTGATCCGCTACCTGAAGGAGGAGTTGCTGCTGGTGCTGGGGACCTCGTCCTCGGAGGCGGCGCTGCCCTCGCTGCTGGAGAAGATGGAGCGGGCGGGGGCGCCCAAGACGGTGGTCGGGCTCGTGGTCCCCACCGGCTACAGCTTCAACCTGGACGGCACCAACATCTACATGACCCTGGCGGCGCTGTTCATCGCCCAGGCCCTGGGGATCGACCTGACGCTGGGCGAACAGCTGCTGCTGCTGGCGGTGGCCATGCTGAGCTCCAAGGGGGCGGCGGGCGTCACCGGGGCAGGCTTCATCACCCTGGCGGCCACCCTGTCGGTGGTCCCCAGCCTGCCGGTGGCGGGCATGGCGCTGATCCTGGGCGTGGACCGGTTCATGAGCGAATGCCGGGCCCTGACCAACTTCATCGGCAATGCGGTGGCGACCCTGGTGGTCAGCCGCTGGGAAGGCCAGCTCGACCGCGGTCGGCTGGACGCGGCCCTGGCTGGCGGTCCGGCGCCTATCGCCGCCCCGCCGGTGGAGGCCGACGCGGACTAGGACCCGTCAGCTCGCCCGGGACAGGCGCGCGGGACGCCGGCCGGCGGCGCGGCGGATGGAGGCCATCAGCCCCGAAACCAGGATCGGCTTCGACACGAAGTCGTCGAAGCCGAGGGCCGCATAGTCCTGGGGGCGACGGGAGACCACGTCGGCGGTGAGGGCGATGACCGGGGTCGCGCGCTCGGGGCCTTCGGAGGCGCGCAGGCGCTGCACCGCCTCGATGCCGCTCATGCCGGGCATGTGGATGTCCATCAGCACCACGTCGAAGCGCTGGGCCTTGAGATGATCCAAGGCCTCGCTGCCCGAACCGGCCATGACCGGCGTGTGGCCGAATGCCGTGAGGATCTCCTGCACGACGCGCAGGTTCATGGGGTCGTCATCGACATGCAGGACGCGCAGAACCCGTTCTGGGCGGCGGCCGGCGGCGGCGCTGTTCACAGCCGTAACTCCATCGGGACCTCGCCCGAATACGGCGGAAAGGTGGCGGTCAGAAGCTAAGGTATGACTGACAGACGTGGCTAACTGCCGTTAACGACCCTGAACGGCAAGTCGAGCGGGGGCTGCGGCCAAGGACGGGCGCAGGCGTGACTGGGGCGTGGGCGAGTGTTGGCTGGGATTGGTCAGTCGTTCGCGGCTTCCGCAGGGTTAAGAGCCAGACGATGTGGGCCTCTGATCGGCGCTTACCCCAGATGGGGGATGGCGGGACGCCGGGCGGTATGGCGCCATGCACGGCGAGCTTGTTCGGGGGGAACGCCGCCTATGTTCCTGGGGCGGCGCCGGGGGGCTCGGAGGGGCTGCGCCGGTCTGATCCTGGCCGGCGCGCCCCCAGCTGGTCTGACGAGGCCGGACGTTTCAGCCGATCGCTTCACGCTGACGCCCTTGCGACGGGCGCGGCCCGGGCTAGGTAGGGCCGATGCAGGATGCTTCCGCCAAGACGGTGACCGCGGGCTGGCTCGTGGCCGTGATGCTCGAGGTCGAGGGCGAACGTGCGCCCATGCGCCACTACTACGCCGTGGGCGTGGCCGATCAGGCGCGGGCCGAATGGACCGCGGTGGACCGGGCGGTGATGGCGGGGAGGGTGGCCACCAGTCCCATCGGCGGGATCGAGCCGGTGGCGGCGGTCAAGGCGCTGAGCGCCTGGCGGATGAAGACGCTGGGCCTGGCCCAGGGCGAGGTGCGGGCGCTGGGCTTTAACCACCCGCGCCGCTGGCTGGCCTAGCCGCACAAGCGGGGCGGCCGCCGAAGCCGCCGCCCCCCAAAAAAATTCACTCTTAGCCGCCGATCCCGATGAGCACGGTCTGGGCGTTGCGGTTGCGGGCCCAGGCTTCCTCGTTGGAGGCGGGGTCGATCGGACGTTCCTTGCCGTAGGAGATGGTCTCCAGACGGTCGGCGGCGATACCCAGGGCGATTAGGGCGGCGCGGACGTTGGCCGCCCGGCGCGAGCCCAGGGCCAGGTTGTATTCGCGGGTGCCGCGTTCGTCGGCGTTGCCGGCGATGCGGGCGCGGACGTCGGGGTGGGCGCGCAGCCATTCAGCCTGGCGGCGCAGGGTGGCCTGGGCCTCGCCGTCCACCACGTCGCTGTCGAAGGCGAAGTAGACGCGGTCGCCGGCCACGGCGGCGAGTTCGTCCTGCAGGGTGGCGTAGGTCGGGCCGGTCGGGGCGGGCGGCGCTTGCGGCGCCGGGGCCGGCGGCGGGGCTTCGGCCACGGGGGCCTCGGCCGGGGCCTTCGGGCGGCTGGCGCAGCCCGCAAGCAGGGCGGCGCCGGCGGCGGCGAACATGAGGGCGCGGATAGGCGTCATTCGAATGGCTCGTCGTTGAGGGCGGCAGGGGCCGCGATGCTTCCGATGAAGGCGCCGGACCGCGGCGCCGCGGAAATCACGGCGGTCGGACTTTGGGCTCGTCTGCCGGCCTGGGCTTGCGCCTGGGGGAGGCCGCCGCCTTGGCCGGACGGTCTGGGCCTTCGACTCGCTTGATCGCCTGCGCGTGAGACGCGGGACAGTATAAGAATCTTATAGTGAAGCTTCCGGCGCCGGGCGGGCGTCACATAAGGGGGACATAATTGACCGGCCCGGCGCGATGATGAAGTTCGGCCCCATGTGGCAGGCAACCCCCGAGCCCGGCGAGGCGCGTTCGCTCCGCGGCCTCGTGCGGGAAGGGTTGAGGTATGCCGCGGTCCTGCCGATCGTCGCCCTGACCAGCGGCGTGGCCGAGGTGTTCTACCGCCTCACGGGCAGCGCCAGGCTCTCCAGCATCTTTTTGGCTGGGGTGCTGCTGGCGGCGTTCCTGCTGGGCTCAGGCCCGGCCTACCTCGCCGCCGCCCTGGCCTTTCTTGTCTACATGTTCCAGGTGGACCCCCGCTTCCAGCTGAGCTTCGGGGGGGCCGAGGACTTCAACGTCCTGATGCTGTTTCTGGCGGTGGCGGGCCTGACCGGCCTGCTGATCGGCCGGATGCGCGACGAGGCGGCGCGGGCCAAGGCCTGGCAACGGATCAACGCAGCCTTGCTGGACGCCACCCAGGAGTTCTCGGCCACCTCGGACGAGGCGGCGATCCGGCGCAGCCTCGCCCGCCACATCGCCCGGGCGGCGCGCGGCGCGGCCGAGGTGCGGGGCGAGGAGACCTATTCGCATACGGTGGGCGGTCCGCCGGCCAAGGGCGCGGTTCCGGCGTGGCGGGTGCGACCGCTGCGGGCTGGGGACGGGGCGTTCGGCGAGGCGGCCTGGCGGCCCCTGGGCGGTCCGTCGCTGTCCGAGGAGGAGCAGACGCTCATCGAGATCCTGGCGGACACCGGGGCGGCGGCCATCTCCCGCGCCCGGCTGGCGGCGGCCAAGGCCGAGGCGGAAGCGCGGGCCCGGACGGAGGACCTCCGCAACGCCCTGCTGTCCTCCATCTCGCACGACCTGCGCACGCCCCTGGCGGCGATCCTGGCCTCGGCCACCAGCCTGCGCGAGTTCGACGGGCGCTTCGACGCGGCGGTGCGCCTGGACCTGGCTGACACCATCCGCGAGGAGGCCGAGCGGCTGGACACGACGGTGGCCAACTTGCTCAGCATGAGCCGGCTGGAGGCCGGGCAACTCACCGTGGCGACCTCGGCCTTCAACGTTCCCGAGGTGGTGGAGCGGGCGGTGGCCCGGCGCAACCGGGGCGAACAGCGGGCCTTCGAGCTGCACATCGACCCGGCCACGCCCGAGGCCGAGGGGGATGCGGTGCTGTTCGAACAGGCCTTCGGCAATGTGGTGGAGAACGCCCTACGCTATTCCCCGGCCGGGGCTCCGATCGCGGTGCGCGTGGCCGGGTGCGGACAGGAGGTGGTGGTGGAGGTCACGGACGAGGGGCCGGGCGTGGACCCGGCCGAGGCCGAACGGATCTTCGAGAAGTTCTACCGGTCGAGCGCGGCGCGCGGGACGGCCGGCACCGGCCTGGGCCTCGCCATCAGCCGCGGCCTCATGGCCGGCATGGGCGGACGCATCGGCGTGCGCAACCGGACCGACCGCAGCGGCCTGGTGGCGACCCTGAGCCTGAGGGCGGCGGCATGAGCGGGCTTCGACTGCTGCTGGTGGACGACGAGCCGCAGATCGTCCGGGCCCTGACCCCCGCGCTGCAGGCGGCGGGCTATACGGTGGAAGCCAAGGCCACTGGCGAGGGCGCGCTGGCCGCCCTGGCCGCAGAGCCCTGCGACGCCATCCTGCTGGACCTGGGCCTGCCCGATATGGACGGCAAGGAGGTGATCGCCCGGGTGCGGGAATGGTCGGACGCCCCGATCATCGTGCTCTCGGCCCGGGACCTCGAGAGCGAAAAGATCGCCGCCCTGGACGCGGGGGCCGACGATTATGTGAACAAGCCGGTGGGCGTGGGCGAGCTGCTGGCCCGGCTGCGGGCCGCCCAGCGCGGACGGGAGCGCCGCTTCGCCTCCCAGGCGCGGGTGCGGGCCGGGGACCTGGAGATCGACTTCGCCCTGCGCCGGGTGACCATCCAGGGCGAGGAGGTGCATCTGACGCCCCGGGAGTACGACCTGCTACGGGTGCTCGCCCGGCATGCGGGGCGGGTGGTGACGCACCGCCAGCTGATCGCCGCCGTCTGGGGGCCGGGGGCCCAGGTGGACGCCCAGTTCGTGCGGGTGCTGGTGGGACAGCTGCGCCAGAAGGTGGAGGCCGAGCCGGCCTCGCCGCGGCTGGTGACCACCGAGCCAGGCCTGGGCTACCGGCTGGCGGCCGAGGACGAGGGGGGCCGCCCTGAACGGGCCTGCTTATAACGTTCTTATGATTGAGCCTTTCGACGCCAACGTCGAATTTCACGGCCGCAGTCGTGGAGAGCACCCTTGACCTCGTTCTTCTTCCCTGCCCCCGACGCGGTCCGGGGATCGGCGCTGACCCCGGGCGCGGCGGGCGGCTGAGGCGCAGGACCATGGCCTATCCGCGCCCGCTCGGCGCGCCGGTTCCCTGGTTCTCGGCGCACACTCACGGAAATCCCAAGTTCGCCTTCAGCTCGCTGGGCGGGCGGTTCGTGCTGCTGCTCTTCCTGCCGTCGGAACGAGCGGCGGCGCGGGCGGTGGCCGACCATCTGCTGGCCAATGAGAAGCTGTTTGCGCCTGGCCGCTGCGTGGCCTTCGCAGTCCTGCGCGATCCGGAGCTGTTCGCCGAGCTGCCAGAGCGGGCGGCCGTCCGCTGGGTGCTGGACGGGAGCGGGGACATCTCGCGCCCCTACGGCGCGCTCGCCGAGGACGGCGTCGAGGCGGCCTTCTGGCTGCTGATCGACCCGACCCTGCGGGCCCTGGCCCACGGCGAACTGACCGACCTGCCCGCCGAGCTTGGGCGACTGAGCGCCATCATCGCCGGCCTGCCGCCGCCCGAGCGGCACGCGGGGATAGAGATCCATGCGCCGGTTCTGATCGTGCCGCGGGTGTTCGAACCGGCCTTCTGCCGGGAGTTGATCGCCTACTACGAGGTCCGGGGCGGCAAGCCGTCCGGGGTGATGCGCCTGGTCAACGGCCTGACCACGGGGGTGATGGACGACAGCTTCAAGCGCCGGCGGGACGCCGTCATCGAGGACGAGGGCCTGATGGCGGGCATCCGGGCGCGGCTGCGCGAGCGGCTGATCCCGGAGATCCAGCGGGCCTTCGCCTTCAAGGTGACGCGCGTGGAGCGCTACATCGTGGCGGCCTATGACGCCAGCGAGGGCGGTCACTTTCGGGCCCACCGGGACAACGACTCCCCCGGCACGGCCCACCGGCGCTTCGCCTGCTCCATCAACCTGAACGCCGAGGACTTCGAGGGCGGCGACCTGCGCTTCCCGGAATATGGGACGCGGACCTACCGGCCGCCCACTGGCGGGGCGGTGGTGTTCTCATGCTCGCTGCTGCACGAGGTCTCGCCCATCACCCGCGGGCGGCGCTACGCCACCCTGCCGTTCCTCTATGACGAGGAGGGGGCGCGGGTGCGGGAGCAGAACGCCCATCTGGTGGAGGAGAACCTGCGAGCGGCAGCCAAGGCCGCGGCCCGGGGGGAGGCGCGGGGGCAGGCCCCGGCGCCAGCGGGCCAGGGCGCCTAGCGCAGGCGGCCGAAGCGGGCGGTCAGCTCGGCGGTGCGCCGCACCCCGAGCTTGGCGAACAGGCTCTTCACCTGGCTGCGGACCGTCTGCACCGAGGCCTGGCGGTCGTCGGCGATGGCCTCGCGGCTGTCGCCGTCCAGCAGCCGCAGGGCGATCTCGGCCTCGGCGGGCGTAAGGCCGAACGCGGCCCGCAGGTGGCGGGCGAGGTCGGCGTCGCGCCGGGAGACGCCCCGCAGGGTCACCAGCACCCGTGGCTGGAAGCCGAGGGCGTGGGCGCGGGCCGGCAGCGACACCACATCGGCGAGGACCAGGGACGACGGATCGTCGACCGGGCGCAGCGGCACGGTCCGCATGGGCCGGTCGGTGGCGCCGGCCGGCCCTTGCAGGGCCGCCTCCACCGCCGCGTCCAGCAGGCGGCTTTGGTCGTCCCGGGCGGCGCCGAGGCGCTGGCTGCGCAGGCGCAGGGGACCCGAGGCCAGGGCGGTTTCCCCAGCCTGGGTGGCGGCCCGCAGGCGGCCGGAGCCGTCGAGGATGAAGGCGGCCGCGCCTACGGCGTCCAGGGCGCCGGCCATCACCGCTGCGCCCTGGCCCTCAAGGGTCATCTGCAGGCGCACCGCATCGCGGATGTGGGGAACGAGGGCCTCGAAGGCGCGCCGATCCTCGGGCGAGGGCTGGCCGAGGCGCGCGCCCCGGAGGGTGGCGACGCCGATCAGGATTTCCTCGTCCCGGATCAGGGTGGCTTGGCTCCCATAGGGCAGGTCGAGGCGGATGAAGAGATCGCAGCACTCGGCATAACGGGCCCGGGTCTCTGGATCGAAGCAGTCCAGGTCGTGCCAAGCCTTGAGCCGCGGGGCTGAAAGACCGACCCTGACCCGGGGATTGCGGGCTGGATCGCCGCCGCGCAGGGCCAGCCATTCGTCGTCGGTGCGGCCGTTGCGGTTGCTGATCCAGTTGAAGGGGACGGCGGCGTTGGCGCCGATGCCGACAAGCTGCCCGTTATCAGCGGTGCAGGCCTTCGCAAGGCCGGCCAGGGCGGCCTCCCAGTCGCCCCCGAGCGCGGCGTCGCTGAAGAGGGCCGCAACACTCATCAGATGATCGTCGCCGCCGGTCATGCGACGACCTCAAGACGCACGCCCCACCCCAAGACGCGGGCGGCACACCAGTTACGCATACTGACTGATCCCCCAAGTGCGGTGAACGATGTTCACCGAGGGGGCGCCCGTCAATAGCCAGGCTACCTAATCCGGGCCAAGCGCTGGCGGCGCTCAAGATGGCGTCAGGCGATCTGACGGTCGCGGTTGTGGGGGCGAAACACACGCGTGGCGGTCCAAGAATACGCTGCCGCCCAAGAAATAAATGCCGCGGCATCAGCATCAGGTCGGTCACGGACAGGCCGCGTCCCCATGATCCACGGCCCTATCCCCCAAATGGGGGAAGCGAGACCTGAGAGCCCAAAATAACGTCGTGTTTGGTGGGGGAATTCGGCGTTCGCCCCGAATAATTTCGCGCGTTGGTTGCAATCCGACGCGCGCTTAGTCTTGGGCGGATAGTCAAATGGCTGATTTCGGCGGCACCTCGGGCAACCATTCCTTCAGCGGCGACGCGAGCAACGAGAATATCCAGGGCCTGGAGGGTGACGACACCCTGCTCGGCGGCCAAGGCAATGACAGCATCGAGAGTGGCGAGGGCGAGGACGTCCTGAGCGGCGAAGAGGGCGACGACACCCTGAAGGGCGGTGGCGGCTGGGACACGGCTGTCTATTCAGGCGGCCGGGCCGACTACACCATCATCGACAACCAAGACGGCTCGTACACCATCATCGACAACCGCGACGGCAGCCCGGATGGGACCGACATCCTGTGGGAGGTCGAGGGCCTGCAGTTCGCGGATGGCTATTACGCAATCACCGGCGAGTGGCTGGGCAGCCCGGACGCCGACGCCCTGGTCGGCGGCGCGGGCGACGACACGATCCTTGGCCAGGACGGCAACGACAGCCTCGCTGGCGGGGCCGGCTCGGACATCCTGCTCGGCGGTGACGGCAATGACACCGTATCGGGCGGCGACAGCTATGACGCCCTGCGCGGCAATGCAGGCGACGACTCGCTGCTCGGCGGGGCCGGTAACGACTATCTGGACGGTGGGCCGGGGGACGACACCCTGGACGGCGGCGACGGGGGCGACCGGGTCTCGTACTACAGCGCCGGCGCGACGGGGGTTTACGTCAATCTGGCCGAGGGCGAGGCCACGGGCCTGGGCTCCGACAAGCTGATCAGCATCGAGCATGTGTCGGGCAGCGCGAGCGGCGACGACACCCTGATCGGCAGCGACGCCGACAACTACTTCATCCTCCACGGGGGGAATAACGACGTTGACGGTGGCGACGGCAACGACCTGATCGCCATTTCGGCGATGGCCGGGGCCAACACCATCAACGGGGGCGCTGGCAGCGACACCCTGGGCTTCGCCGGCCCCGACATCTCTTCGGGCTTCGACGTTTCGCTGGCCAAGGCCGGCTCGCAGGAAATCGGCGGCTCGGTCGAGGTCACCCTGACCAGCATCGAGAACCTGTCCGGCACCCTGCTGAACGACACCCTGACCGGGGACGACGGCGCGAACCTGCTGGCCGGGAGCGGCGGGGCGGACGTGCTGAGCGGCGGCGACGGCGACGACGTGCTGCTGGGCGATGGCGAGGTGCTGCCCAGCGACGAGCTGGCGGGCGGCGGCGAGATCGTCGTGGTCGGCGCCATCGCCGGACCGGGCGTGGTCCATGGCGACGACACCCTGACCGGCGGGGCGGGCAACGACACGCTGAAGGGGGGCGGCGGGACCGACGTGGCGGTCTTCTCGGGCGTGCGCGCGGACTACACCATCACGGACAACGGTGACGGGACCTACACCGTCACCGACGACCGCGACGGCAGCCCGGACGGGACTGACCTCCTGGAAGGCATTGAGCGGCTGCGCTTCGCCGACGGCCTGTTCGACATCGACGGCGATCAGCTGGAGGGCGCCACCAGCGGTGACGACACCCTCGTCGGCGGCGCCGGCGCCAACATCATCAACGGCCTGGGCGGGAACGACAGCATCGCGGGCGGGGCCGGCGCCGATACCCTGCAGGGGGGCGACGGCGACGACACCCTGAACGGCGGGACCGGCAACGACGTCCTCGACGGCGGCGACGGCGTCGACACCGCCGACTACTCCGATCGCAGCTCGGTGCTCGTGGACCTGCGCAACGGCACGGTGCAGGTTTGGAACGGTTCGGGCTTCGTCGACGAAGACACGCTGGTCGGCATCGAGAACGTGATCGGTCCGGACGGCCACGACGCCCTGCGCGGCGACGAGGCCGACAACCGCCTGGCGGGCGGCGATGGTCACGACGGGCTGTACGGCTACGGCGGGAACGACACCCTCGAGGGTGGAAGCGGTGACGACTATCTGCTCGGCGGCGACGGCGATGACGTGCTCGCCGGCGGCGACGGGCTTGACCGCGTGGGCTACTACGGCGCCGCCCAGGGGGTCATTGTCGACCTGAACCAGCAAGGCGTGACCCAGAACACCGGCCAGGGCGCGGATCTGCTCACCGGCATCGAGCATGTGTCGGGCACCGCCCACAGCGACACCCTGATCGGCGACGACGGCGATAACTGGCTGTGGGCCGGCGCCCCGGCCGAGGGCATCATCAGCAACGACAGCCTGGCGGGCGGCGCCGGCGACGACCTGCTGGTGGTGGGCGCGGGCGATCACGACCTCGACGGCGGGGCCGGCGCCGGCGACACCTTGTCGTTCTCGGACG
Source organism: Phenylobacterium composti DSM 19425 (assembly GCF_059568645.1). Taxonomy (NCBI): domain Bacteria; kingdom Pseudomonadati; phylum Pseudomonadota; class Alphaproteobacteria; order Caulobacterales; family Caulobacteraceae; genus Phenylobacterium; species Phenylobacterium composti. Next base: position 81,324 of record NZ_JCANTT010000013.1, on the reverse strand, counting down.
CCCAGAGTGGCGTCAGCGTCACGCTCGCGGACCAGGATCCCGACAATCGGCAGGCCACCGGCGTGGGCTCCATGCTGATCCAGGGCTTCGAGAACCTGTCGGGCTCTGTGAAGGCCGACACCCTGACGGGCGATGGCCTGTCCAATGTGCTCGCGGGCCGAGAAGGCGACGACGTGCTGTCGGGCGGCGGGGGCGACGACCTGCTGCTGGGCGACGGCATCGTGGACGTGGAGTCCGAGTTCGGCACGACGGGTCCGATCACTGTCTTTAACGCTCTGGACGACGTCGCGGGGAACGACACCCTGACCGGCGGGGCGGGGAACGACACCCTGCACGGCGGCGACGGCCTCGACCTGGCGGTCTATTCCGGCGCCCGGGCGGACTATGCCATCACCGCCAATGGCGACGGCTCGGTGACCATCGAGGACACCCGGGACGGCAGCCCCGACGGGACGGACACGCTCTACAGCATCGAGCGCCTGCAGTTCGCCGACGGCCTGTTCGACATCGACGGCGAGCCGCTGGGGGCCACCACCGGCAACGACACGCTCACCGGCGGGCCGGACGCCGACACGATCAACGGGCTCGCGGGCGACGATCACATCTCCGGCCTGGGCGGCGACGACAGCCTGGCCGGCGCGACCGGCGACGACACCCTGCTCGGTGGCGACGGGAACGACAGTCTGGCGGGCGGCGCCGGGGCGAACCTGCTGGAGGGCGGCGCGGGCGACGACGTCCTGCAGGCGCTGGGAACGTCTAGCGCCGACACCCTGCTGGGCGGGGCCGGCGATGACGTGATCTCGCTCACCAACCTGAAGCTGAACGGCTTGCCGCTGGTGGGCGATTTCGCGGGCACGTTCGTGGACGGCGGCGACGGCGAGGACACGCTCGCGGTGAGCGGCCGCGTGCCCTTCAAGGGCGTGCTGCAGAACATCGAGCGCATCCAGTTCCGCGAAGGCGGGACGAGCGTCAACGGCTCGGACACGGTGGAGATCGGCGAGGCGCAGCTGGCGCTGTCGCTGGACGATTACCAGACGATGTTTGGCTCGGGCGTCACGATCAGCGGCCCCGGCGTGCTGGAGGTGACCGACGATGGAGCCGCCGGCCGCAACGTCAGCTTCTCGGCGGTGGTGAACGCCGGCGGCGACGCCACCTTGCTGTACCATGCGGGCTCGGGGACCGACACGGTGACCGGCTCGGGCGGCAGCGACGTGGTGCGCACGGGCGGCGGGTCGGACCTAGTCGACCTCGGCGACGGCGACGACGTGCTGGTGGCCCAGGGCGCCGGAAGCACGACGGTGACCCTCGGTGAGGGTTCGGACGTCATCGAGCTGGACGAGACCTTCACCGGCGAGGTGGTTGTCACGGACTTCACCCCGGGCGACGACGGCGACGGGGTGGACCTGTCCGGGCTTTCCGGCCGGGTCACCAACCATACCGAAGGCCAGAACCCGTTCGCCACCGGCCATCTGCGGCTGGTCCAGGTCGACGCGGACACCCTGCTGCAGTTCGACGCCGACGGCGGGGGCGACGCCTGGACGACGCTGATCGTCTTCCAGAACACCACGGCGACCGACTTCACGGCCCATAACCTGGACGGCCTCGACCCGCAGGGCGCCACCCCGACCATGGGGGCCGACACCCTGGCGGGCACGGCCGACGCCGAGACCATCAGCGGCCTTGCCGGCGACGACCGCATCTCGGGTCTGGCTGGGGACGACCGGCTGAGCGGCGACGGCGGGAACGACACCCTGCTGGGCGGCAATGGCAATGACACCCTGATCGGCGGCGAAGGCAATGACGTCATCGACGGCGGCGACGGCGCCGATATGGTGCTGTTTCCCGGGGGCGACGGATTCACGGTGAACCTGGGCGAAACCGGGCCGCAGACCATCAACGCCGGCCATGGCGTGGACACCATCACCAATGTGGAGAATGTCGGCGGCAGCTTCGGCGCCGACACCATCATCGGCAACGCCGGCGACAATCTGCTGGCCGGCGAGGGCGGGGCCGACAGCCTGAACGGCTATGACGGCGACGACAGTCTGGTCGGCGGGTTGGGGGAAGACACCCTGCTGGGTGGCAATGGCAACGACGTCCTGGCCGGCGGGGCCGGCTGGGACGTTCTGCGCGGCGGCGACGGCGAGGACACCCTGGCCGGCGACGACGGCGCGGACCTGCTGGTGGGCGGGGCCGGCGACGATCGGATCGACGGCGGCGCCGGCCTGGACAGGGCCTCGTACAACGACGCCACGGTCGGCGTGCGGGTGGATCTGCAGGAAAGCGATGCGCAGGACACCGGCTGGGGTAACGACACCCTCGTCTCGATCGAGCACGTCACCGGCTCGAACCACAACGACACCCTGATCGGCGACGACGGCGACAACTGGCTGTGGGGCACGCGCGGCGACGACAGCCTCAATGGGGGTGATGGCGACGACCTGCTGTCGGTGGGCAAGGGCGACCACACCGTGGTCGGCGGCGCCGGCGAAGACACCCTGCAGTACTACTCCGACGGCGTGGACGGGCCGGTGAGCGTGTCCCTGGCCATCGCGGGCGAGCAGGAGACCGGCCAGGGGAAGCTGACCGTCTCGGAGGTGGAAAACCTCGTCGGCACCATGGGCGGCGACGACACCCTGACGGGTGATGGCGGCGACAACATCGTGGCCGGCTGGGGCGGTTCGGACAGCCTCGCGGGCGGGGCCGGGAACGACCTGCTGCTGGGCGACGGGGCCATCTATCCCGACGAGGACGGGGCCTTCTTCCTCGACTACAACTACGGCGAGGTCGCCGAGCTGAATTTCGCGCCGACCTATGGCGACACCCTGCTGGGCGGGGACGGCGACGACACCCTCGTGGGCGGCCTGGGCAATGACAGCCTGTCCGGCGGCGACGGCGAGGACGTGGCGGTCTTCTCGGGCGACCGGGCGGACTACACCGTCACCGTCGATGCGGACGGCGTCGTCACCGTGGTGGACAACCGCGGCGGCAGCCCGGACGGCACGGACACCCTGACCGGCGTCGAATGGCTGCAGTTCGCCGACCAGCGGATCGCTGCGCCTCTTCCCGGCGCCACCGAAGGTAACGACACCCTGACCGGCACGGCCGGCGCCGACACCATCGACGGCCTCGGCGGCGACGACCTGATCTCGGGCGGGGATGGCGACGACAGTCTGGTCGGCGGGCTGGGCCACGACACCCTGCTGGGCGAGGCGGGCGCCGACACCCTGCAGGGCGGCCCAGGCAACGACAGCCTGTCTGGCGGCGCCGGCGACGACTTGCTGCAGACATCGGGCGGGGCCGGGGTGGACACCCTGGACGGCGGCGACGGCGACGACCGCTTGGCGCTGACGAACCTTAAGTACAACGGCGTCGAGGTGTCCGGCGATTTTGCGGGCGCTCAGCTGATCGGCGGGGCCGGCACGGACACCCTGGTGGTGTCCGGCAATGTGCCGTTCATGGGCTCGATCTCGGGCATCGAGCGGATCCAGCTCAATCAGCCCTACAGCGACGCCAACATCGAGATCGGCCAGGCGATCCTGACCCTGAACGCCGACACCTATATGGCCGCGTTCAGCGGCGGAGTGACGGTGGCGGGCGAAGGGGCCCTGATCATCAACGCCAACGCGGCTCTGGACCTGTCGGGCCTGACCTTCGATCCGGCGGACGTCTTCGTCCAGGTGGTCGGCACGGCGGGGGCGGACAGCGTCACGGGCAGCGACTACGCCGACTACCTCGACCTCAAGTCGGGGAACGACGTGGTCGACCTCGGGGCGGGCGACGACGAGGTGCTGGCCGGCCAGCAGGCGGGCGAGACCCTGACCATCACCCTGGGCGCCGGCCGGGACACCGTCGAGCTGACGGAGACCTTCCGCGGCTCGCTGGTGATCACCGACTTCGCCACGGGGGCCGGCGGCGACGTGCTTGACCTCGAGGATTTCCTGGAGGCGATCGCCAGCAACTACGTCGAGGACTCCAACCCGTTCTCCAGTGGCCACCTGCGGCTCGTTCAGAGCGGGGCGGACACGCGGCTGCAATACGACGCCAACGGCGGCGGCGACAGCTGGACGACCCTGGCCACGTTCCAGAACACCACGGCCGCCGATTTCACCGCGGACAACCTCGACGGCTTCGACCCGAACGGCGGCCAGCTGGTGGTGGGCGGCGAGGGCGCCGACACCCTGATCGGCGGGGCGGGCAATGACACCCTGAACGGCGCCAACGGCGCCGACAGCCTGTCAGGCGGCGCGGGGGCCGACAGCCTCATCGGCGGCGGCGGCGAGGACTCCCTCGTCGGCGGCGCAGGCAATGACACCCTGCAAGGCGGGGTGGGCGACGACGAACTGCGCGGCGGTGACGGCGACGACCTGCTGCAGACCACCGGCGACGGCAGCGCGGATCTGCTGGACGGCGGGGCGGGCTCCGACACCCTGGTGGTCACCAACCTCACCTTCAACGGAACGCCGGTGCGGAGCAACTTCGCCGGCGTGACCGTGAACGGCGGCGACGGCGTCGACTACCTGGGCGTCGGCGGCGACGTCGAGTTCATGGGCGACCTGGTGAACGTGGAAGGGATCATCTTCCAGCCGGGCTTCAGCGGGGTGGTGAACGGCGCCAGCATCGTCGTGGCCCCGGCGGTCCTGACCATCGACGCCGAGCGGTTCGACTTCAGCTTCAATGGCGACGGCGTGACCGTGCGCGGCGTTGGCCAGCTGAACGTACGGCTGTCGGAAGCCGGTGAGGCCTTTGACCTGTCGGGCCTGGTGATGGAGGACGGCGCCGACGTCGGCCTCTTCATCGAGGGCGGCAACGGGGCCGACACCATCACCGGCAGCGGCTACCGCGACATCATCGAGACCAACCAGGGGGCGGATTCCATCGACGCCGGCGCCGGCGACGACACCGTGCTGCTGGAGCAGGGCGGCGGCCAGACGGCCGTTATCACCCTGGGGGCGGGCCGTGACGCCCTCGTCCTGACCGACGAGTTCGACGGCCAGGCCATCGTGACCGACTTCGTGGCGGGCGCCGGCGGCGATGATGTCGTGCTGGCGGACTTCCTCGCGGAATACGCCACCGGCTACACGGAAGGCGCCAACCCGTTCTCCACCGGCTATATGCGGCTGGTGCAGAACGGCGCGGACGTGGAGCTGCAGTTCAGCGCCGACGGCAGCGGCTTCAGCTGGCGCACCCTGGTGACCTTCCAGGGTGTGGACGGCTCCGACTTCGGGCCGATGAACTTTGACGGCTTCAACCCGCACGAAGGCAGCACCCAGAGCGGCACGTCGGGCCCCGACACCCTGACCGGCGGCGCCAACAGCGACACCCTGAGCGGCCTCGCCGGGGCGGACAGCCTGGCGGGCGGCGACGGCGCCGACAGCCTGAGCGGCGGCTTGGGCGACGATGTGCTGGCCGGCGGCGCCGGGTCGGACACCCTGAGCGGCGGTGCGGGCGCTGATCTTCTCTTCGCCGGCGTTGGCGCGGACGTGATCGACGGCGGCGACGGCATCGACCGGCTGGCGTTCCATGACGGGGGCTCGGGCGTCACGGTGGATCTGGCGGTGACCACCGCCCAGGAAACCGGCCGCGGCCTGAAGACCATCACCGGCGTCGAGAACCTGTCGGGCAGCAACGGCGACGACAGCCTGGCCGGGGATGCGGGCGACAACTGGCTGTGGGGCTACAACGCCGGCAACGACACCCTGTCGGGCCGCGACGGCGACGACATGCTGATGGTGGCCGGCGCCGCGGGCCGGACCCACGTGGTCGACGGCGGCAACGGCGTGGACACCCTGGTGGCGGCCTACGCCACGGTCGGGCCGATCAACGTCAGCCTGGCGCTTCAGGGCGCGGCGCAGGAGACCGGCCAGGGCGACTGGACCCTGACCAGCATCGAGAACCTGTCGGGCACGTCGGGGGCGGACACGCTCGCCGGCGATGGCGGCGCCAACATCCTGGCCGGCGGCACGGGCGGAGACAGCCTGACCGGCGGGGCGGGTGATGACCGGTTGTGGGGCGATGGCGAGCTTGGACCGCTGAACGGGCTCCAGACCTTCAGCACCACGCCGTTCCCCGACAGCGCAGGCGTGGCGGGCGACGACACGCTCACCGGCGGCGAGGGCAACGACACCATCGACGGCGGCGGCGGGATCGACACGGCCGTGTTCAGCGGCGTGCGGGCCAACTACACCATCACCCGCAGCGGCGGCGTGATCACCGTCACGGACAACGTCGGGACCGACGGCGTCGACGTGCTGACCAATGTCGAGTTCCTGAGGTTCTCCGACGCCGTGGTGTCGGCGGACGGCGGCGAGACGCTGCAGGGCGGGGCCGGGGCCGACACCCTGACGGGCGACGACGGCGGCGACAGCCTGAGCGGCCTGGCCGGCAACGACTTCCTCCGCGGCCTGGGCGGGAACGACACCCTGCTCGGCGGGGACGGCCACGACTACCTGGACGGCGGGGCGGGCAACGACAGCCTCGACGGGGGAAGCGGCGGCGACCGGGTTTCGTACTATGGCGCGCCGAACGGGGTGACAGTGAACCTGCTGACCGGCCAGGCCACGGGCTGGGGCGTCGACACCCTGATGGGCATCGAGCATGTCTCGGGCTCTCAGTACGCCGACAGCCTGCAGGGTGATGCGCAGGCCAACTTCTTCCTGCCCAACGCCGGCAACGACACCGTGGACGGCGGGGACGGCGATGACTTCATCGCGGTCTCGGGCGCTGGCGGGACCAGCATCTACCGGGGCGGCGGCGGGTCAGACACCCTGGGCTTCGCCTTCGGCGTCCCGACCAGCGGGGCCAATGTGTCGCTGCTGCGGGTGGCCGCCCAGACGGCCGCGGGGGCGACCTTCACCCTGAGCGGTTTCGAGAACCTGTCGGGGACGACCTATGCCGACACCCTGACAGGCGACGGTGGGGCCAACACCCTGGCCGGCGGCGGCGGCGCCGACAGCCTGAGCGGCGGCGGCGGCGACGACTACCTGGTGGGCGATGGCGAGTACGACCTGACCGCCCAGGGCCAAGGAGAGATCGTCCTGCAGACCTCGGTGGCCGAGGGCGTGTTCGACGGCGTCACCGTCGCGCACGGCGCGGACACCCTGATCGGCGGGGCGGGCGCCGACACCCTGATCGGCGGCAAGGGCAACGACCTGCTGCTGGGCGGGGCCGGCCACGACTCGCTGGATGGCGGCGACGGCGTGGACACCGCGAGCTATGCGGACGCCACGGGGCCCATCAGCGCCAGCCTGGCGGCAGGGACGGCCACCGGCGCGGGTACGGACACGCTGGTGGGGATCGAGAACCTGACCGGCTCGTCCTACGCCGACACCCTGACAGGCGACGGCGGGGCCAACGTCCTGGACGGCGGCGCCGGCGCGGACAGCCTGAGCGGCGGCGCCGGCGCGGACACCCTGAGCGGCGGGACGGGGAACGACACCCTGAACGGCGGCGACGGCAACGACCACCTGATGGGCGGCGCCGGAGACGATGTGCTGATCGGCGGCGGCGGGAGCGACGTCCTCGATGGCGGCGACGGCATGGACATCGCCTCCTTCGCCGACCGCACGGACGACATCGCGGTGACCATCGGGGCGGCGAGCTTCGGCTCGACCATGCTGGTCAATATCGAAGGCGTCATCGGCGGCTCGGGGAACGACACCCTGACCGGCGATGCGGGGAACAACATCCTCGAAGGCGGGCTCGGCGACGACAGCCTCGTGGGCGGCGGCGGGACGGACATCGCTTCGTACGCCAGCGCCACGAGCGGCGTCGACATCGACATGGCCCGGACCGTCCATGATGACATCCAGACCGGCGGCCTCGGGACCGACACCTGGGTCGGCATCTCGGGCGTGATCGGGTCGGCCCATAACGACACTCTCGCCGGCGGGACAGGCTCGGTGGTGCTGAGCGGCGGCGCGGGCAACGATCAGATCAGCGTCGCCACGGCCCTGGGCCAGACGGCGCGGGTCACCCTGGGGGCCGGCAAGGACGCCCTGCGCCTCGACGCCGCCACCCGCGGCGTGGTGATCGCCACCGACTTCCAGGCCGGGGCCGATGGCGATGTCCTGGAACTCGAGGATGTCCTGGCCGCCCGCTTGAGCGGTATCAATGTGCGCACAGACAACCCGTTCGCGACCGGCCACATGGGCCTGGTCCAGGACGGGACGGCCACGGTGGTGCAGATCGACGAGGACGGCGGCGGCGACGCCTGGGTCGAGTTCCTGCGGCTGGAGAACACCAGCAGCCTGAACATCACTGCGGACAACCTGGGCAATTCGAACTGGGTTCCGAAGCCAATGATCCAGGGTGGGACCGGCAAGGACGTCTTCGAGTGGACGCCGTCGGCAGATCGGGATCCGACGGGCTCGATCACGGTCAACGGCGGTGGCGGCGGCGACGAGCTGCAGGTCAACGACCCGCCGCCGCTGGCGGAGCCCACGGCCACGCCGACGATCACGGTGTCGGGCGACCGCCTGCTGCTGGACCTGGATGGCGATGGAACGCCTGACCTGGAAGTGACCCAGGTGGCTGACCTGGTGCTGACCCTGATCCGCCTGATCCTGGAGGGCGACTTCAGCGGCACGGGCCTGGCGCCGAACACCATCCACTACAACGGCACCGCGGACGACAACCTGGTCGACGCCACGCTCATGACCTCGAAGGAGTCGATCGACGCCAAAGGCTTCGAGGGCGACGACACCCTCATCGGCGCCGGCGGCAACGACCGCCTGGACGGTGGGGAAGGCGACGACAGCCTGTCCGGCGGCGCCGACAACGACACCCTCATCGGCGGCGTCGGCAACGACACGCTCGACGGCGGCGCCGGCGCCCTGGACGTGGCGGTGTTCGACGGCGAGTTCGCCGAATACCTGATCACCCTGGACGGCGGCGACACGGTGCTGACCCATGCCGATGGCGTGACCCGGGTCCGCAATGTGGAGCGGCTGCAGTTCGCCGACCGGACGACCGACGGCAAGGGCCAGACCCCCGGCGCCGGCGGCGGCGGCGGCGGTGGTGGTGGCGGCGGTGGTGGTGGCGGCGGTGGGGGAGGCTCCCCCATGCCGACCGCGGGCGACGATGTGCTGTACCTCAGCGGCTCCGACGACCGGGTCGAGGCCGGAGCGGGCAATGACAGCGTCATGGCCGGTGCGGGCGCCGACTTCGTCCACGGCAACATGGGCGCCGACACGCTCTCGGGCGGCGACGGCGCGGACACCCTGCACGGCGGCCAGGACAATGACGTCCTCTACGGCGACGGTGGGGCGGACATGCTGTTCGGCGACAAGGGCGACGATACCGTGTTCGGCGGCGCCGGCGACGACCAGATCGTGGGCGGCGAGGGCCGGAACTTCCTGCGCGGCGGCGAGGGCGCTGACCTGATCCTGGGCGGCGACGACTTCGACGACGCCCACGGCAACCAGGGCGAGGACACCGTCCGGGGCGGCGGCGGCGACGACTGGGTCGTCGGCGGCCAGGGCAACGACATGTTGTTCGGTGACTCGGGCGGTGACGTCGTCTTGGGCAACCTGGGCGAAGACACCCTCGACGGCGGGACCGGCAACGACATCGTCCGCGGGGGCCAGGGCAACGACCTGGTTCAAGGCGGCGACGGCGATGACTGGCTGGCGGGCGACCGCGGCGACGACACCATCTGGGGCGGCGCCGGCGCGGACATCTTCCACAGCTGGGGCGAGGCTGGGCTCGACCGAGTGATGGACTTCAACTTCGCCGAGGGCGACCGGGTGAACCTGCTCGCCGGGACCACCTACAGCGTCGCCCAGGTGGGGGCGGACACCGTCATCACCATGACCGGCGGCGGGGAGATGGTGCTGGTGGGCGTGCAGATCTCCAGCCTCGGCGACGGCTGGATCACGGTGGGCTAGTCGGGAGAAGCGGGCGGCCGGACGTCTTGGCGTCCGGCCGCAGCGGGCCTCTCCTCAGATCGCGCCCAGCAGGACGGCGATCAGAGCCAGGGCGGACGCGGTGAGGGCGAGGGTCTCGGGCACCCGGGACCAACGGATCTCATAGCGGACGCGCATGCAGTACTTACCTTCGGCTGAACTCGTCACCCGGGCCGAGGAGCGTGCTCGGGGGAGGGGTGTGAGACGCTGCGGGCGGAGGCGGGGGCGCGCCGGGCCCGCGCCCGGGTGACGAGAACTTCGTATTCAGTAGATACATGTTTAGTTTATACTGGATATATCGTCAAGCGGCCTGAACCGGGCGATCTGGAAACGGCGGCGCCCCCGGCGGGGCCGAGGGCGCACTTGTCCGGAGGCTCAGGGCCGGCTAGCAGGCGTAGCGGCGCTTCACCTTCACATGGCGGCCCAGATAAGGGTCGTAGAACCGCTCCGTAGCGACGCAGGTGCGGTAGCGGTGATGCGGCCCGTAGGCGTAGGGCCGGTCATGGCGATAGTCGTAGCCGTACCGCGGGGCGTAGCCGTAATCGTAGTAGGTGCGGCTGGAGCCGCCATTGGCGAGGGCCGCGCCGAGAGCCAGGCCGGCGACGCCGGCCACCACGGCGGCGGCCGCGGCGTCGTTGTCGTGCCGGCGGTGATGCGGACGGGCCTCGGCCGGAGCGGCGGTGGCCGCCACGGCGGCGGCGGCGGTGACGGCGGCGATCGAGGCGGTGAGGAACTTACGCATGGGACGGGCCTCCAAGTCTTGGAGGAAACCTCGTCCCCTGCGCCTGAACCCAGCCTGAACGGCGCCGTAAGGTTTCCGTCGGCAGCTACTTCCGCTCGGCCGCCGTCTTGGCGCGGATGGGCTGCAGTTCGGAGCCTGGGTTCCAGTCCGGCCAGTCGCGGGCATTGGCGAGGTCGCGGCCGATCTCGAAGGCCAGGTTCACATCCGCGGCGGCGCCCCGGTAGTCGTGCCAGCTTTCCCAGCGGTCGCAGGTCTGGTGATAGCAGCGGGCGGTGAAGTCCTCGACCCACTTGTCCCCCTTGGCCCGGCCGCCGTCGACCACGTCCGGACCGCCGGCCAAGGCCATGAGCAGCAGGGTGGGCACGCCGCGGCGGCCGAAGGAGAAGTGGTCGGCGCGGAAGTTGAGGGCGCGTTCGGGGCGCGGGTCCGGGGTGACCGTGCGGCCGTAACGGGCGGCGGCGGCCTTCAGCCGGTCCTCCAACTGGTTCTGGCCCGAGCCGATCAGCACCACGTCGCGGGTGGGGCCGAGCGGGTGAAGGGTGTCATAGGCGATGCTGGCGACCATCTTGCCGGCCGCATAGGGGGAGGTCTCGGCGAAATATTCCGAGCCCAGGAGACCGCGCTCCTCTCCGGTCCACAGGCCGAACAGCAGAGTCCGCTCGGGGGCGGGGCCGGCTTTGAAGGCGCGGGCGGTCTCGATCACCCCGGCCACGCCCGTGGCGCTGTCGAGGGCGCCTGGACGGATGACGGCGCCCTCGGCGTCGGGCTCGCCGATTCCGTAGGCGTCCCAGTGGGTGGAGTACATGACCGTCTCGTCGGGATACTTGGTCCCGCGGATGGCGCCGACCACGTTGCGGCTGGTGAGCTTCTCCACCGTGTTGCGGTAGTCGGCGGAGAAGGTCGCGCCCTTCAGCTCCACCGGCGTGAAGGCGGCGGTGCGGGCCCGAGCCTTCTCTGCCTCGAAGTCGAGGCCCGAGGCCCTGAACAGCTCGACGGCGAGGTCGCGCTGCATCCAGCCCTGCAGCAGCAGGCGGGCCGCGGCGGGATCCTCGCGGACCACGTCGTAGCTCTCGCCGCCGCCGGCGATGACGGTGCTCCAGGGATAGGCGGCGCCGGCCGTCTCATGGACGATGAGCGCCCCGAGGGCGCCTTGCCGGACGGCCTCCTCATACTTGTAAGTCCAGCGGGCGTAGTAGGTGGCCGCCTGGCCGCCGAACTTGCCGGCCACGGCCTCGCCGGGCTGGGCCTCGAAGTCGGGGTCGTTGATCAGGATGACGGCGATCTTGCCCTTGAGGTCGACGCCCTTGAAGTCGTCCCAGCCGCGCTCGGGGGCGCTGACCCCGTAGCCGACGAACACGAGGGGGGCGTCCTTGATCTGAACGCGCTCGACGGGCCGCTGGGTCTCGATCCGCAGGTCCGTCTGGGTGCGAAGAGTCTTGGAAAGACCCGGCGCCTTGAGGCTGTAGGCGCCGTTGGCCTCGGTCTGGAAGCGGTAGAGCTGGACGTCCTGGACGAAGGTTCCGTTGTCGCCGGCGGGCTCCAGGCCCAGGGCTTTGAACTGGCTGACCAGGTAGTCGATGGTGCGCTGCTCGCCCGGACCGCCCGGGGCGCGGCCGGCGTAGGGATCGCTGGCCAGTTCGCGGGTGATCTCGGAGATCCGCTCGGCGGAGATCGGCCCGGTGGACGGATTGAAGGCCTCGACTTGCGATTGGGGCGAAGCCTGGCCCTGAGCGTGGGCCAGGGCGGCGGGCGAGGCGGCGGCCAGGAGGGCCGCGGCGGCGATCAGCGTCTTCATGCTCCACCTATAGAACCGGCAGGGCTCAGGTTTCCACAGTTCCCGCAGCGGAACCGGCGCGGCTTTTTGCGGTTTTCGGCGCGCCCGTCCGGACCGATCGGCGGTTCGGCGCGTTAGGCAAGAGCGCGCGGCGAACGGCGTGGCGCGCGGGGAGAATCTCGCCTGCTCGGGCGTGCGGCTTGCGGAGAGCGTTTCATGAGCGACATCGACACCACCGGCGACATCACCGGCGCCTCGGGCGACGGCCAGGGGCGCAAGGCCCAGGCCAAGGCGGCCATCGGCCAGGCGGGCCAGGCCATCAAGCAGGAGGCCCAGACCTTCGCCAGCGCCGCCCAGGAGCGGGCGCGGACCGAAGCCCAGCGACGGGCCGAGACGGCGACCCGGACCCTCGGCGACTTCGCCAACGCCATCCGGCGGGCGGGCGACGAACTGGCCCAGAGCGACCAGAGCCCGGCGGCGCGGCTGATCGGCCAGGCGGCGGACGGACTGGAGAACCTGTCGCGGAGTCTGGCGGGCAAGCAGCCGGAAGAACTGCTGGACACGGTGCGGGACTTCGGTCGGCGCCATCCCGCGGCCTTCATCGGCGGCGCGGTGTTGGCGGGGATCGCCCTCGGCCGCTTCGTGCGGGCTACCGAGGACGTCACGGACATCGGCGAGGCCTATCCCACGCACCATGCGGCCGGTTCGGACGATATGGAGGTGGGCGCAGCGGGCCTGGCCGGAGCCCCGAGCATGGCGGCGGCCGGCCCCATGGACGGCCTGGACGAGAGCCTCGCCGTGCAGGGAACGGACGCGGAGGTGTCGGAGATCGGGGTGACCGATGCGGACATCACCGACGCTGAGGTGGACGAGTCCGGGAGCTCGCTGGACACCCCTGGCCGCCCCACGGGGGTCTGACGCCATGGACGACGGCCCGAACACCGCAAGGTCGCCGGACCCGCGGACCCTGCCCGAACTGGTGTCTCAGCTGACTACCGACCTGGCCACCCTCGTGCGGCAGGAATCGGAACTGGTGCGCACCGAGATGGGCGAGAAGCTCGAGGCCCTGGGCAAGGGCGCGGGCGAAATCCTGGCCGGCGGCATCTTCGTGCTGGCGGCCCTGGGCGTGCTGCTGGCGGCCCTGGTGGCGGGGCTGGCGGAATACATGCATCCGGCCTTCGCGGCCCTGCTCGTGGGCGTCGCGGTGGCGGCGGCGGGCATCCTGCTGATCCGCGGCGGCCTCAAGGCCCTGAAGCCCAGTTCTCTGGCGCCGACCCGCTCGGCGCGCCAGCTCCGTAAAGACGCCCAGCTTGTGAAGGGAAGACAGAATGGCCAAGTCATCGGCGGACGTTGAGCGCGAGGTCGAGGCCACGCGCGGGCAAATCGATCGCACGGTCGAGGCGCTTAAGGATAGGATGCAACCCAAGGAACTGTTCGACGAGGCGACGAGGATCATGGGCGGAACGAGCAACAAGGTCCTGACCACGGTGGTGGAGCAGGCGAAAGAAAACCCCATCCCGATCGCGCTCATCGGCGCCGGGATCGCCTGGCTGGCCCTCAGCCAGACGCGCAAGGACAAGGACGGCTACGACCCGTACACGGGCCGGGGCTACTACGAGACCTACGAGGGCTACGATGAGGGCGAGGGCCTCAAGGAGAAGCTCCGCGCCAAGGCCCGTGATGCGGTGCAGGCGGCCAAGTCGGGCCTCTCCACGGCCAAAGAGAAGGTCGCCGGCGTGGTGGACGGGGCCCGGGCGTCGACCGCCGACGGCGTCGGGTCGGTCAAGGGCCGCGCGTCGGGCCTGCTGGGCGGGGTGCAGGGCCGCGCCGGCGAGCTCGGGCACAAGGCCCAGGCGCGCTACCAGGAAACGCTGGACGCCGAGCCCCTGATCCTCGGGGCCATCGGCTTGGCCGTGGGCCTGGCCATCGGCGCCTCGCTGCCGTCCACCCGCACGGAGAACCGCCTGATCGGCCCGCACCGCGACCGGCTCGTGGGCCGTGGCCGGGACCTGGCGAAGAACTCGCTGCAGGAGGCCCGCTCCGTGGCGGAGCGCGCCTACGGCCAGGTGAAGGAAGAGCTGCATCGGCAGACCGGTCCGGACGGCGAGGGCGCGACCCTGAAGGACAAGGCCAAGGCCCTGGCCGATGCGGGCGTCTCCAGCGTGCGCGACGAGGTGGACAGCCGCCTGGCCCACTGACGGCGGGAGATGATTGAGAGGGGCGGCTCCGGCCTGGCCGGGGCCGCCCTTTTCGTGCGCACGATGTGGGAACCTTGCGCCTGCATGGGAGCTTCCCGCTTCGATCCAGAGCGGGAGAGACCGATGACGAAGACCACGACGGCCGTGTTCGTGAGCCTGGCCGCGGCGGCGGCCTTGCTGGCGGCCTGCGGCGAGAAGCGGCAGGCGGAGGCGGACACCGGCATGGCCACGGCCGAGGTGACCACGACCCTGCCCGAGAGCCAGGTGACCGACGAACAGCTCAAGGCGGCGGCCGAGGGCGCGGCGGCGGTGGCCGAGACGCCCCAGGGCTCCAACACGGCGGTGGTGGTGACCCCGCCGTCGGACTCCAGCGGGATGACGACCGCGCCGACGGGCGCGCCGCCGCCGCAGTAGGCCTCAGCGGGCGCCGGTCCAGGCGCGAAGGGCCGCCGCCGCCTTCCAGCCGAGCCAAGCCCCGGGCAGCATCAGGACGCCGGCGGCGAACACCGGCGCCCACGGGCCGATCTGCGAGAACAGCGCCCCGCCCAGCAGCGGGCCGAGGACGCGCGACAGCGAGCCAGAGGCGGTCGCCGCCCCCAGCACCGCGCCCTGGCGGTCGGCGGCGGATGAGCGGGAGGCGATGGCCATGGCCGCCGGCTGCCAGGCGGCGTGGCCGGCCACCGAGATCACGAGCAATATGGCCGCGAGAAGGCCCCAGGGCGAGGCGGCCATGGCGCAGGTGGTCACGGCGGCGAGCACCAGGCCGGCGACGATGGTGGCGCCAAGGCCCAGGCGCCGGACCATCATGCCCGCAACCATGCCCTGGGTGAGCGCGGCCGAGACCCCGGTAAGGGCCATGACGAGGCCGACCTCCCGCGGGCCCCAGTGGAACCGGGCGTCCATCCACAAGCCCAGCACCGACCACAGGGCCGAGCTGGCGAAGAAGCCGAAGAAGATGGTGGCGAAGATCCGAGTCAGCACCGGATGGCCGATCACCTCCCTGACGCCGGCCAGCGGGTTGCGCCGCGTCCCGGGGACGACGCCGGGGCGGCGGTACTCGCGCACGAAGACCAGAATTCCGATGACCGCCAGGACGCACAGGCCGGCGGCCAGCAGCAGGGGCGGTCGAAAGCCCGCCGCGCCCAGTTCGGGCCTGGCCATCAGGCCGCCGATGGCCGGACCGACCACGAAGCCGACCCCGAAGGCCGAGCCCACGAGGCCCAGGCGACCGGCGAGGCGCTCGGGCGGGGAGACGTCGACGATGTAGCCCTGGATGGTGGACATGTTGCCGGAGAAGAAGCCGGCGAAGGCGCGGGCGGCCACCGCCACCCAGATGTTCGGGGCGAAAGCCAGGGCCACATAGCCCAGGGCCGAGCCGACGATGGTGACAAGCAGGATGGGGCGGCGGCCGACCCTGTCCGACAGGCGGCCCCAGGTGAGCTCGCCCAGGAACTGGCCGGCGGAGAAGACCGAGAAGAGCAAGGTCACCTGCCAGGGCTCGGCCTGGAAGACGGTGGCGAAGAACGGCAGCAGCGGGATGACCACCCCGAAGCCGATCAGGCTGAGGAACACCAGCAGCAGCATGACCGGCAGGGCGCCCGCGGGGGCGGCGGGCCGTGGGGCGGACGGCTGGGGTTCAACGGAGGACATGGGGTTCGCTTAGCGCCGCCACGTCATCGCCTCCACCCGAAAAGGAACGGGGCCCCGGCCTGCGCCGGAGCCCCGAAGGTGCGGAGAAAAAATTCCGCAAGGCTTAGTGGGCGGCCATCCGGGGACGGTCGGCCTCAGCCGCGACCTCGCCCGTCCGCAGGGCCTTGAAGAAGGGCATCAGCTGCCACAGAGCCGACAGGCCCACGAGGCCATAAACCACCCGTGACAGGGCCGCGTCCTGGCCGCCGAACAGATTGGCCACCAGGTCGAGTTCGGGGCCGCCCAGAGCCACCAGGCCCCAGTTGAGGCCGCCGATGATGGCCAGGGCCAGGGTAATGACGTTCAACCACTTCATGTTCCGTCTCCTCGTTCGTCTGTCTGAAATCGTCTCAGGCGCCCGGCGCGGAGCCGGAAAGACGCCGGGACGGGCGCCAACAACGCGCGAGCGGGCTCAAGGCTTCAACAGGACCTTCACGCAGCCGTCCTGCTTGTCGCGGAACAGGCGGTACATCTCCGGCCCCTGGCCCAGCGGGGCGGTGTGCGTGATCAGGAAGGTCGGGTCGATCTCGCCGTCGTCGATCCTGCGAAGGAGCTCGCCGGTCCATTTCTTCACGTGGGTCTGGCCGGTGCGCAGGGTAAGGCCCTTGTTCATCAGGGCGCCCATGGGGATCATGTTGGACACGCCGGCGTAGACGCCCGGGATCGAGATCCGGCCAGCAGTCTTGCAGGCCATGATCGCCTCGCGCAGGGCGATCGGACGCTCGGTCTCGAGCTTCAGCGCGGTCTGCACCCGGTCGATCAGCTCCAGCACCTTGGTGGGCCCGTGGGCCTCGATGCCGACGGCGTCGATGACCACCTCGGGGCCATGGCCGCCGGTCATCTCCTTCAGCGTCGGGAGCACCTTGGCGCGGCGGCGGTCGAGCACCTCGCAGCCGAGGCCGGCGGCCAGGGCCAGGCGCTCGGGGACGTCGTCGATGACGATCACCCGCCTTGCCCCCATGACCACGGCCGAATAGGCGGAGAACAGGCCCACGGGCCCGGCGCCCCAGACGGCGACCGTGTCGTCAGGCGTGATCTCGGCCTGGGCGGCGGCCTGCCAGCCGGTGGGCAGGATGTCGGACAGGAAGATGTATTTCTCGTCGCGGCCGGTCTTGGGCACCTTCACGACCGTGGTGGCCGCATAGGGTACGCGCATGTACTCGGCCTGCCCCCCCGCATAGCCCCCGGTGAGGTGGGAGTAGCCGAAGAGGCCGGCCACTGTGTCGCCGAAGAAGGCCTTGGCGAGTTCGCCGTTGCGGTTGGTGACTTGGCAGGCGGAATAGTTCTGGGCCGCGCACTGTTCGCACTGGCCGCAGATCATCTGGAAGGGGACCACGACGCGGTCGCCCACATTGAGGCCCGCCGCCCGGGCCTCGGCGCCCACCTCGACGACCTCGCCCATGGGCTCGTGGCCCATGACGTCACCCTTGCACATGGTCGGAACGAAACCGTTCATCAGGTGCAGGTCCGAGCCGCAGATGCAGGTGGTGGTGACGCGGATGATGGCGTCCTTCGGATCCTCGATGATCGGATCCGGCACCTCCTCGCAGCGGAGGTCCTTCTTGCCTTGCCAGCAGATGGCTTTCATTCGCGGGTCCTCCTAGTCGCAGGTGCGCTTGACGGTGCTCATCCGCACGGCGGCGATGAGGTCGAGGGCGGTGACGGCGGCCACCACGCCGAGCGCGAGACGAACATTGCCTCGCTTGGGATTGTCGGCCCGGTTGAGGCGACTGAGCACCGCCAGGTCGAAGACGTCGCCGGCCACCCGGGTCCAGAGGACGTCGGTGCGGGTGGGATCGCCCACGAGGCTGAAGCCCGTGTAGAACTCGCGCAGCCCGAAGGCGGCCTGGATCACCGACGGATGGGCGTCCATGCCCAGGAAGCGGTTGACGCTCTTGGGGAAGAAGGTCCCCCAGACGCCGAGGCCGATAGCGTTCTGGCCGAGGGCGCCCGAAAGCGTGGGCGTGAGCGCGGGCCTGGCGCGCACGCGGTCGGTGGCCAGGGTGATGCGCTTGCCGCCGGGCAGGCCGAGGGTCGCCGACGGGGCGTGGGTGAAGGCCTGGAAGGCCTCTCCGGTGAGCCAGCTTCGGGCTTCGCCCAGGCCGGACGGTGCGGCGCCCGTCCCGCGCGGCCGGGCGGGTGCGGATGGAGTCTCTGAGAGCGACACGTCCGGGCTCCTCTTGATCTGTGGTTGGGGTCGCTGTTGGAGACGGTCGAGGCGGGGGTCCTGTTCCATCCCCGGGCGAAAGTTTCCGATCGCGGCCTTCCGGATGCGAAAACGCCCGCCGGAGGACCGGCGGGCGCTCGAGCGATCAGGGGGCAGGCGCGGCTACTGCAGGGCCTGCTTGATCTGGTTCACCCGGTCGTGGTGCGACTGGATCTTGGGCGCGGCCTTCTGGGCCAGGGCCTTGAGGTCGGCGTTGTCGCCGTTCTGGGCGTAGCCGGTCATCAGGGTGTGAGCCTCGCCGTGAGCGGCGTCCTGCTGGGCGATGTAGGCCTTGTCGAAATCGGCGCCGTTGGCCGCGATGAGGTTGTCGAGCATCCCCTTCCGGCGCTGGTCGAGTTCGGCCGGGGCGGTGAGGTTGTGCTTCTGGAGCAGGGCCTTCAGCTCGTTGGACATGGCCATGTGGTCGGCGACCATCTGCTTGCCGAAGGCCTTCACGTCGGCGTGCTGGCCCTTCTGCTGGGCGAGCTTGCCGGCTTCGATCTCATACATGTCGCTCATGGCCGCGTTTTCCACGAAGGCCGTGGTGGAATTGGCGCCGAGGGTCGAGGCGGAGATCGTGCCCACGGCCGCGCCCATGGCGTCCTGAGCCGCGTTCACGGGTTGGCTTTGGCCGGGATTGGCGTCGTTGGTGGCGGCCTCCTGGCGGTTACAGGCAGCGAGCGTCAGCGCCGAGGCGGCGGCGGCGCAGATCAGTAGCGCGCGGTTCATTGTGCGGCGTCTCCCTTCCGAGGTCTGGACCCCGGGAATGCCGCGCTAAGGTCTTGGTTCCCGCACAAGCAGGGCCGTGGCCGGGATCAGGAAGAGGCGTCCGCCCTGGAGATCGAGGGCGATGCGGTAGCGCCGGAAGAGGCCCGAGCCCAGAAGACCACGGGGAATGGGGCCCCCGGCGCTGGGGGAATAGATCTGGACATCCACGTTGCGCAGGACGAGGCCAGCGGCCTCCACCGTGCGGGCGCGGACCATCTGATCGATGCTGACGCCGCCGAGGCTGACGGAATGGGCCTCGACCACCCGCCGCCCGGGGGCGAGGAGGCCGGCTTCCCTGGCGGCCTGGGCGGAGAGGGCGAGAAGGCCAGTGGCTCCGGTGTCCACCAGCACCTCTACCGGCGGGGCGGACTCCACCCGAACGGTGGTCATGGGCGCGCCGCCCACGAGCTTCAGCGGGACTTCGCGGGCGTCGCGGGGCGGCTGGAAGGCGCCTGGCAGAAGGAAGCGGACGCGGTCGCGCGGATAGTCGGCGTCCAGCACCAGGCCCCGGAGCACGTTGCGGCCGAGCAGCATCTGGAACTCGCGGCCGGTGGCGGCGGAGAGCGTGGCGATGTCGAGCACCGCGGCGCGCATGCCGGCGATGGAGAGGCCCGGCAGGGACAGGTCGAAGCGGACGGTGTGGGTGAGGCTGGGCTCGCCGCTGACGCCATAGGCCATCATCGGCAGGGTCAGGGCCTGGGGCAGGCCGAGCTGTTCGGCGAGGCCCCGGTCGATGGCCGAGAACTGGGCGCCGGAATCAACCACGATGCGGACCGGATGGCCGGCGGCCTCGCCCTCGATCTCGATCAGGCGGGCGTCGGGCGGCAACGGGATCCAGGGGGTGGCTTCGCCTGCGGCGAAGGCGACTTTCGGCGGCGGCCAGGGGATGCGATCACGCACGAGGTACAGCGCCGCCCCACCGGCAGCGAGCAGGCCAAGGCGCGAGACAAGGGCGCGGCGGGAGATCACCCCCCGTCTCTAACCGCAACCGTCGGGCGGAAGAAGGGCGGCGGAGGGTTCGGCGACGCTACTGGGTCTGAAGCTCGTCAGCGCCGATGGCGTAGGCGCCGTCCAGCCAAGCCTCCATCTCCCGGGCGGCGGGATGGTCGTGTTCGGCCAGGCGCTCGCGCAGCCGCCCCTTCAGCTCGTCTGACATGCCGTCGAGCCCGGAGTCCTGCAGGGCCAGGAGATTGCGCTCGATGAGGGCGGCGAAGGCCTCGCCCAGCACCTGGCGGGCGGCCCGGCGGAAACTGTCGGCATAGGCGTAGGCCTCGCCCTGGGCGTAACTGTCGGCGAGGGTCAGGGCCGGGATGCGGCTGAGGCATGCCTGGGAGGCGGTGTTGATCCCGTGGGCGGCGAGATGCTCGCCGATGGCGGCGGGGCGGCCCGTGAAGGCGCGCAGGTGCAGGAAGCGGCTCATGCGCGGGCCGTCGTTGACCGGATAGTTGTCCCAGAGGAACGGTCGGCGGCCGAGCTGGTCGGCGACCCGGGCGAGGTGCGCCGCGGTGATCTCGAGGCTGCACACCTCCTCACCGGTCCACATGACGTCGATGGCGGGGTCGAGGGCGGCGCCCAGGTCTTCGAGGTAGCGGGGCGGGCGCCGGCCGAACACGCGGTCGAGGACGGGATCGTCGGAATAGTAGCTGGGGCAGACCATGAGGCGCACGTTCGGGGCGCGCTCGGCGATCCAGTGGACGATCTGCGTCTGCCGGGCGGCGAGGTCCGGCAGGTCGCCGCGCATGTCGTCAAAGAGCACCCCGAGATCATCGAGGCCGAGGGCGGTGAGCTGGTCGAGCTTGGCGGCGAGGGCCTGTTTCGCCGCCGCGTCGAAGTCCAGGTAGAGCTCGTAGAGGCTGAGGCCGACGCCGAAGCGGACGCCCGCGCCGCGGCAGACGGCGGCGAAGTCGCCGAGGGCGGCCAGGTCCGCGTCGGCGTAGGGCTCGCGCCAGCGCTTGCGCAGGAAGGCGTCGGCCTTGGGGGCGTAGAGGTAGAAGCCGTAGCCGGCGGGGGCGAGGGCGCGGACGAGATCGGCGCGCTCGGTCCAGGCGTAAGGGCGGCCGAAGAAGCCTTCGATGATTCCCAGGGACGGCGCAGGCATGGCGGGACCATAAGGTCCTGGTTGCGATAACGCTGTAAATTCGTAAGGGTGCCGGCCGAACCAGAACAGCCAACAGACACGAGGACGCGCCCCATGAACCCGAACGCCGAGTTCGACCTGATCGTCTATGGCGCCACCGGCTACACCGGCCGGCTCGTCGCCGAGCACCTAGCCAAGCGCTACGGCGTGGGCGGGGCGGTGAAGTGGGCCATGGCCGGGCGCTCGGCCGACAAGCTGGCGCAGGTGCGCGACGAGATCGGCGCCCCGCAGGACACGCCTCTGGTGGTGGCCGACGCCGGCGATCCGGCCCAGGTGCGCGAACTGGTGCGGCGGACCAAGGCGGTGATCACCACGGTGGGGCCCTACCAGCTCTATGGCTCGGACCTGGTGGCGGCCTGCGCCGAGGCCGGGACCGACTATCTGGATCTGTGCGGCGAGCCCAACTGGATGCGCCGGATGATCGACGCCCACGAGGCGGCGGCCAAGGCCAGCGGGGCGCGGATCCTGTTCTCGTGCGGTTTCGACTCCATCCCCTTCGAGCTCGGGGTGTTTTTCACCCAGGAGACGGCCAAGGCGAAGCTGGGCGGGCCGGTCCCGCGCATCAAGGGCCGGGTGCGGGCCATGCGCGGAGGTCTGTCGGGCGGTACGGCCGCAAGCGGCAAGGCGACGATGGAGGCCGTGCAGAAGGACCCGTCGCAACTGGCGGTGATGATGAGCCCGTTCGGCCTGACGCCCGGTTTCGAGGGGCCGCCGCAGCCGCAGGGGACGGCGCCCGGAGAGGACCCGGACGTGGGGCCGGTGGCGCCGTTCATGATGGCGGTGATCAACACCAAGAACGTCCACCGCTCGAACTTCCTGATGGGCCATGCCTATGGGCGGGACTTTACCTACGACGAGATGGTGATGGGCGGTCCGGCCGGTCCGGCCACCTTCACCGACCTGGGGGCCATGCCGGGCGGCGGACCGAAGCCCGGTGAGGGCCCAACCCCGGAAGAGCGGGAGGCCGGCTTCTACGACGTGCTGTTCATCGCCATCGCCGCCGACGGCCGGCAGGTGCGGACCAGCGTGAAGGGCGACAAGGATCCGGGCTACGGCTCCACCTCCAAGATGCTCGCCGAGACGGCCCTGGCGCTGGTGAACGCCCCGGACGTGGCGGGTGGAATCTGGACGCCGGGGGCGGCCCTGCAGGGGCGGCTGGTGGAGCGGCTGTCGCAGAACGCGGGGCTGACGTTCGAGGTGGAAGCCGCGTAAGGCCTAGCGGGCGCCGGGCGCGCCATCGCCGGACGCATGGTGGCGGGCGAGATGGCGGCGGTCGTCGAGGGTGGAGAAGATCACCGCGAACAGCATCCCGACCGCCGCCCCGGCCAGGGTGTCGAGGGCCCGTTCCGGCGCCATGTCCGGACCGGCGCGCTCAGGGGCGGCGAGATAGGTCATCAGCAAGGCCATGGGCGTGACGAGGATCTGCCCAAGACCGTAGTTCGTGCCGATGACGACTTCGGTGGCGACGGTCAGGACGAGCAGCAGGCCGATGACGGTCCAGGCCGAAGGCGCCTGGGCGAGGATGAGCCAGACGAGCGCTGCCCCGACTATCGTGCCGGCGGTCCGCTGGAGCGCCCGGTTCATGTTGATGTGGAGGTGGGCGCCCTGGAGAACGGCCACCGCCCCCATGGCCGCCCAGCCCGGATGCGGGGCGCCGGCCACCCAGGCGCCGAAGGCCACGATCCCCGAGGCCAAGGTCATGCGCAGGGCCGCGATCAGCTGGTCCCGCAGGGGGCGTGGGGACTCCTGGGGGAGGGCGAGCGCGGCCGCGGCGCGCTGCCGGAGGGGCTCGGTGGCGAGGCAGACGGCCCAGGCCAGAAGGGCGGCCACGGCGGTGGCGCAGGCCCGCTGGGCGACGTCGCCCAGGGGCGCCGGCGGGCTCATGGCCGCCGAGGCCGCGAAGATGAAGATCAGCCCGCCGGGCGGGCCGAACTGACCGCGGACGCTGACGAGGAAGAAGACTCCGCAGGCGAGAGCCAGCAGGGCGATCTGCAGCGGCGGCGGAGCGCCCAGCCAGCCTGCCAGAGACATGCCGAGCACCGCAGCGGTCAGGCAGACGCCGCTGAGGAGCACGATACGCCCCCGGCGCGCCGGCGGAGCGAAGCGGCCGAACAGGGCGGCTAGAGCGCCCAGGGCGGCGAAGCCGATCAGATGCGGCCATGGCGACAGGTGCGTGAGCGGCAGAGCCACGACGGCGGCGAGGGCCGCCTGCAGCCCGGCCAGGAAGGAGACCATCAGGGACGGCTGCCGGGCGAGGGCCACGCTCTCGCGGAACTGGCGGCGAGAGAGCAGGCGCCGCGCGATGGCCCCCCGACGGGTCTGCGGCTCGACGCCTTCCGGGCCGGAATGATGATCGGGCGGCTGCACCAGGCGCCTTGCTCCTCTTTGCGCGCGCCCGTGGCGGAGCCGGCGGGCGCAGGGGCTCGTGCGACCCGGCGGCGATCCCGTCAACCGGGCCGAGAGTCACATCAGGCCGAGGGCCCTGAGGCTGGCGACGCCGTCGCGGCCGACGACGAGGTGGTCGTGGACGGCGATGCGCAGGGCCCGGGCGGCCTCGACCACCTGGCGGGTCATGTCCACATCGGCGGTGGAGGGCGACGGGTCGCCCGACGGGTGGTTGTGCACCAGGATCACGGCGCTGGCCGACAGCTCTAGCGCCCGGCGGGCCACCTCGCGGGGATAGACCGGGGCATGGTCGACCGTGCCACGGTTCATCACCTCGTCGGCGATGAGCTGGTTCTTCTTGTCGAGGAAGAGAATGCGGAACTGCTCGCGACTCTCGTGGGCGAGAGCGGTCTTCACATAGGCGAGCAGGGCTCTCCAGGAGGAGATCACCGGACGGCGGGCCACCTGCTCCTTGGCGGTGCGCAGGGCCGCCTCATGCAGCAGCTTGAGGTCGAGGGCCACAGCCTCGCCCACGCCCTTGACAGTGCGCAGCTCCTCGCGCGTGGCCCCGAGGACGCCGCCGAGCGAGCCGAAGCGGGCCAGCAGCTGCTTGGCCAGAGGTTTGACGTCCCGCTTGGGGATGGAGCGGAAGAGGAAGAGCTCGAGCAGCTCGTAGTCGGGCAGGGCCGAAAGGCCGCCGGCCAGGGCGCGTTCGCGCAGGCGTTCACGATGTCCGAGGAAATGCGGAGCCGGCGACGCGAAGAGGTCGGGCGAAGAGGCGTCCGCGATGCCGGGCTGGAGCCGCATGGAGAGAATGTTCCCCATGCGTTCCGGTTTGGCAAGCCCAGTCTGGAGAGAGGTGGCGGCCGCGCCGGGCGGCCGCCGGGATCGCCTTAGTTGTAGGCGACGGTCACCTGGAAGGTGCCGCTGTAGCCGCCGGGCACGGTCGAGCTGCTGAGGGTCAGCTGGCCGCCGACGCCGAAGGTGGCGGAGCCGTTCGAGCCCACCTGACCGCCGCCCATGCTGGAGTTCAGCGTGACCGGGATGGTCTCGCTGCCCCCCTGACGGGTCATGGTCATGTTGCTGGGCACGGTGACCGTGATGTTGCGGTTGGCTTCACCGTAGACGGTGAACAGAGCGCGGGTCGGCGTGGGGTTATCGCCGCCCGTCACGGCGGTGGCGTTGCCGGTGACGTTCCGGTTGCCGTTCTGGGCGTCGATCACGACCTGGCCGTTGCCCGAGCTCGGACGGGTGACGGTGCCGAACACCAGGTCCGAGTTCTTGCTCACCGTCAGCGGCGAGGAGATGTTCAGGCTGGCCGTCGCGGTCACCGACGTGCCGTTCTCGGTGGCGAAAGCCGGGGCGGCCGCGGCGACGGCGGCGAGCGCGGCGATAGCCGGGATGGCGCGGGCGAACTTCGACATCAAATCCAACTCCGGTAGTGGCGCGTCCCGAATTGGGTCGGGAACGCGAGGTGGGATTACGTTGCTCCCGATGTACCGGCAAGTTCCGCGCCAGCGAAACTAAGGGAAAACACCCAGTTTGAGTAAGACTCCAAGGGTTTACGACCAGAATAGAAATGCCTCCGGTAGAAAAGCCGGGAGGATTTCAACGATCGGTCGAGCCGCGCTCGCGCGGCCTGTCCCAGGATGGCCCGCCCGCAGCAGCAGCCGGGCCCGGGCTCCCGAAATTTGGTCTCAGTCGACGGCAACGCGGATGGCGTTGTCGTCGGAGTTGCGGTCGATCTGCTTGTTGTAGGGATCGACCCCGGCGAAGGCCGGCTTGCGGTCGACCGTGACGGTGATCGTCTGGCTGCCGGTGCTGAGGGGCGTCAGGCCGAAGTAGGCCACGTCCCTGGCGGAGAAGCCCGCCTTGCCCGGCTCGGCGGTGAAGACCCCCATGTCGAAAAGCTGGCCATCGAGGGAGGCGGGGGTCTCCTTGCCCTGGCCGTCGGCGTAGAGCTTGCGAGCCTCCACCGTCAGGGTCACGTCCCAGCGGCCGTCGGGGCGGGCCTTGGCCACCGCGCTCCGCGTCTTGAGGTCGTAGACGGTGATCTTCTCGAAGAGGTCGGTGATCAGCGCCTGGGCGGCCGGATCGTCGCCTGCCTGGGCGCGCAGGGCGTCCACCAGATCCTGGGAGCGCGGATAGGGCGCGCCCTTGAAGGCGTAGTCGGCCAGCAGCTTGCGCAGGGCGGCGTTGACCTTGCCCTCGCCCATGCGATCGGCCAGCAGGTACATGACGATGCCGCCCTTCTGGTAGTGGATGTAGGGCTGGTTCTCGACTCGGATCAGGGGCAGTTCCTCGATCACCTCGCCGCCGCGGCTGCGCAGATACTGGTCGAGTTCGCGCTTGAGGAAGCGGCGGATGCCGGCCGGGCCGTGGAGCTTCTCCATGACCTTCAGGGCCGAGTAGGAGGCCAGGGTCTCGGAGAGCATGGTGGCGCCCTGCATGTCGGCCCCGATCACCTGGTGGGCCCACCACTGGTGGGCCAGCTCGTGGGCGGTGACGTAGGTGACGAAGTCGATCTTCTCTGGGTCCCGATTGTCGGCGATGAAGCCGATGGCCTCGGAGTACGGCATGGTGTTGGCGAAGGCCTGGGCGAAGGTGGCGTAGCCCGGGAACTCCAGGATCCGCGCCTGGCGGAACTGATAGGGCCCGAACTCGGCCTGGTAGTAGTCGAGGCCGGTCTGCAGGGCCTTGATCATCCGGTCGACGTTATAGGGGTGCTGCGGGTCGTAGTAGATCGCCAGCTCCACGCCCTTGTGGTCGACCTTGCGGATCGCATAGCGGGCCGACTGCACGGAGAAGAAGTTTAGCACCGGCGCATCGGTGCGGTAGCGGACCGTGCGCCGGCTGCCGCGCGTCTGGTCCGACACCAGGTAGCCAGGCGCCACCGGCGTCTGGTCGGCGACCGTGGTGATGGTGATGTCGGCGTTCACCCAGTCGGCGTTGACCAGGTAGTTGCGCGCCTGGGCCGAGCGGTCCTCGAGCTTGGGCGGGCGCAGCTCGGCGGGCAAGCCGTACTTGCGGCGCTTGGCGCGGTCGCGCAGCAGCTGCTGGCGATCCATGCCGATGACCGGCGCGAACTCGAAGTTGTTCACGAAGGCGCCATTGTCCACGAGCCGGGTGGTGTTGTCCCGGTTCCGGAAGCCCTTCTGCTGCATCACCGTGGTGAAGGCGAGCGTCGCCCTCTCGCCCGGCTGCAGGGGCTGGGCGAGGGTGAAGATGCGGTAGTTGAAGCGCGTGTCGGTCTTCACCTTGGCGGGGACAGAGAGGGCGAGGGTCTCGGCCCGGGTGTCCCGGTCAAGGCGGACGTGAACGTCGCGGATCGGGGCGTCGCCGTCATTGACCAGGGCGTAGCGGCCCCGGGTCACCAGCCGCGGCGCATGGGGATCAAGGTCGAGGTCGAGGACCACGTCGGTGATCGAGGGCTGGGGCAGCCGCTCGTACCGGAGGAAGGCCTTCTCGTAGTCGGCCAGCCACTTCTCGCCGTCCTGGGCCGTGCGGTGCTCGTTCCAGACGTTGGTGTTCAGGTAGATGAAGCCGCCGAGGCCGGCGAAGGCCGCGAGGGCCAGGCCGCCAATGATCCCGGCGGGACCGGCGAGGCGGCGCGGCAGGCGCTTCAGCCGCGGCGCAAGGCGCGTCTCAGTCCCGCGCCGCCAGAGGCCGTAGGCCAGCACCAGCAGGACCAGGGCGAAGGCGCTCCAGTAGGCCCGGAACCAGGCCGCGGCCTTCCAGTAGTCGCCCTGGCCGTTCATGTCGGAGAGCGGCACGGGCGGATAGCCCGCATAGTTGTAGAGGTTGTGCTCCAGCCCGATGTTGCCGAGGGTGATCGAGGCGATCAGGTAGAGCAGCATCAGCCCCCAGCCGACGAACTTGTGGGGGGTGATGGCCTGGAAGAAGATCGCCAGCACCGCCAGCAGGGTCCAGTCGACGGCGTTCGGGACGAGGTACCAGAGGAAGTACTGGCCGAGGCGGACATCGGTGTAGCCCTTGGCGAGCTGGACGAGGACGCCGGCGATGACGCTGACCGCCAGGGTGGAGATCAGCACCAGGGCCAGGGCCAGGGTCTTGGGGACCAGGAAGGCCCAGTCGGGGACGGCGGTGGCGTCGATGATCTCGTGGGTCCTGCGCTCGCGCTCGCGCCAGACCAGTTCGCCCGCGTAGTAGACGGCGATGACGATGACGACGAGGGTGAAGGCCCCGTTCAGCGTCTGGATGACCCAGGTGGTCACCGGATAGATGTCGGAGCCGCCCCGCTCGGCCCCCAACACCAGCGTGCCCATGGAGTTGAAGAGGCCGAGCAGCAGCAGGACGACGAAGGCCGGGCTCTTGAACACCTGGGCCATCTCGAAGCGGGTGCGCTTGACGAGCTGGGCCCAGGCTGTGGCCGGACCGTAGGCAGGGGCGGGCAAGGGAGCGGAGGCGGGCGCCGTCCCGGCCTCTGCGTCGGCGCGCCGGCGCTCGGCCTTGCGCCCGCGGCGCCCCTGGACCTCGAAGCGGAAGACGAAATAGGCGATCGCGAGGCAGGCCGCGGCGACGCCCAGCCAGATCAGCCGGTTGTAGAGCAGGGCCCCCTCGAAGGCGGGCAGCAGCGTGTTGGCCTCGGCGGCGGTGTAGTAGCGGGTGGCGAGGGCGAAGGCGGCCGCCCCGAAGGGGTCGGCCAGAGCGGCGATCTGTAGCCGCTCGGGATCGCGCAGGGCCCCGATGGTGATCAGGTACAGGACCAGGAACAGCGCCACGCCCACATAGGTGGCCATCATCGAGCGGGTGGCGGTGGCCAGGGAGAAGAAGATGGCCGAGACCAGAAACAGGCTGGGCAGGCCGATCAGGACATAGGCGTAGGCGTAGTAGACCGGGTTGTTCTGCCCGAGCGTCTCGGGGTCCACCCAGGGCATGACCGAGCCCGCCAGGATGCCCAGGGGCACGAACAGGAAGCTGAGGGCCGTGGCCAGGTAGGCGCCGGTGAAGCGCCCGAACAGGTAGTCGAATTTGCGGATGGGCGTCGACCGGATGATCGGGCCGTAGCCCGTCTCATCGTCGCGCACGATGATGTTCGCCACGAACGCCGTCGAGACGAACATGAAGAACAGCGACATGATGAAGACCGTCTCGACGATGGCCTGCGGCGCGTTCTTGTGGACGTTGCCGCCCGAGCCGATCTGGATCTGGTCGATCGTCACCGAGGCGAAGACCAGCAGGAAGAAGATCAGGCCCGCGATCCAGAAGATCGGCTGGCGGATCTGGTAGCGCAGCTCGAAGGCCGCGATCTTGCCGAACATGGGCGCGGCTCCCTGGGCGTCAGGCCGCACGCCGGGAGGCAGCGAGGGTCGAGAAGTAGACGTCCTCCAGGCCGCCCTCGACGGGGGCGAAGCCCGGGCCGGGGTTGGCGTCGGCGAGGACGTGGACGACGGTGCGTCCGCCCGAGAGGCGGGTGGAGATCACCTGATGGGCCTGGCGCACGGCCTCAAGCTCGTGCCGGTCGATGGTCTTGGTCCAGATGCGGCCGGCGAGTTCGGCCATGAGCTGGGCCGGGGCGCCTTCCTTGAGGATCCTGCCGCTGGCGAGGATGGCCATGCGCGGGCACAGGTCGGCCACGTCCTCGACGATGTGGGTGGAGAGGATGACCACCACGTTCTCGCCGATCTCGGCCAGGAGATTGAGGAAGCGGTTGCGCTCCTCGGGGTCGAGGCCGGCGGTAGGCTCGTCGACGATGATCAGCTGCGGGCGGCCGATGAGCGCCTGGGCGATGCCGAACCGCTGGCGCATGCCGCCCGAGTAGCCGGCCACCGCCTTCTTGCGCACGTCCCAGAGATTGACCTGGTGGAGCAGGGCCTCGACCGTGGCCTTGCGCTCGCCCTTGCCGGCGACGCCCTTTAGCACCGCCATGTGGTCGAGCATGTCGTAGGCGTTAATCCGCGGATAGACCCCGAAGTCCTGGGGCAGGTAGCCGAGGGTGCGGCGCAGCTTCTCGGGCTCGCGGATGACGTCGATGTCGCCGAACCGGATCTCGCCTGAGCTAGGCGTCTGCAGGGTCGCGATGGAGCGCATCAGCGTCGACTTGCCGGCGCCGTTCGGCCCGAGCAGGCCGAACATCCCCTTGCCGATCTCAAGGTCCACGCCGTCGAGGGCGCGGGCGCCGTTGGCGTAGACGTGCGTCAGGTTCTTGATCGTGAGCATGATTTGCCACCCCGTCCTCGGCGACGAGGCTGCAACGCGCGCGTTACGGTAGCAAGTGAGGGAATTGTAACCTAGGGCGCGCGCCGATCACCGCGACGGGATCAGCCGCCCTGGATCGGCGGCTTGAACAGGCCCGCCGGCGAGAGGGTGAAGATCTCCAGCCCGTCCTCGGTGACGCCCACCGAATGCTCGCACTGGGCCGACAGGGACTTGTCGCGGGTGACGGCGGTCCAGCCGTCGGACAGCAGCTTCACCGGGTGCTTGCCGAGGTTCACCATCGGCTCGATGGTGAAGAACATGCCGGGCTTCAGGACCGGGCCCGTGCCGGGCTGGCCGAAGTGCAGGATGTTGGGGGCGTCGTGGAAGACGCGGCCCAGGCCGTGGCCGCAGAAGTCGCGGACCACCGAGCAGCGCATGCTCTCCACATAGCTCTGGATGGCGTAGCCAATGTCGCCGGTGGTGGCGCCGGGCTTCGTGGCCGCCAGGCCGCGCTCCAGGGCCTCGTAGGTGATGTCCACCAGCCGTCGGGCCCGCGGGGAGACTTCGCCGACGCCATACATGCGGGAGGTGTCGCCGTGCCAGCCGTCGACGATGACGGTGACGTCGATGTTGACGATGTCGCCCTCGCGCAGGACGCGCTCGCCCGGGATGCCGTGGCAGACGATGTGGTTGGGGCTGATGCAGACGGTCTTGGTGTAGCCGCGGTAGCCGAGGCAGGCGGGCAGCGCCCCGTGGTCGAGGATGAACTCGCGGGCCAGATCGTCCAGCTTCTCGGTCACCACGCCCGGGACCACGTGGGGCGTCAGCATGTCCAGGCACTCGGCGGCCAAGCGGCCGGCGCGGCGCATGCCCTCGAAGTCTTCGGCGGTGTGCAGCTTGATCTGGCCGGTGCGGTGCTCGGCCTCGAGAATGTCGGTCATCGGATACTCGGGTGGCGTGGGGGCCTATGTCGCGATCCTAGCACGGAAATTCAACCCGGAGCGGCCTTGTGACGCCGCGGGCCCCGTGTCAGCGTCCCCGCCGCGAGAAGGGGGAATCCAGATGCGCATGCTTTCGCTCGCCGTGGCGGCGAGCCTCCTGACGGGCGCCGCCGCGCAGGCCGAGGCCCCGGTTCCGCCCAGGCCGGCCAAGCGCCCGTTCGAGGTGACCGCGCCGGCCGGGAGCCGGACGGACGAGTACTACTGGCTCCGGGATGACGAGCGGAAGAACCCCGAGATGCTCGCCTATCTGAACGCGGAGAACACCTATGCCGACGCGGTGCTGGCGCCGCTGAAGCCGCTGAAGGAGGCGCTGCACAAGGAGATCGTGGCCCGGGTGAAGCAGGACGACGCCTCGGTCGCGTATCGCGAGCGGGGCTACTGGTATTATACCGGCTTCGAGCCTGGTCAGGACTATCCCATCCTCGCCCGCCGCAAGGGGGAGATGAGCGCGCCAGAGGAGGTGCTGCTCGACCAGAACGCCATGGCCGCCGGCAAGGGCTATTTCAGCGTCGGGGCGGCGGTGACGAGCCCGGACAACCGCCTGCTGGCCTGGGTGGACGACACGGTGGGCCGGCGCCAGTACGTGCTGCGGGTCAAGGACATCGCCACGGGCAAGGTGCTGTCGGACGCGGTGGAGAACGTGGAGCCGGACATCGTCTGGGCCGATGACAGCAAGACCCTGTTCTACATCGAGAAGGACCCGGTGACCCTGCTGTCCAAACGGGTGAAGGCGCATGTGCTGGGGACCCCGGCCGGCGCCGACAGGCTGGTCTATGAGGAGGCCGACAACAGCTTCTACATGCGCCTGCTGCGCACCCGGTCGGACGCCTATGTCTGCATCTTCCTGCAGAGCACCGCGGCCACCGAGCAGCGCTGCACCCCGGCGGCGGCGCCGGGCCGGTTCGAGGTGGTGGCGCCGCGCGAGCGGGATCACCTCTATGAGGCCGATCACCTGGACGGGCGCTGGGTGATCCGCACCAACTGGAACGCCCCCAACTACCGGCTCGCCCAGGTCGCCGACGGGCGGCTGGGCGACAAGAGCCGCTGGACCGACTTCGTCGCCCACAGCGACGACGTGTTCATCGAGGACTTCCGCCTGTTCAGGGGGTTCACCGCCACCGAGGAACGCTCGGGCGGGGTGAAGCGGCTGCGGGTGCTGAAGGCCGACGGCGGCTCGGCGTTCGTGGCGGCGGACGAGCCGGCCTACACCATGGACTTCGCCGTCAACGCCGAGGCGGACGCGACGGCCCTGCGCTACACCTACACGTCGCTGACGACACCGCTGTCGACCTACGAACTGGACGTGGCGAGCGGGCGGCGGACCCTGCTCAAGCAGACGCCGGTGATCGGCTACAACCCCGAGCAGTACGTGACCGAGCGGGTCTGGGCCCCCGCCCGGGACGGCGCGAAGATTCCGGTCTCGATCGTCTACAAAAAGGGCTTCAGGCGCGACGGGACCGCGCCGCTCTTCCAGTACGCCTACGGCAGCTACGGCATCTCACAGGATCCAGCGTTCAACCTGGCCACGGTGAGTCTGCTGGACCGGGGCGTGGTCTACGCCCTGGCCCACATCCGCGGCGGCCAGGAGATGGGCCGGCGCTGGTACGACGACGGCAAGCTGCTGAAGAAGACCAACACTTTCACCGACTTCATCGACGTGACCCGCTACTTGGTGGCCGAGAAGTACGCCGCCAAGGACCGGGTGGCCGCCATGGGCCGCTCGGCCGGGGGGCTGCTGATGGGGGCGGTGGCCAACATGGCGCCGCAGGACTACCGGGCGATCATCACCCAGGTGCCGTTCGTGGACGTGGTGACCACCATGCTCGACGAGAGCATCCCGCTCACCACCAATGAGTTTGACGAGTGGGGCAATCCGAAGGACCCCGCCTACTACCGCTACATGCTGGCCTATTCGCCGTACGACCAGATCGAAGCGAAGGCCTATCCGGCGATGTATGTGGCCACCGGCCTGTGGGACAGCCAAGTGCAGTACTTTGAACCGGCCAAGTACGTGGCGCGCCTGCGGGACCGGAAGACCGATGGCAATCCGCTGATCTTCCGCGTGAATATGGAGGCCGGCCACGGCGGCAAGTCGGGCCGCTTCCAGCGCTACGAGGAAACGGCGGAATACTACGCCTTCCTGCTGGATCAGCTGGGGGTGAAGTAGCGGGCGGCGGCCGGCGGGGGCGCTGCTCTCGCCGGCTATCGCGCCGTCTATCAGGCCGAGACCGGCCGGTCGCGCCAGGGCATGGGGCCGGCGAGGGCGACGCGGGCAGGGTCGATGTCGCAGCCGTAGACCAGGACCTCGACGCCCTGACCGGCCACCTCCTGCAGGGCGGCGTGGAACTTGGGATCGCAGTCCGCCGCCGTGGCGAAGCGGTCGCAGTCGGTGCGCTGGACGACGAAGAAGGCCACGGCCCGGTCGCCCTGGCGGACCATCTCGGCGAGCTCGCGCAGATGTTTGGTGGAGCGGGCGGCGACGCAGTCGGGGAACTCGGCCAAGCCCGGTTCGCGCATCAGGTGGACGTTCTTGATCTCCAGCCAGCAGCGGGGACGGCCGGGCGCCTCCAGCAGAAAGTCGACGCGGCTGGCCTGGCCGTACTTCACCTCGCGGCGGTGGGAGGCGTAGCCGGACAGCTCGGGAATGGCGTCCGCCGCCAGGGCCTCGGCCACCAGCCGGTTGGGATGCAGGGTGTTGATCCCCACCATGCCGCCGTCGGCCTCCATGAGTTCGAGCGTATAGGGCAGCTTGCGCTTGGGATCGTCGGACCTGGACAGCCAGCAGGTGAAGCCGGGGGTGTTCAGGCCCAGCATGGCGCCCGGATTCGGACAGTGGGCGGTGATCTCGGTCCCGTCGTCCAGGACCACGTCGGCGAGGAAGCGCTTGTAACGCTGCACGAGGCGGCCGCGGACGAGCGGTTGCGGGAAGTCCATGGAAGGCTTTAGTCCGGTTCTCGAATGATGCGGGACCGGATGTAGGACGGGGCGGCGCGGATGGCGAGCGGGCTGGAGGAAGGGCGGGTCACCGCCGCGGTGCTGATCATCGGCGACGAGATCCTGTCGGGACGGACCCAGGACACCAACCTGCGGGACATCGCCCGGCACCTGGGCGTCCTGGGCGTGGACGTGGCCGAGGCGCGCACGGTGCCGGACGATCTGGACGTGATCGTCGAGGCGCTGAACGCCCTGCGGACCCGCTACGACTATGTGATCACCACCGGCGGCATCGGGCCGACCCATGACGACATCACCGCCGATGCGGTGGCCGCGGCCTTCGGCGTGTCGCTGGAGGAGCATCCGGAGATCATCGCCATGCTGGAGGCCCGCTTCGGCGACCAGTTGAACGCGGCGCGGCGGCGGATGGCGCGGGTGCCGGTGGGCGGGACCCTGGTGAAGAACCCGGTGCAAGGGCCGCCCGGCTTCACCATAGGCAATGTCTTTGTCCTCGCCGGGGTGCCGCAGATCATGCGCGGGATGCTGGAGGACGTGGGGCCGCGGCTGCGCGGCGGTCGGCCCGTGATCTCGCGCACGGTCCGGGTGGCAGGCTCGGGGGAAGGGGCGCTGGCCGCGCCGCTGGAGGCGGTGGCCAAGGCGCACCCCGCCATGTCCCTGGGCAGCTATCCGTTCTTCACGCCCGAAGGCTACGGCTCGAACCTGGTGCTGCGCGGGCGCGACCCGGCCGAGGTGGAGGCGGTGGTTGGCGAGCTGATCGCCGCGCTGGAAGCGGCGGGCATCACCGGCGCCCACGAAGTGGTCGCGTGACGACGGGTTAATTTGTTACGCAACTTCCGTTCGGCTATCGTTGGTCGACCAAAGTTCCTGTTGGGGAGAACCACATGATCGTCTCGATGCTGGCCGCGAGCCTGCTGATGGTCCAGGGCGCGCCGGCCGCCGGGTCGGCCCAGACTGATGCGGCCGAAAAGGATCCCATCATCTGCAAGAACGAACCCGCTCCGGGATCGCGCCTGCCGAAGAAGGTGTGCGCGGCGAAGAGCGAGTGGGAGCGCCGGAAACAGGAAGACCGCGACAACCTGGAAAAGAGCCAGCGCGTCCGGCCGATGATCGGCCAATAGGCAAAACTACAAATTCCGCAGGTGATTCAGAGGGTTTGGAAAGGCCCTCTTTTCCCTGTGGATAAGATGTGCGCAAATGGCGGAGCTTGAGGGCGACCGCTAAAGGAACGCCCCAGTGGTTTGGGCGGGGCGTTCGACGTTGAAGACTCTTGCCGTGATGTCCCGCAAGGGCGGGGCGGGAAAGACGACGGTCGCCGTCAACCTGACGTTGGCCGCCCGCGCCATGGGCGTGAAGGCGGTCCTGGCCGACGCCGATCCGCTGCGCAGCGCCTGCGAGGTGCTTCGGGGACGGGAAGAGGCAGCCTCGGTCCTTTTCGAAACCAGCGCGGCCAAGCTGTTCACCCTGCGCCAGGCCTGCGCCCGCTCGGGCGTGGAGCTGCTGATTATCGATACTCCCGCAGCGCCGGAGGCTGACGTGGCCGAGGCGGTGAAGGTGGCCGACCTGTGCCTGGCGGTGGCGCGGCCCACCTATCTGGACCTTGCCGCCGCCGTGATGTCGGTGGCGGTGATCCAGCGGCTGGGGCGCGAAGGGCTGATCGTGCTCAACCAGTGCGCCCCGGCGCGGGCGGGCGTCGAGCCGCCAACGGTGCTAAAGGCCTTCGAGGCGCTCAGGTTCGCCAGCCTGCCCGTGGCGCCGGTCCCCCTGCGTTCGCGGGTAATCTACCAGACCGCCTTCGCCCAGGCCCGCTCGGTGCTCGAAATGGACCCCGGCGGTTCCGCCGCCGACGAGGTGCGCGAGCTGTTCACCCATGTGTGGCGGCAGCTGAAGGGCGTGGCGCCGCCGGCCCTGCGCAGCGCCAATGACGATCTCGGCCGATCGGCCAAGGACCTTGTCCCCGCCGGCTGAAGTCGGAGAGCATCGGTCGATGACCGATGTAAGATAAATTTACGTCACGTCAGCTCCGAGGTCTGGAAACCCAGGAGCCCGGCTCCCAGCTAAGCCCGAGCGCCGCCGCGTCGGGCGGGGGCGCGCATCCTCCTGACCCTAGGAGTGCGCATGCTCGGATCGGTCCGGTCGGCCGTGGCGGTCGTGGTGTTGTTCGTGCTCGCCGCCTGCGGCGCGCGTCAGGCGGAGCCCGTCCAGGGGCCCGCTCCAGTGGCGGTCTCGGCGCCGCTTGTCCGGCAGGTGGTGGACTGGGACGAGTTCGTCGGCCGCTTCGAGGCGGCGGAGGAGGTGGAAGTCCGCCCCCGCGTCTCGGGCTATGTCCGCTCGATCCATTTCCGGGACGGCGACATCGTCAAGGCGGGGCAGCTTCTCTACGTTATCGACCCCAGGCCCTATGAGGCTGAGCTCGCCCAGGCCCGGGCCCAGGTGCGTCAGGCCGAAGCCCAGGCGGCCCGCAGCAAGCTGGAGCTGGAGCGGGCCGAATCCCTGCTGAACAGCGGCTTCGCGTCGAAGGCGACCTATGACGCCCGGCTCGCGGAATACCGCACGGCCGAGGCGGCGGTGGCCTCAGCCCGGGCGGCCGAACAGGCCCGGGAGCTGGACGTGCAGTTCACCCGCGTGACCGCGCCGATCTCGGGCCGGGTCTCGGACCGGCGGGTGGACGTGGGCAACCTGGTGAGCGCCGGCGGCGCCGAGCCCACCCTGCTGACCACGGTGGTCTCGCTGGACCCGATCCATTTCACCTTCTCGGGCGCGGAAGGGGTCTATCTGAAGTACCAGCGGCAGAACCGCGAGGGCACGCGGATCAGCTCGCGCTACGCCTCCAATCCCGTGGAGATCCAGCTCCAGGACGAGACCGACTACGCCTGGCGCGGCCAGATGGACTTCGTGGACAACGCCCTCGACGTGGGCTCGGGGACGATCCGCGGCCGGGCGGTGGTGCGCAATCCGGACCTGTTTCTGACCCCGGGCATGTACGGCCGCATGCGGCTGCTGGGCTCGGGGACCTATGAGGCCCTGCTGGCGCCCGACGCGGCGGTGATGACCGACCAGTCGGACAAGATCGTGCTGGTGGTCGGCCCCGGGAACACGGTGCAGCAGCGCAAGGTGGAGCTGGGCCCCATCGTCGACGGCCTGCGGGTGATCCGCGCCGGGCTCTCGCGCAACGACCGGGTGATCGTCGAAGGCCAGCAACATGTCCGTCCCGGCGACAAGGTGATCCCGCAGCCCGGCCGCATCGTGCCCGCCGTGCCTACCGCCCCGAAGCCGCCCGGCGTCGTAACGCCGCCCGCCGCCCAGGCCACCCAAGCCGCCAGCGCGGAGTGATCCCATGCGCTTCTCGCGCTTCTTCATCGACCGGCCGATCTTCGCGGCGGTCATCTCGGTGGTCATCGTGCTGGTGGGCGCCTTCGCCTATCCGACCCTGCCCATCGCCCAGTATCCGGAGATCGCCCCGCCCACGATCACCGTGAATGCGGTCTATCCCGGCGCCTCGGCCGAGGTCATCGCCGACACGGTGGCCACGCCGCTGGAGCAGGAGATCAACGGCGTCGACGACATGCTCTACATGTCCTCGTCGTCGACCTCGGACGGGCGGCTGACCATCACCATCACCTTCAAGCTGGGGACCGACCTGAACGCGGCCCAGGTGCTGGTGCAGAATCGGGTGGCCTCGGCGGAGGCCCGGCTGCCGGAGGAGGTTCGCCGGCTGGGCGTCGTCACCCGGAAGGCCTCGCCGGACCTGCTGCTGGTGGTCCACCTCTATTCGCCGGACGGCTCGCGCAGCGCCGAATACATCTCGAACTACGCCACCCTGCAGCTGCGGAACCGGATCGCCCGCCTGCCGGGCGTGGGCGACGCCACCATTTTCGGCGCCCGGGACTACGCCATGCGGGTGTGGCTCGACCCCGACAAGGCCGCCGCCCACAATCTGACCGGCGGGGAGATCGTCCAGGCCCTGCGGAACCAGAACGTGCAGGTGGCGGCCGGCTCCATCGGGGCGCCGCCGTTCTCGGCCAATGGCGCAGCCTTCGAGCTGAACGTCTCCACCCAGGGCCGCCTGGTGGAGCCGGCCCAGTTCGAGAACGTGGTCATCAAGACCGAGGGCGACCGGGTGGTCCGCGTGCGCGACGTGGCGCGCGTGGAGCTCGGGGCCCAGGATTACAACCTCAACGCCTATCTGGACCGGGGCCAGAAGGCGGTGGCGATCGGCATCGCTCAGCGGCCGGGCTCCAACGCCCTGGCCACCGCCGACGGGGTGCTGAAGACCATGGAGGAGGCCAGCAAGAGCTTCCCGCCGGGCCTCGCCTACACGGTGATCTACAACCCCACCGAATATGTGGCCGAGAACATCAAGGAGGTCCGCAAGACCCTGTTCGAGGCCGTGCTGCTGGTGGTGCTGGTGGTGGTGGTCTTCCTGCAGACCTGGCGGGCGGCGATCATTCCCGTGCTGGCGATTCCGGTGTCGCTGATCGGGGCCTTCTCGGTGATGGCCGGCTTCGGCGCCTCGCTGAACAGCCTGTCGCTGTTCGGCCTGGTCCTGGCCATCGGCATCGTGGTCGACGACGCCATCGTGGTGGTCGAGAACGTGGAGCGGAACCTCGCCGCCGGCATGACGCCCAAGGAGGCCGCCTACAAGACCATGGAGGAGGTGGGCGGGGCGCTGATCGCCATCGCCCTGGTGCTGGTGGCGGTGTTCGTCCCCACGGCCTTCATCACCGGCATCTCCGGGCAGTTCTACAAGCAGTTCGCCCTGACCATCGCCAGCGCGACGGTGATTTCGTGCATCGTCTCCCTGACCCTGTCGCCGGCCATGGCGGCGCTGCTGCTGAAGCCGCATCCGGAGCATCCGCCGGCGCCCAGCGGCTGGCGCGCGCCGTTCCAGCGGTTCGGCCACTGGTTCAATCACACCTTCGAGGTGCTCAGCGCCCGCTACGGCCGGCTGACGGCCCATACCGTGCGGCGCGTGGCGCTGATGCTGGTGGTCTATGGGGTGTTGCTGCTGGTGACGGTGTGGCGGTTCGCGGCCACGCCCACCGGCTTCATTCCGCCCCAGGACCAGGGCTACTTCATCGCCGTGGTGCAGCTGCCGCCGGGCTCGTCCCTGGCGCGCACCGACGAGGTCGTCCGGCGGGTGACCAATGCGGCCCTGGACACCAAGGGCGTGGTGCATGCCGCGGCCTTCGCGGGCCTGGACGGGGCGACCTTCACCAACGCCCCCAACGCCGGGACCATCTTCCTGGGCCTGACGCCCTTCCATGAGCGGGGCAAGGAGGGAATCGACGACCAGGCGGTGCTCGACGCCCTGCGGGCCAAGCTGGGGACGATCCCCGGGGCCAATGTGCTGGTGATCCAGCCGCCGCCCGTCCAGGGCATCGGCACCGGCGGCGGGTGGAAGCTGATCGTCCAGGACCGGTCCGGGGCCGGTTACCGGGCGCTGGAGCAGGTGGCCGTCGACCTGATGATGGAGGGCAACCAGAAGCCTGAGCTGACCTCGGTCTTCACCCTGTTCAACACCTCCACCCCCAGGCTGTGGGCCGAGATCGACCGGGACAAGGCCGAACTGGCCGGTGTGCCGCCCGAGCGGGTGTTCGAGACCCTGTCGACCTATCTCGGCTCGGCCTTCGTCAACGACTTCAACTACCTGGGTCGGACCTACCGTGTGACCGCCCAGGCCGACGCCCCGTTCCGCGACGAGGCCTCGGACATCCAGCGGCTGCAGACGCGATCGAACAGCGGGGCCATGGTGCCGCTGGGGGCGGTGGCGACGGTGCGGGACGATTCCGGCCCCTACCGAGTGGTCCGCTACAACCTCTATCCGGCCGCCGAGCTGCAGGGCGACACCAAGCCCGGCGCCTCGTCCGGCCAGGCCCTGGCGGCGGTGGAGAAGATGGCCGACGAGCGGCTGCCCGAGGGCTTCGGCTATGAATGGACCGAGCTCGCCTACGCCCAGAAGGAGGCGGGCAACACCGGACCCATCGCCTTCGGCCTCGCCGTGGTGTTCGTCTTCCTGGTGCTAGCGGCGCAGTACGAGAGCGTGACCCTGCCCCTGGCGATCATCCTGATCGTGCCCATGTGTCTGCTGGCGGCGATCCTCGGAGTGAACCTCCGCGGCCAGGACAACAACATCCTGACCCAGATCGGCCTCGTGGTGCTGATCGGCCTGGCGGCCAAGAACGCCATCCTGATCGTCGAATTCGCCAAGCAGGCCGAGGATCGCGGCCTCGACCGCTGGGCGGCGGCGGTGGAGGCGGCGCGCACGCGCCTGCGGCCGATCCTGATGACGTCCTTCGCCTTCATCCTGGGCGTGCTGCCGCTGGTGGTGGCCAGCGGACCCGGGGCGGAAATGCGTCAGGCGCTGGGGACGGCGGTGTTCTTCGGGATGATCGGGGTGACCGGTTTTGGTCTGCTCTTCACCCCGGTGTTCTATGTGCTGTGCCGGGCCCTGTCGGACCGGCTGCCGCGCCGCCGACGGGCGCCGGACGCCGTCGGAGCGCCGGCCGAGTAGGGCTGGAGCGGCTTGACCTCCCCTGGGTCGCCCGCGCAAGTGGCCGGGAAACACCAAGGGGAGAGACAACGCATGGCGTTCAAACCGTTCGACCTGACCGGCAAGGTGGCGCTGGTCACCGGCGGCAACGGAGGGATCGGCCTCGGCATGGCGGAGGGCCTGGCCGCGGCCGGGGCCAAGGTGGCGATCTGGGGCCAGAACCCGGAGAAGAACGCCAAGGCCGAGGAGACGCTGAAGAGCTACGGCGTCGAGGTGCTGGTCCAGAAGGTGGACGTGGCCGACGAGCAGGCCGTTGTCGACGGCGTGGCCGAGGCCCTGAAGACGTTCGGCCGGCTGGACTTCGTGGCCGCCAACGCCGGCATCGGCGGCGGCGGGCCGTTCCATGAAATGACCACCGAGAAGTGGCGCCGGGTCACGACGGTGAACCTCGATGCGGTGTTCTGGACCTTCCGCGAGGCGGCCAAGCACATGATCGCCCGCGCCGAGGCCGGCGATCCAGGCGGCTCGCTGGTGGTGACGTCCTCCACCTCGGCCATCCACGGGGCGCCGCGCAACCAGGCCTATGCCTCGACCAAGGGGGCGGTGCTGGCGATGGTGCGAGGCCTGGCGGTGGAGTACGCCCGCTATGGCATCCGGGCCAATTCGATCCTGCCGGGCTGGATCGCCACCGACATGACCGCCGGGCTGCAGGCCTGGGACACCTTCAACGAGAAGGCCATCGGCCGGGTGCCTATGCGGCGCTGGGGCCAGGGCGACGACTTCTCTGGCATCGCCGTGTACCTGGCGTCGGACGCTTCGAAGTTCCATACCGGCGACAGCTTCGTCATCGACGGCGGCTATACGATCTTCTGATCGCCCGCCGATCGGGGCAGGGGAGCGGCGCGGATCTCTCAAGGTCCGCGCCGCCAGCGTCTCGCGCCGCGGCGGATGCCCCTCTGCTCCGTTGGACGTCCCTCACCGCGCCGTGCGAGCAGAGGCCCCGTGATCGCCGACCCGTTCTTCTACGCCCTGGCAGTTCCGGCGGTGATCATGATGGGGCTGGCCAAGGGCGGCTTCGCCGGCATCGGCGCCGTGGCCATGCCGCTCCTGGCCCTGGCGATCTCGCCAGTGCAGGCGGCCGCCATCCTGCTGCCGATCCTGATCGTGCAGGACGTTGTCGGCGTCTGGGCCTTCCGTAAGACCTGGGACCGGGGCGTGCTGGCGCTGATGCTGCCCAGCGCAGCGGTGGGAATCTTCCTGGGCTATCTGCTGGCTGCACAGGTGTCGGCGACCGTGGTGCTGGCGGTCTTGGGCGCCATCTCGATCCTCTTCGCCGCCCATAGGCTGTGGAGCCAGCGGGGCGGGCGGGTGACGGCGCCGTCGAACGCCCCCTGGCCGCTGGGGGCGCTGCTGGGCGTGGCCTCGGGTTTCACCAGCCAGATCGCCCACGCGGGCCAGCCGCCCTTCCAGATGTGGGTGCTGCCCAAGAACCTGAGTCCCGCGAGCCTGGTGGGGACCACGGCGATCTTCTTCGCGGTGGTGAACTGGGTGAAGGTTCCGGCCTACATCGCCCTTGGCCAGTTCACGCCGCAGAACCTGTCGACCTCGGCGGCGCTGGCGCCGGTGGCCATCGCCTCGACCCTGGCCGGGGTCTGGCTGGTGCGGCGGGTGAAGCCGGACCGGTTCTATACGATCATCTATCTGCTGATGATCGTGGTGGGCGCTCAGCTCCTGTGGGAGGCCTTCGGGGGCTAGCGCTCGGACGCAGCCCCTCCGGGTTCGGGCTCCTCCCGAGGGAAAAGCCTTAGTCGGTGAAGACGACGGTCTTGCGGCCGTTCAGGAGGACGCGGTCCTCGATGTGCCAGCGGACCGCCCGGGCCAGCACCCGGCGCTCGATGTCGCGGCCCTTGCGGATAAGCGCGCTCGGCGTGTCGCGGTGGCTGATCCGCTCCACGTCCTGCTCGATGATCGGGCCCTCGTCGAGGTCGGCGGTGACGTAGTGGGCGGTGGCCCCGATCACCTTCACGCCGCGGGCGTGGGCCTGGTGGTAGGGGCGCGCGCCCTTGAACCCTGGCAGGAACGAGTGGTGGATGTTGATGCAGCGCCCCTCGAGCTTGCGCGACAGGTCGTCCGACAGGATCTGCATGTAGCGGGCGAGGACCACGAGCTCGGTCCCCGTCTCCTGGATCAGCTTCCAGAGCTGGGCCTCCTGCTGGGGCTTGGTCTCGGGCGTGATCGGCAGGTGGTGGAAGGCGATGCCGTGCAGGTCGGTGTGCGGATAGGTCGAGGCCGGGTGGTTCGAGACCACGGCGGTGATGTCCATCTGCAACTCGCCCTGGCGCCAGCGCCAGATGAGGTCGGCCAGGCAGTGGTCCTGCTGCGAGGCGAGGATCATCACCCGGCGGCGCTCCTTGCGGCCGCGCAGGCTCCAGCGCATGCCGTACTGCTCGCCAAGGGGCGCGAAGATCGCGCGCCAGGCCTCGGCGTCGGAGGCTCCCGGATCGAAGACCACGCGCATGAAGAACTGGCCGGTCTCGGCGTCGTTGAACTGCTGGGCGTCGAGGATGTTGGCGCCGCGCTCGAAGAGCAGGGCGGAAACCCGGGCGACTATGCCGGGCTGGTCGGGACAGGAAAGCGTCAGGATCATCGCGGGGGCGAGGTCGCAGGCTAAGGCGCTGCGGTCAAGGTGCGGCGCCCATTGCGGGGGGCGGCCGGAGCCTTAAGGTGGCGGTCCATGAGCTATGTGGACGGTCGGTTCGCGAATCCGCGCGCAAAACGCTTGGCGCTGACGGTGCTGGGGCTGCTGGCGGTCGGCAGTTTCGTGAACGGCGTGTTCCGGGACGTGGAGTTGCGCTGGCCGGGCGAGTCGGGCCCGCCGGCGGCTCCACCACCGCAAGCGCCCACAGATCCGGCCTCGGAAGCGACGCCGCCGACGTCCGCGCCGCTGACGTCCGCGCCGGAGACCGAAGCGCCTGCCGAGACGGCGGAACCCGAGGCCCCCGCGGCCAAGACCGAGGCGGCCCCGGTCGAGGCGCCTGCCCCGGCGCCCGAGATCACCGTCCCGCCGTCGGCGCCCGCAGCTCCCACGCCCGCGCCCGAGCCTGCCCGGCCATCGGCTGCGCCGGCGCCTGCCGCATCGGAAGAGCCGCCGATCTGAGGCCTATCGACCGGCCGGAGGTTGTCGGCTAGGCCTCTGGCGTCGCAGCCGATGCGGGCGTGGCGAAACTGGTAGACGCAACGGACTTAAAATCCGTAGGGCCGCAAGGCTCGTGCCGGTTCGATCCCGGCCGCCCGCACCAAACCTTCCCGCCCTAGACGACAGTGGGCCCGGTCCCGGGCGGCGCATTCGCGAGCTGGCCC
Organism: Phenylobacterium composti DSM 19425; assembly: GCF_059568645.1. NCBI lineage: Bacteria > Pseudomonadati > Pseudomonadota > Alphaproteobacteria > Caulobacterales > Caulobacteraceae > Phenylobacterium > Phenylobacterium composti. The sequence continues at coordinate 37,555 of NZ_JCANTT010000013.1, read as the reverse complement.
ACCGTGCGCAGGGCCTCGGCCAGGACCGCCCGGCGGGGCGCCCCGCCCAGGGAAATGCGCACGCCGTTGGGGGCTGTGTCGGAAAGGGCGAAGGCTTCGGCGGTGGTGAGGGCAAGGCCCCGGCCTTGCGCCGCCGCGCGCAGGCGATCGGCCGAGGCGCCGGCCGGCAGCGGCAGCCAGACATGCAGGCTTTCGGGCGCGCCGAGGGCCTGGGGGATCGCTTCGGCGGCCAGGGCCCGACGGGCGCGGGCCTCGGCGCGGACCGCGGCGAGAACTGTCTCGGCGGTCCCTTCACGAATCCAGCTGGTGGCGATGGCGGCCATGAGCGGGGCGGCCATCAGGGCGACGGCCCGAAGGGCGTCGGCGATCCGCGGCGCTTCGTCCGGCGGGGCGACCACATAGGCGATGCGAAGGCCGGGGGTCAGGCACTTGGAGAGGGTGGCGATATGGATCACCTGATCCGGCGCGAGGGCGGCCAGCGCTGGCATCGGCGCCTCGCCCAGCCGGCTGTAGGGGTCGTCCTCGATGATGCGTGTCCCCGCCGCGGCGGCGATGCGGACGATTTCCCGCCGGCGATCGAGGCCCAGGCTGGTGGCCGTGGGGTTCTGCATGGTGGGGACGAGGTACAGGGCGGCAGGCCGATGCTCGGCGCAGAGCCGTCCCAGGGCCTCGAGGTCAGGGCCCTCGGTGTCGGACGCCAAGGGGACGGCTCGAAGGCCCTGCTGGGCCGCCACGGCGCGGAAGCCGGGATAGGTGAGGGCCTCGGCGATCACCGTATCGCCCGGGCGGCAGAGGCAGGCGAGGACGGCGGCCAGCGCCGCCTGGGCGCCAGGGCTGACCAGCACCCGGTCCGCCGGAACCTCGCCCAGGACCGGGGCCAGCCAGCGGGCGCCCGCCAGCCGCTGTCCGAGGGCGCCCGCGCCGGGGTGATAGGCCATCAGCGTCGCCGCATCAGTACGCTGGAGGATCGCCGCGGCGGTCTCCTGGAGAAGGCGGCCGATGGCGAGCCCCTCCGGCGGGGGCGGCAGGTTCATGGAGAGGTCGACCACCCCAGCCTCGTCGGCCTCGGGGCGAGCGCGGACGAAGGTGCCTCGGCCGACGGTCCCCTCCAGCAGGCCGCGGTCGCGGGCGGCGGCATAGGCCCGGGTGACGGTGGTGAGGTCGATCCCCAGGCGTTCGGCGACGGTCCGTTGGGGCGGCAACCGCTCCCCGGGCTGGAGTTCGCCGCTCCGCACGGCCTCGGCAAGGGCGTCGGCGATGGCGAGGTAGAGCGGCCCTTCGCGCCGTACCCGGGACAGCCAGGTCTCGGCTGCAGGGCGGTCAGGCGTGGGGCTTGTATCAGGCATCCGCGATCCATACATTATGTTCGGATTGTACGGACTGCAATCCGGATTGTATGGAAGGGCCTGTCATGTCGGAGCGCACGTCGCCCCCCACCATCGTCGCCGGCCTGCGGTGCCGGTGCCCGCGCTGCGGCGAGGGCCGGGTTTTCGAAGGCTTCCTGAAGGTCGCCCCCGCCTGCGACAACTGCGGCCTCGACCTCAGCTTCGCCGATCCGGCGGACGGCCCCGCCTTCTTCGTGATGAGCGGCGTGGCGGTGATCGTGACGACCTTCTGGGGCGTCTGGGCGGTGATGGCTCAGCCGCCGATCTGGGCCCAGCTCGCCGTGGTGTTCCCGGCGCTGATCATCGGCTGCCTTGGCGCCCTGCGGCCGGTGAAGGCCTGGATGGTCGCCGAGCAGTACGTGCACCGGGCCGAAGAGGCCCGCTGGGAAAGCACGGGCACGCACGGCCGGGCGCCCAAGGGTTACAAGCCCAGCGGCAGGTAAGGGCTGAAGGCGCGAGGGCTCAGCTCTCGCCCTCGATGGCGATCAACTCGATGTCGAAGAGCAGGGCGCTGCCGTTGGGGATCGGCGCCCGGTTGCGATTGCCGTAGGCGAGGTCGGCGGGGATGGCGAACAGCCAGCGCTCACCCACCCGCATCATCGGCACGCCCTCCTGCCAGCCCGGGATGAGCCGGTCGAGGGGGAAGGTGGCCCGCTCGCCCCGGTCGCGGGACGAGTCGAACGTCCGCCCGTCGATTAACGTGCCGGTGTAGTGGATGGTGACCGTGGCCCCCGGCGCCGGCCTGGGGGCAGACGCCCGGGCGCGCTTGACCACCTTGTACTGCAGGCCGCTGTCGGTGGTCTTCCAGCCGGGGCGGCGGGCGTTCCAGGCGAGATAGGCGGCCTGGCCCTGCTCCCAGCGCCCTTGCGGATCCATGGACGCGGCTTCGGCAGGCGGGGCCGCCGTGGGCTGTGTGGCGCAGGCGGCGAGCACAAGACAGCTCGCGGCGACGGCGATCTGGCGGATCATCTTTCCCGACTCTCCCGATTGGCGACGGGCACCGTCGGGCTTGCGGGCGTTGCGCGCAAGGCTCGGCTTGCTACCAATGACGCCGCCACAAGGGGGACCCCATGAAGTCCAAGCTCGCGTTGTTCGTCGCCGCCTCGATCGGCATCACGCCGGCGTTCGCCCAGCAGCCGCCCGCGACCAGTCCGGCGGCGGCGCCGACGGCGAGCGCCAAGCCCGCCGGCTGGGACGTGAACAACCCGCCCACGGTGGCACGCCTCCGCGAGGTGCGCATCGACGTGGACGAAGGCACCTGGATGGACCTGGACGTCAGCCCAGACGGCCGCACCATCGCCTTCGCCCTGCTGGGGGACATCTATGTGATGCCGATCACCGGCGGCGCGCCCACGCGGATCGCCGAGGGCCTGGCCTGGGAGGTGCAGCCGCGCTTCTCCCCCGACGGCAAGCGCATTGCCTTTACCTCGGACCGGGGCGGCGGCGACAACATCTGGGTGATGAACCTCGACGGTTCGGACAAGCGGCAGGTGACGAAGGAGGACTTCCGACTCCTGAACCAGCCCACCTGGAGCCCGGACGGGCGTTTCATCGCCGCCAAGAAGCACTTCACCACGGGCCGCTCGCTCGGCACCGGCGAGGTGTGGCTCTACCACGTCTCGGGCGGCGGCGGCGTGCCGCTGGTGAAGCGGCCGAACGAGCAGCATCAGAAGGAGCTCGGCGAGCCGGTCTTCGCGCCGGACGGCAAGGCGATCTACTACACCCGCAACATCACCCCGGGGCCGATCTTCGAATACGCCCAGGACTCCAACACCGACCTGTTCAACATCGAGCGCTACGACCTTGCGACGGGCGAGGTCTCGACCGTGGCCGCCGGGGCGGGCGGCTCGGTGCGGCCGGCGCCCTCGCCGGACGGCAAGAGCTTGGCCTTCATCCGCCGGGAGCGGACCAAGTCCGCCCTGTGGGTCAAGGACCTGGCCTCGGGCGTGGAGCGGAAGGTCTACGCCGACCTCGACCCGGACATGCAGGAGACCTGGGCGGTCATCGGTCTCTATCCGAACCTCGCCTGGACCCCGGATTCCAAGAGCCTGGTGTTCTGGGCCGGCGGCAAGATCCGCCGGGTGAACGCCGATGGCACGGGAGCGCAGGTGATCCCGTTTCGGGTGAGCGACACCCGCACCGTGATCGAGGCCCCGCATCCCAAGGTGGAGGTCGCCGCTGACCGCTTCACCACCCACATGACGCGCTTCGCCGCCGTCTCGCCCGATGGCCGGCAGGTGGTCTATGAGAACCTCGGCAAGCTCTACGTGAAGCCGATGGCCGGCGGCGCGCCGCGGCGGCTGACCCGCACCAATGACGACAGCTTCGAGCTGTGGCCCGCCTGGTCGCGAGACGGGCGGAGCATCGTCTTCGTGAGCTGGACCGATGCCGGGCTGGGCCGCATCCGCACCGTGGCCGCCTCGGGCGGGACGCCCAAGGATGTGACCGAACAGCCCGGGCACTACGCCCGGCCACAGTTCTCGCCGGATGGCAAGACGATCGTCTTCGAGAAGAACGCCGGCGGCTATCTCACCGCCCGCGCCTGGTCCGAGAACCCCGGCGTCTACCGGGTCGCGGCGAGCGGCGGGACGCCCGAGCGGATCGCTCGCGACATGAGCTCGCCCCACTTCGGCGCCTCGAGCGACCGCGTGTTCATGGTGGGTTCGGAGAAGGGCAAGCAGCAGCTGGTCTCCACCGACCTGAACGGGGAGGCCCGGCGGGTCCACGCCCAGGGCGAGCTGGTGAACGACTACGCGGTCTCGCCCGACGGCCAGTACTTCGCCTTCCGGCAGAACTACGAGGTCCACGTCATGCCGCTGATGCCGGGCGGCCAGGAGGTGGCGGTGGACCAGAAGGGCGGGCCGCTGCCGGTGACCCGGGCGAGCTTCGGCGGCGCCAACTGGATGCACTGGTCGCAGAACGGCGGGCAGCTCCACTGGAGCGTGGGGCCGACCGTGTACACGGTCTCGACGCCGGCCTTGTTCCGCTCGGCCCCGGCCGGCGAGGACGCGCCGAAGTTCGAGCCCCCGACGACTGGCGTCTCGCTGGCGATCGAGGTGGCGGCCGACAAGCCCACGGGGACGATTGCGCTCACCGGCGCGCGGATCGTCACCATGGCCGGGCCCGACGGTGGGATTATCGAGGACGGCGTCATCGTCATCCAGGGCGACCGGATCGCCGCCGTGGGGCGGCGCGGCCAGGTGCAGGTTCCGGCGGGCGCCAAGACCGTCGACCTGGCGGGCAAGACCATCATCCCGGGGCTGGTGGACGCCCATGCCCACGGCCCGTACGGCGTCGACGAACTGGTGCCGCAGCAGAACTGGTCGCTGATGGTCAACCTGGCCCTCGGGACCACCACGATCCACGACCCGTCGAGCCGCGCCGCCGAGGTGTTCGCCGCCCAGCAGATGCAGCGGGCGGGGCTGATCCTGGGGCCGCGCATCTTCTCCACCGGCGAGGTGGTCTACGGGGCCAAGGCGCCGGGCGGCTATGCCGAGATCAACACCCTGGACGACGCCATCGCGCATGTGCGGCGCCTGAAGGCGCAGGGCGGGCACAGCGTGAAGAACTACAACCAGCCGCGCCGCGACCAGCGGATGATGGTGGTGGAGGCCGCCCGCCGGGAGAACATGCAGGTGGTGGCCGAGGGCGGGGCGATGTTCGGCCAGGACATGACCATCGTCGCCGATGGCAACTCCACCCTCGAGCACAACATCCCGCAGCTGCGGCTGTACGAGGACGTCCTGAGCTACTTCAGCCAGGCCACCACCAACTACACGCCGACGCCGATCGTCACCTTCGGCGGCCTCGACGGCGACCGTTACTGGCGCGCGCACACCAATGTCTGGGAGCAGCCGCTGCTGAAGGCCCATATTCCGCCGGCCCAGCTCGCCGCGGACAACGCCCGGCGCCCGATCGCCCCGGAAGAGGACTATGTGGACGACGACAACGCCCGGGAGGCCCACAAGCTGGCCAAGCGTGGCGTACTGGTCTCGATCGGCGCCCATGGCCAGCAGGCCGGCATCGGCTCGCACTGGGAGCTGTGGTCGTTCGTGCGCGGCGGGATGAGCCCGCTGGAGGCGCTGGCGGCGGGGACCATCGTCTCAGCCAGGTCGCTGGGCATGGACGCCGACATCGGCTCGCTGGAGGCCGGGAAGCTGGCGGACCTGGTGGTGCTGGACGCCGATCCCGTCGCCGACATCCGCAACTCGGAGAAGATCCACCGGGTGATGCTGGGCGGGCGGCTGTACGACCCGGCGACCCTGAACGAGGTGGTGACCGGCGATCGCAAGCGTGGCCGCTACTGGTGGGAATGATCTGAAATACGTCTGCAAGGTTGCGCCCCGATTTTCCTCCCCAAAGCGCCGCATCGAACGGCGTTTCTGGAGAGTGAAGACCATGTCGAAGACCGTTTGGGGCGCCGCCGTCGGAGCGCTCACGCTTTGGGCCGGGCCGGCGCTGGCCGGGGATGTGGCGGGCGTGGCCTGCACCAACCCGCCGCCTGCCCGCTGCGAAGGCGAGGCCTGCGTCACGAGCGGGGACCTGGCGAATTTCGGTAACGCCGTGGACGAGAAGACCGGCCGCAAGTTCTGGCTGGACTATCCCTGCGACCTGAAGCCCGGCGAGAAGGTGGTGTTCATCCTGAACCTCCACGGCGCCGGATCGGTGGGCAACTGGCAGCGTCACTACTTCCCGGTGGCCGACTACAAGGAGAAGTACCGGCTGGTGGTGGCGACCCCGACGGCGGCCACGACCACGCCCGTGCGCCGGTGGGACGCGGCGGCGGACGATGCGCACCTGCAGAACATCACCGAATGGGTGCTGGGGACCTTCGGGCGGTCGAACATCCGCGCCTTCTGGCTCGCCGGCCACAGCCAGGGGGGCATGACCTCCAGCCGGATCGTCTGCAGCGATTACTTCAAGGACAAGGTGGACGGCTGGCTGAGCCTGTCGGGCGGCCGCGTGGGGCAGGCGCCCTTCGTGGCGCGGTTCGGTCCGCCGAAGGCCGACGGCTCGCCGCCGGATGCGCGTCCATGGGGCGCGCTGCCGCCGCAGGCGCCGCCCGCCTGCGACTTCTCGCATATCTTCACCGTGGGCGAGTACGAGATCGAGAGCCTGCCCGAGACCTCGCCCCTGGCGGAGCGGTTCGGCTGCGGCCCGCGCGTGCGGCGTCAGGACATCGTCGACGACAAGCCGGGCCACGTCTGGGACTATGAGCGCGCCGGCTACAAGGTGTGGGGCATGAAGGCCCGGCCGGGCGTCGCCCAGGCCTGGACCTTCGACAAGTGCCAGGACGGCCGAGTGGTGGCCGACGTGGTGCGGATGGACAAGGGCCACACCGAGGGCCTGGAGCCGCGCGTCACCGAGGAGCTGGTCAAGCTGATGGTCTCGGCCAAGGGCGGCAAGCTCCAGGCCCAGGCGGGCGCCGACTAGCCGCCGAAGTTCGCCGTCAGCATGGCGCGCACGGTGGGCGGCGCCACCGGATAGAAGAGGCCGGAGCGCGAGGCCCACCAGCCCGCGCTGCCGGTGACGTTGGACGCCAGGAGCCGGAACTGGGCCGGGCGGCCACCGAGCTCGAAGCGCCGGCGAGCACCCAGATTGAGGAGCGCCTGGCCGGGCGTGCGGAAGCTGTTACGCACGTCGCCCCAGCGGGCGCTATCGTAGCTGAGCTGGGCGTCGACCGACCAGCCGTCGCCCAGCTGCCGCTCGATGCTGGCGTTGGCCACGAAATCTGAGACGCCCGCCGCGCGGTCGCCCACCAGGCCGGCGTCCACCAGATCGCCCGAGACCTTCGGCTGGAAGGCCACGGCGCCCAGGACGACGCTGGTCCGGCCGTCCAGGCGGCCGGCCAGGAAGGCCTCGACGCCCCGGTGCCGCACCTCGCCCACGAAGCCGAACGAGCCGTCGGGCCGCATGCCGGTGGTGGGCTTGGAGACCTCGAAAACGGCGCCGATGATGGTGAGGTTGTCGGCAAAGGCGTGGCGCACGCCGAGTTCGAACTGCTCGGCCTCCACAGGGGCCAGGACCTCATTGCCGTTGGTGGCGTTCTGGGGCGCGACGCCGGATTCCTCGAGACCCGTCACCCAGCTTCCGAACAGGCTGGTGCGAGGCGAAAGGCTCCAGACGGCCGAGGCGTTGTAGAGCGTGCTCTCCTCGATCGCGCGGGTGTGGACGCCGTCGACGGTGAGGACCTGCTTGTCGTAGCGGGTGCGGTGGGCGCCCAGGCGGACCTGCAGCCGATCGGCCCAGACGAGGCCGTAGCCGACGGAGGCGGTGTCCTGCTCCACCACGTCCCGGCCGTGATCGCCGCGCCACTCGGGCTCGGAGGACGGCGCGACGTCGGTGGCGAGGGTGAGCGGGCCCAAGGGCGTTGCGAGGCCGCTGGCAAGTTCTACGTCACTTCGGCGAGCCCGGACCGAGGCGCTGACCAGGTGGCTGAAGTCGCCGGTCTGGAAGACACGGCCGACGCGGGCCTCGGCGGAATCGGCGGTGTTGGTCTTGGCCGGGTTGAGGAAGGTGGTGGCCTCGGCGGAGCCGTCCGCCCGGATCTCCAGGAGGGTGAAGTCGCTGCGGCGGACATCGAACACCGAGTGGACGGCCGACAGGTCCACCGACCACGGCCCGAAGGCGCCGGAGTAGAGGGCGCCGAAGTTGGCGTTGGTCGCATCCACCCGGGCCCAGTCGGGGGAATAGTTGTGCTGCCGGCGGACCTTGGGCGGCGTAGCGCCGTCCGCGGGCTTGGCGGCCCAGTCGCCGTCATAGTCGCGGACATAGGCGGTGGCGAAGGCGCGGAGCGTCTGGCGGTCCGAGAGCCGCCAGCGGCCGACGAGCCCTCCGTCCAGGGCCTTGCCCTCAGTGCCCGGAGCCCAGCGGACTACGGGACGCCAGACCAGGCCGCCGGCGAGGCCGAACCTGTCGGCCTCGTCGCGCCAGGAGCCGTTGAACTCGACGGTGTGAGTCCCGAAGTCGCGCAGGCCGGCGCCGACGCTGAAGCCGTTCGCGCCCGTGGGCTCGCGCAGGCGATAGTTCACCACGCCCGACGGCGCGGGGTAGGCGAGGCGGGTGACGTTGACGCCCACACGCACGCTGACCCCCGCCAGCACCGGGTCGTTCAGACCCGCGCTCCGGGCGAAGTAGGCGTCGTTGATCCGGTAGGCGCCGGAGTTGTTGAGGTCGAAGCCCCGGACCTGGCCTTCGTTGTAGAGGCCGATCTGCTCGACCCCCACGCGCTCGCCGAAGGCGTCGGCTGCTGAGCGGAGGGCGTTGTCCTGGGCGGCGGCGGGGGCGGCGATGGCGGCTCCCGCGAAAATCGGAACGATGATACGTGACATCCCTGTAATCCGGGCGAACTGGGGTGTTCAGACCGGCCGGGTTGTCGGATGTTGCCGCGGGGAAGGCGTGGCGGCGGACGTGATTTATTCGTGATGGTTTCGCGATGAACGAGCATGTCGCCCTGTGGCCGAAGCTGGCGCTCGCCCGCGAGCTGCCCTTCGCGCTGGCCGGCACGCTGGTGCGGCCCTCCGCCCTTGAGGTGGAGACGAACGGCCACGTCACCGCCCTGGAACCGCGGGTGATGAAGGTGCTGGTGGCGCTGCATCGCGCCCGCGGCCAGCCGGTCAGCCGCGACGAACTGATCGACCTTTGCTGGGAAGGGCGCATCGTCACCGAGGGGGCGCTGAACCGCTGCGTGGCGCAACTGCGCAAGGCGCTGTCGGACAATCCGTGCATCCGGCTCGATACGATCCCCACGGTGGGCTACCGCCTGCAGGTGGACGAGACCCGCCCGCGACCGGGGCCGATGGCGCCGCGCCCGGCGGTGGTCGAGGCTGCGCTGGTGCGGCGAGTCCCGCCCTGGCGCTGGATCGCGGCGGGGGGCGCGGTGCTGGTCGTGCTCGCGGGCGCGGCCTGGCTAGCGCTGAGCCCGCGGCCGGTGGCGTGGACCACGGAGGCCTACCGCCCGCTGACGGCGGAGTTGGGCATGGAAACCCACCCGGCGATTTCTCCCGACGGCCAGCAGCTGGTCTATGCCCAGCGGCCGGACTCCACGGTGGGGCGCGACCTCTACATCCGGGGCGTGGACCAGGGGACGCCGGTGCGGATCACCACCGACCCCGCCGACGACCACAGCGGCGCCTGGTCGCCGCGGGGCGACCGGGTGGTGTTCGTGCGCAGCTATCCGGACGGCGCCTGCGCCCTGGTGGTGGCGCCCGTTCCGCTGGGCCCCGAGCGCGTGGCGGCGCGCTGCGAATCCTCCACCTACACCCGGGTGGGCTGGCTGGACGACGACACCCTGGCCATCGGCGACCGGCCCAGGGGCGATCTCCTCTACCGCATCCGGGCGGTGAACCTGACGAGCGGGGCGATGCGCGACCTGACCTCGCCGCCGGTGGACACCCTGGGCGATGCAGACCCGAGCGTGTCGCCCAACGGGCGATACATCGCCTTCCGCCGCAGCCTCCTGCACGGGGCCGACGACCTCTACCTCAAGGACCTGAAGACCGGCCGCGAGCGGGCGCTGACCACCGACGGCTGGAAGGCCGCAGGCTATGTTTGGTCGGCGGACAGCCGGCACATCTTCTATTCGTCGAACCGGGGCGGCGAGTTCGGCCTGTGGACCATCGACACCGCTCGCAACGAACCGCCGAAGCGGATCGGACTGGCAGTCGGCCGGGTCACCTTCAGCCGCATGTCCATCGACCGGCGCAACCGGCTGGTGGTGGAGGCGCCGCGCAGCCGCACCAACATCGCCGCGGTCGCGCCGGACGGGGCGATCCATCCGGTCACGGACGCCATGGGCAGCGACTGGGATCCCGAGGCCGCGCCCGATGGGACGGTGGCCTACGCCTCGGACCGCAGCGGCGGGGCGGAGCTGTGGGTCACCCGGCCGGACGGCCAGTCGGTGCGGCTGACCCGCATGGGCGGCTCGTACGTCCATTCCCCGTCCTGGTCGCCGGACGGGCAGAGCCTGGTGTTCGTGGGCGTGAAGGGGCGGCGGGCCGAGATCTACACCGTCGGCCGGGACGGCTCGCGGCTGCGGGTCATCACCTCGGACGGGCGTGACAAGCTGGACCCGGTGTGGGGGGCGGACGGGCGCATCCGATATGTGGAGCGCCAGGCGCGGCGTTACCGGGTGATGGAACTCGCGGCGGACGGCCGCGGCGGGCCGATGCCTACGGGCCAGGACGGCGTATGGGCCCTGAAGATCGGGCCGGATGGGCGGTTGTTCGGTGAGACCGTAGGGGGCGCCAGCGCCGGCCCCCTGGACGGCGGCGGACCGTCAGCAACCCTGGGCCCGTCGGATTCCTGGGCGGTGGGGCGAGACGGCATCTTCATCAAGCGCGCCCGGGGCAAGGGGCCGGCGGCGGTCTGGCTCCAGCCCTGGAGCGGCCCGGCCCGGCGGATCGCCGAGGTCCCGACGATGACCGGCGAGATCGGCGCCGGGCCCGACGGCCGGGGGCTGATCTCGCGCAGTCTGGATGAACAGGTCGATCTCGGGATGTTCGACCTGAGCGCCGGGCGTTAGCCGGCGGTCGGCGCCGGGTAGCGGTAGCCTTCGCCCTGGCCCTTGGCCGCGGCGTACTGGGCTTCCACGAAGGCCCAGTTCACAGCCTCGTCGAACCAGCGCTCCAGGAAGCCCTTCCGGTCGTTCTTGTAGTCCAGATAGTAGGCGTGCTCCCACACGTCGCAGACGAGCAGCGGGAAGCCGTCCTCATGGACGAGGGCGGTGTCGCCGTCGTGGTAGGAGGTGACCTTCAGGCCGTCCGGACCGGCGAGCAGCCAGGCCCAGCCCGACGCGAAGTGGCCGACGCCCTCCGCGACAAAGACTTCCTTCAGCTTGGCGAGGCCGCCGAAGGCCTCGATGGCGGCGGCGAGCTCGCCCTGCGGAGCGCGGTAGTCGGGGGTCATGCACTGCCAGAAGAAGGCGTGGTTCCAGGCCTGGCCCGACTGGTTGAACAGCTTCTGGTCGCCGGTCCGGCGCGCCTCGCGCACCACGTCCTCGAGCGGGCGATCCGCAAGCCCTGCCTGGGCGGCGAGTTCGTTCGTCTTGTCGACGTAGGCCTTGTGGTGCTTGCCGTGGTGGGTCCGCAGGGTGTCGGCGGAGACCACCGGCTCAAGGGCCTCATGGGCGTACGGAAGCTCGGGCAGGACGTACATGTCGGGTTTCCCCTGATAAAAGGAACAGGAATGCCGCCGGTCGGCGATTCAACCGCGGAATGGCCGAGGCGTTCCGGTTAAATGGTCAATGTCGCCTCCGAGGGAAACCTCTTCCCTTCACTTGAGATCGACTCGCAGCTATGCGCGCCCGGGACATGGGCCGGCGCGGGCCGTTTCTGCCCGGAGGCGGCGGCGTCGATGAGGGGGAGACGCCCGCCCCACGGCGGAGCCGGCGTCTACTGCGCGGCCGTCTCCTGGGCGTAGCCGAGCTGTTCGTTCAGGCGCTCCAGGACCTCGATGGCCGCCTCGGGGACGACGGTGCCGGGCGGGAAGATCGCCGCCACCCCCATCTCCTCCAGGGCCTTGAAGTCCTCGGGCGGAATGACGCCGCCGACGAAGACCACAATGTCGGGACGGCCCAGCTTGGCGAGTTCGGCCTTCAGCTCGGGCACGAGCGTCAGGTGGCCGGCGGCGAGGGAGCTTGCGCCCACCGCATGGACATTGTCGCGCACCGCCTGGGCGGCGGTCTCGGCCGGCGTCTGGAACAGGTCGCCGATATCCACGTCGAAACCGAGGTCGGCGAAGCCCGAGGCGATCACCTTCTGGCCACGGTCGTGGCCGTCCTGGCCCATCTTGGCCACCAGCACGCGAGGCTTGCGGCCGTCCGCCTGCCGGAAAGCCTCGGCCATGGCCTTGGCGCGCTGGCCGGCCGGCGTATCGCCCGCCTCGCGTAGATAGACGCCCCGCACGGCGTCGGCGTGGGCCTTGTGCCGGCCGAACACCTTCTCGAGGGCGTAGGAGATCTCGCCCACCGTGGCCTTGGCCCGGGCGGCGGCCACGGACAGTTCGAGCAGGTTGCCATTGCCCGCCGCGCCGGCGGTAAGGGCGTCGAGGGCCGCGGCGACCGCTTCGGGATCGCGCTCGGCCTTCAGGCGGGCGAGCTTGGCGATCTGGGCGTTGCGGACGGCCGAGTTGTCCACCTTCAGCACCGGGATCTCGTCGGCGACCTCGGGCCGGTAGCGGTTCACGCCGACGACGGTCTGGTGGCCGGAATCGATGCGGGCCTGGGTGCGGGCCGAGGCTTCCTCGATGCGGCGCTTGGGCAAGCCGTCCTCGATGGCCTTGGCCATGCCGCCCAGGGCCTCCACCTCGGCGATGTGGGCCAGCGCGCGCTCGGCGAGGGCGGCGGTGAGGGCCTCGACGTAGTGGCTGCCGCCCCAGGGGTCGACCACCCGGGTCTGGCCGCTCTCCAGCTGGATGAACAGCTGGGTGTTGCGGGCGATGCGGGCCGAGAAGTCGGTGGGCAGAGCCAGGGCCTCGTCCAGCGAATTGGTGTGCAGGCTCTGGGTCTGGCCGCCGGTGGCCGCCATCGCCTCGATGGCCGTGCGGGCGACGTTGTTGAACACGTCCTGGGCGGCGAGGGACCAGCCGGAGGTCTGGGTATGGGCGCGCAGGGAGAGCGAGCGGGGGTCCTTGGGGTCGAACTCCTGCTTCATGAGCTTGGCCCAGAGCAGGCGCGCGGCCCGCTGCTTGGCGATCTCCATGAAGACGTTCATGCCGGCGTTCCAGAAGAACGACAGGCGCGGCGCGAACTGGTCCACCGTCATGCCGGCGGCGACGCCCGCGCGGACGTATTCGATGCCGTCGGCTAGGGTGTAGGCGAGCTCCAGGTCCAGCGTCGCCCCGGCTTCCTGGATGTGATAGCCGCTGATCGAGATCGAGTTGAACCGCGGCATCTCCTTCGACGTGTAGGCGAAGATGTCCGCGATGATCCGCATCGAGGGGCCGGGCGGATAGATGTAGGTGTTCCGGACCAGGAACTCCTTGAGGATGTCGTTCTGGATCGTGCCCGTGAGCTTTTCGTGCGGGACGCCCTGTTCCTCGGCCGCCACGATGTAGAGCGCCAGGATCGGCAGCACGGCGCCGTTCATAGTCATGGACACGCTCATCCGGTCGAGCGGGATGCCGTCGAACAGCGTGCGCATGTCGAGGATGGAGTCGATGGCCACGCCCGCCATGCCGACATCGCCGGTGACCCGGGGGTGGTCGGAATCGTAGCCCCGGTGGGTGGCGAGATCGAAGGCGATGGACAGGCCCATCTGACCGGCCGCCAGGTTGCGGCGGTAGAAGGCGTTGGAGTCCTCGGCCGTGGAGAAGCCCGCGTACTGGCGGATGGTCCACGGGTTGGTGGCGTACATGGTCGGGTAGGGGCCGCGGACGTAGGGCGCCAGCCCCGGATAGCCGGTGAGCTTGGCGAAGGCCGCGGAATCGGCCGGGCCGTAGGCCGGCTTCACCGCCACGCCTTCGGGCGTCTCCCAGGCCGCGCCGGCGGGCGCGGGGCAGGTCGGACTCTCGGCCTCGAAGGGCAGGGATGCGAAATCGGGGAAGCTGCTCATTGCGCCGCCTCGTACTTTTCGGACAGCCGCATGGGCTTGAGGGCCACGCACCGGCCGTCGGGACCGGGCAGGCGGGGATCTGGGGCCGAGACCGGCTGGGCCGCAGGCGGCTCCACCTCGACCGGGGCGTCCTCGGCGGGCGGGAAGGCGGTGACGCCGACGATCTTCAGCTCGCCCCGGGCGGCGTTGGCGGCCTCGACCTCACGGGCGATGTCGCCCTTCTCGAGGGCGGCGATGAGGCCGCCGGCGGCCTCGATGGCCTGGAACCTCGCCCAGGCGGCGCGGGCGATCTCGTCGGTGAGGGCCTCGATATAGCCCGAGCCGGCGGCCGGGTCGGCGACGCGACCGATGGCGGCCTCTTCCATCAGCACGAGCTGGGTGTTGCGGCTCTGGCGGCGGGCGAAGGCGGTGGGCAGGCCGACCGCATCGGTGAAGGCGCCGAGCTGGACCGCATCGGCCCCGCCGACCGCCGCCCCGAAGCCGGCGGCGGTAAGCCGGATCATGTTGGTGTAGGCGTCCTTGGCCGCCAGCATCCGGCGCGAGGAGCGGGCCTCGATCCTCGCCAGGGGATCGGCCCCACACGCGCCGGCGATGCGGGCCCAGACCACCCGCGCCGCGCGCAGCTTGGCGATGACCAGGAAGTAGTCGGCGTCGGCGCTGAGGCCGAGGGTGATGCGGGCGAAGGCCTCGGCCATGGGCAGGCCGGCCCGCACCAGGGCCTTGGCGTAGGCGATCGCGGAGGCGGCTGCGAACGCCACCTCCAGCGCCTCGCCGCCGCCGGCCTCGTGGGCGACGCGGCCCGAGGCCAGGAACAGCTGGGCGTTGGGATAGGGCTGGGCGAGGCGCACGGCGACGGTGGCGGCGCTGACCAGATGGCTCTCGATAGGCCCGGGGCTCGCGCCCGTCTCGGCGAAGGCGCCCAACGGATCGAGGTTGAAATTGAGCTTGGCTCCCGGTGAGGACTTGGCGACGGCGTGGAGCCAGTCGGCGGCCTTGGGGCCAAGGAAGCCCGCATCCAGGCCCACCGGGGCCAGTTCGACGATGACGTCCTTGAGCGCCAGGGCGAGATGGTCGGCCGAGCCGATGGCGACGCCCGCCTGGCCGGTGGGATCGATTTTCACCGTCACCGAGGCCGCGCCGCCCGACAGGTCGGCCAGCAATTCGGCGTTGGCGCGGGCGGGGTCCGGATGGGCCGTCAGCGTGCGCAAGTCCCAGGGGCGCTCGGCGTCGAACGGCCGGGGCGGGAAGGCGGCGGCCTTGGCGGCCTGCGGATACAGCGGCTGGATCGCCAGGCCCTCGGCCGTGGATTTCACCAGGCTGTCGAAGGGCTTGTCCCCGAGGGTCTTGGCGACGAGGGCGCGCCAGGCGTCCTCGCCCGCAGGGGTGAAACCGGGGTCCAGGAGGCGTGCGTCCGACATGGGGGCAGATGGGCCCCCACGCGCGGGCGCGTCAAGTTCACCCAGCGTGACGGAGGCTTGATCGGCAGGACGGGCGACTCGGCGCAAATTCGGCAATCAAGCCCGGGAGGAACACCATGCCCGTCGACTATCGAACCCAGGACATCCTGATCGACTGGGGGCCGCGGGTGGCCGTGGCCATCGTCATCCTCATCGTCGCCCATTTCCTGGCGAAGGCGGCCCAGTGGGGACTGGCGCGCGTCATCGACCGGATGCCCGGCGCCAAGCAGCACAACGCCGAGGCCGATCCCAAGGAAACAGTGGGCTACCAGCTTGGCCAGCTGGCCTACTGGCTGGTGCTGCTGGTGGGGATGATCGGCGCCCTGACCGTGCTGGAGCTGACCACCATCGTGGCGCCGCTGAACGGCCTGCTGATCGAGGTCACCGCCTTCATCCCGAACCTGATCGGGGCGGTGGTGATCTTCTTCGTGGGCTTCATCGTGGCGACCCTCGCCCGGCGAGTGGTGGAAGCAGGCCTGGCCGCGGCCCGGATGGACAGCTGGCTGGAGCGGGCGGGCCTGTCGCGGGTCACTGGCGCCTCGGGCCTGTCGCGGACCGTGGGGACCCTGGTCTTCGTGCTGATCATCATCCCGGTGACCATCGCCGCCCTGCAGCAGCTGGGCCTCAGCGCCATCTCCGATCCGGCGGTGGCGGTGCTGGCCACGGTGCTGGACGCCCTGCCGCGGGTGCTGGCGGCGGCCATCGTGCTGGCGGTGGCCTTCGTGATCGGCCGCTGGGTGGCGAGCCTGCTGGAACAGCTGCTGCCCTCGCTGGGCTTTGACCGCAGCCTGCAGGCCCTCGGCGTCGGTCCCGCCGAACCGTCGGCCGAGGCTGAGGCCGGGGCGGAGGCAGAGATCCCGGCCGGTGCCGCTCCGGTGAGGCTCACGCCCTCCAAGGTGGTGGCGCGGCTGGCGCTGGTGGCGATCATGCTGTTCTCGGCCGTGGAGGCCGCCCGGCTGCTGGCCTTCGCCGCCATCGCCGTGATGCTCACCGAGATTCTGGAACTGGCCGGCCATGTGCTCTTCGGCGGGGTGATCATCGCCATCGGGGTGATGATCGCGAACTTCCTGTCGGGCCTGATCGACCGGTCGACCAATGGCGCGGACGGCTTCGCCTCGGACATCGTGAAGTGGGCCACCATCGCTCTGGCCACCGCCATGGGCCTGCGCTTCATGGGCATCGCCGACGAGATCGTGATTCTCGCCTTCGGCCTGATCCTGGGCTCGGCGGCCGTAGCCGCGGCCCTGGCCTTCGGCATCGGCGGGCGGGAGGCGGCTGCCCGGCTGCTGGAGAAGTGGACCAGGGGCGGGCCGAGGCCCTGACCTTAGGCCAAACGAAGAAGGGCCGCGCGGACATCTCCGCGCGGCCCCTTGTTCGTCAGGCTGACCGCCCCGCGGGGCGAAACGCCTAGATCCGTTCGACGATGATGGCCGGAGCCATGCCGCCGGCGGCGCACATGGTGACCAGGCCGCGCTTGAGGCCGCGGCGCTCCAGTTCGTCGACGACAGTCCCGATCAGGATGGCGCCGGTGGCGCCGATCGGGTGGCCCAGCGCCATGGCTCCGCCGTTCACATTGACCTTCTCGCGATCGAGGTTGAGGTCGCGGATGAACTTCTCCGCCACCACCGCGAAGGCCTCGTTGATTTCCCACAGGTCGATGTCGTCGGGCGTCAGGCCGGCCTTCTTGAGCACCTTCGTCGCGGCCGGCACCGGGGCGTTGAGCATCAGGGTCGGGGAATCGCCGACATTGGCCATGGCGACGACCCGGGCGCGGGGCTTCAGGCCATTCTTCCTGGCGTACTCCGGCGAGGCCAGCAGGACGGCGGCGGCGCCGTCGACCACGCCCGACGAGTTCCCGGCGTGGTGGAAGTGCTTGATCTTCAGATCGGGATAGACCCGGTTGATGAGGCCGGCGAGGGTCGTGCCTTGCTCGTCCAGGGGCACATGGGCCATGGCCTCGAACGAGGGCTTAAGGGCCGCAAGGCCCTCACGGGTGGTCTGCGGGCGCGGGAACTCCTCGCGGTCGAGGGCCACGGTCCCGTCTTCGCGATAGACCGGCACCAGGGCCCGGTCGAAAGCGCCTTCGGCGATGGCCTTGGCGGCGCGCTGCTGGGAGACATAGGCAAGCTCGTCCAGCGCCTCGCGGGAAATCCCCTCCATGGTGGCGATGGCGTCGGCGCAGACGCCCTGGTGCGACTGCGGATGCTTGGCGCGCAGGCGGGTGTTGCCGGAATCGATCAGCGCCGGGCCGCCGTCGGGGCCCTGGGTGCTGGCGGTGGCGGCGGTGTAGCTCATCATCTCGGTGCCGCCCGCGATGACGAGGTCCTCCATGCCGGACATGATCTGGGCGGCGGCGAGGTTCACGGCGGTGATGCCGGAGCCGCAGAAGCGGTCGAGGGTGACGCCGCTGGCGCGCACGTCGAAGCCGGCGTCGAGGGCGGCCATCCGGCCGAGGTCGCCCCCCTGCTTGCCGCGCTGGGACGAGGTGCCCCAGATGATGTCGTCGACTTCCTCAGTCTTGAGATTGTTGCGCTCGGCGATGGCCTTGAGCACCGTGGCGGCGAGATGCTGCGGATGGTGGTCGGCCAGAGCGCCCTTGCCGACCTTGCCGATGCCGCGCGGAGTGCGACAGGCGTCGATGATCAGGGCTTCGGGCATACGGGTTCCTCCCCTCAAATTCGGCGCGACAGTTCTCCGGCGGCCGTAGCGTCAGTCCAGCGACAAATGCGTGTTGCCCATGGGGCGTGGCGACCATACGCTGTAAATCTAACAACCGTTCGAGGTGACTCCATGGCCCTGCCGCCCGTCCTGCGCGACCGCCTCCGTCTGCCGGTGATCGCGAGCCCGCTGTTCATCATCTCGAACCCCGACCTAGTGATCGCCCAGTGCAAGGCGGGGATCGTGGGTTCGTTTCCGGCGCTGAACGCCAGGCCGGCTTCGCTGCTGGACGAGTGGCTGCACCGGATCACCGAGGAACTGGCGGCCTGGGACCGCGACCATCCGGACACCCCCTCGGCGCCGTTCGCCGTGAACCACATCGTCCACAAGACCAACGACCGGCTCGAGCATGACCTGGAGGCCTCCACCAAGTGGAAGGCGCCGATCGTCATTACCTCGCTGGGCGCCCGGGAGGATGTGAACGCGGCCGTCCATTCCTACGGCGGCGTGGTCCTGCACGACGTGATCAACGACCGCTTCGCCCGCAAGGCGGTCGAGAAGGGGGCCGACGGCCTGATCACGGTGGCCGCCGGGGCCGGGGGCCATGCCGGCACCCTGTCGCCCTTCGCCCTGGTGCAGGAGATCCGCGAGTGGTTCGACGGGCCGATCGCCCTGTCGGGCTCCATCGCCAGCGGCCGCGCCATCCTAGGCGCCCAGGCCCTGGGCGCGGACCTAGCCTACATGGGCTCGGTGTTCATCGCCACCAAGGAGGCCAACGCCGAACAGGCCTACAAGGACATGATCGTCGCCTCGAGCGCGACGGACATCGTCTATTCGAACCTGTTCACGGGCGTGCACGGCAACTACCTGGCGCCGTCGATCCGGGCGGCGGGGCTGGATCCGGACAACCTGCCCGAAAGCGACCCGTCGAAGATGAACTTCGGCTCGGGCGGCAATCAGAAGTCCAAGGCTTGGCGCGACATCTGGGGCTGCGGCCAGGGCATCGGGGTGGTGAAGGACGTGCCCGCGGCGGCCGATCTGATCGCGCGGCTCGCCGAGGAATACGAGAAGGCCAAGGCGGAACTGGCGGAGAAAACGTCCTTCACGCCCGGCCGGGCGTTGCTGGCCGCCGAGTAGCTTTCAGAATTTCTGCGGCGCGCTCCAGCTTATTCAGAGTGCGCCAATAGGAATAACGGTGTTTATCCCCCAGACCAGATAGGAATTGGGGGAATAAGCCATGTCTCGCAGCGCGCTCAGCGGAGCGATCCGATCGTTCGCCTTGGCGAGCCTTCTCTGCAGCGCTGCGCCGGCAGCCCTGGCGCAGACGGCCGGCGCTGTGGACGCGGGCGCAGCGGCGGCGGACGTTTCCACCGTGGCGGACGCGCCCGCGCCGGTAGGCGTCGAGGAGCTGATCGTCACCGCCCGCCGGCGGGAAGAGACGGTGCAGGACATCCCGCTGGCGGTCTCGGTGATGGCCGGGACGCAGCTCGCCGATACCGGGGCCTTCAACGTCAGCCGCCTGACGCAGCTCGCGCCCACCCTGCAGTACTATTCGACCAACCCGCGGAACACGTCGCTGAATATCCGCGGCCTAGGCGTGCCCTTCGGCCTGACCAGCGACGGCTTCGAGCAGGGCGTCGGCATCTATGTGGACGACGTCTACAACTCGCGGGTCTCGGCGGCGACGTTCGACTTCCTGGACGTGGCGCGGGTCGAGGTGCTGCGCGGGCCGCAGGGGACGCTGTACGGCAAGAACACCACCGCCGGGGCGGTGAACATCACCACCAATCAGCCGACCTTCGACTTCGAGGCCAACGCCGAGGTGACGTTCGGCAATCTCGACTTCAAGCAGGCCAAGGCGGCGGTCTCTGGCCCGCTGACCGAGACTTTGGCCGCGCGCTTCGCGGTGACCACCACCACCCGCCGGGGCACGATCTACAATGTCACCAGCGACCAGTACGTGAACGGTCAGGACAACCTCGGCCTGCGCGGCCAGCTGCTGTACCAGCCGAACGACGACCTGAAGATCACGCTGTCGGGGGACTACAACAAGCAGGACGCCGAGTGTTGCGCGCAGATTTATGTGCGCACCGGCGCCACCCAGCGGCCGCTGAACCGGCAGTATGAAGCCCTGGCCGCCGCCCAGAACTACGCGGCGCCGAGCACCAATCCGTTCGACCGGGTGACGGACGTGGACGCCAGCCTGAACGCCGGCAACAAGATCGGCGGCGCCTCGGCGCGGGTTGTCTGGAACGTCGGCCCGGGAACCCTGACCTCGATCACTGCCTGGCGGTTCTGGGACTGGAAGCCCGAGAACGACCGCGACTACCTGGGCCTGCCCATCGTCTCGAAGTCGCAGAATCCCTCGCAGCAGGACCAGTATTCGCAGGAGCTGCGGTACAACTACTCCAACGACCGCATCGACGCTGTGGCGGGCCTGTTCGCCTTCAAGCAGCGGATCGACACCCAGGGCACCGAGCAGCACGGCCCGGCCTCCAGCCGCTGGAACATCAATCCGTCCAGCGCCCTGGCCAACGACCCCAGCGTCCTGGCCGGCCTGACGGCCATCAACACCCAGTACCTGAAGGCGGAGAGCCTGGCGTTCTTCGGGCAGGCGAGCTGGAAGATCACCGACGCCTTCACGCTGCAACCGGGCGTGCGCCTGAACTACGACAAGAAGGAAGGCTACTACGAGCGCCGCGTCTTCGATGGCCAGGGCCAGCCCGTTCTGGCCGGGGAGACCAGCGCCGTCCGCGTCGCTCAACTGGCGATCTTCACGCCGCAGCTCAGCACGCCCGAGTTCAGCGACTGGAACTTCAGCTACGACCTGACGGCCAGCTACGCCTTCGCGCCCGACATTCTCGGCTATGCGACCTACGCCAAGACGTTCAAGACCGGCGGCATCAACCAGAACGGCCTGCCCACGGACGCGGCCGGCCAGCCGATCCTGTCGGCCGGGGCCATCAAGCCTGAGGACGTGAACCACTTCGAGGCCGGCCTGAAGACCCAGTTCTGGGAGCGTCGCGCGACCCTGAACCTTTCGGCCTTCCGCACCGACATCAAGGACTACCAGGCCACCGTGACCAACGGACAACTGGGGGTGCTGCGGGGCTACCTCGCCAACGCCGGCAAGGTGCGCAGCCAGGGGGTCGAGTTCGACTTCCAGGTGCAGCCGAGCGAGCGGTTCAAGGCCTACGCCAACGGCGCCTACACCGACGCCAAGTACGTGCGCTTCGTCGACGCCCCGTGCCCGCCGGAGCTGGCCGGCGGCACGACGGTGGGCCCGGGCCAGACGCCCAGCGCGCCGGGCACGCCCGGGGGGCTGAGCCCCGCCAACTGCGACATCTCCGGCCAACGCCTGCCGGGCGTCTCCAAGTGGAGCTTCTCGTTCGGCGGCGAGGTCAATGCGCCGGGCGCCTTCCTGGGCAGGGAGGGCCAGTTCTACCTGGGTTACGACGGGACTTATCGGTCGAACTTCTCGTCCAACGCCTCGCCGTCGATCTACACCTGGGTGGACGGCTACGCCCTGTCGAACTTCCGGGCCGGCTTCCGCACGCCAGACGGCCTCAATGTGTTCGGCTGGGTGCGCAACGCCCTCGACGAAGACTACTTCGAGGTGCTGGTGGTGGGGCCGAGCAACACGGGCCTGATCGCTGGCCAGCCGGGCGACCCCCGCACCTACGGCGTGACCATCCGCGCCGAGTTCTAGCGGCGTACCGGCGAGAGGCGCGCTGCGGCCGGAACCACACCAGGTTCCGGCCGCAGAAATTCTGGCGCGCCCCGCAACAAATCCAACTTACTCGATCGGAGTTCGGGCCGTATGTAACCCGCCGTAACCAAGGCGGGACGACGAGGGCCGTGTCGCGCACCTATCCGAAGTTCGAGGCGGGCGGGGTAGACTTGCCATACGTGACCAAGATCCGTGGCGACGACGCCGCGCGACATGATGCGTTCCAAGCCCGAGCCCACAGGACCTGACGCCATGACCCACTCGGACCTGAACCGCCGCCGCCTGCTGGCCGCGGGCGCCGCCGGCGCCAGCGCGCTGATCCTGCCGCAGATGGCCGAGGCCCAGTCTCGGGCCCGCCAACTGTCGCTGCTGAACGTCAGCTATGATCCGACGCGCGAGCTCTACAAGGACATCAACGCCGCCTTCGCCCGCTACTGGCGCGAGCGCACCGGCCAGTCGCTGACCATCAACCAGAGCCACGGCGGGTCGGGCAAGCAGGCGCGGTCGGTGATCGACGGCCTCGAGGCCGATGTGGTCACCCTGGCGCTGGCCTACGACATCGACGAGATCGCCGCCCGAGCCAAGCTGCTGCCGGCCAACTGGCAGAGCCGCCTGCCGCATAATTCGGCTCCCTACACCTCGACCATCGTGTTCCTGGCGCGGAAGGGCAATCCGAAGCGGATCCGGGACTGGTCCGACCTGGTGCGGCCGGACGTGAAGGTCATCACGCCAAATCCGAAAACCTCGGGCGGGGCGCGGTGGAACTATCTGGCGGCCTATGCCTGGGCCCTGAAACGGCCGAGCGGCTCGCCGCAGTCGGCGGAGGCCTATCTGCGTCAGCTGTTCCGCAACGTGCCGGTTCTCGACACCGGCGCCCGGGGCGCCACCACCACCTTCGCCGAGCGCGGCCTGGGCGATGTGCTGATCGCCTGGGAGAACGAGGCCTATCTGTCGCTGGCGGAGTTCGGGCCGAAGTTCGACATCGTCTATCCCAGCCTCTCGATCCTGGCCGAACCGACGGTGGCGCTGGTCGACCGCAACGTCGACCGGAAGAAGACCCGCCTCCAGGCCCAGGCCTATCTGAACTTCCTCTACAGCCCGCTGGCGCAGGACCTGATCGGCAAGAACCACTTCCGTCCGCGGAACGAGAAGGCGCTGGCCAAGTATCGCGGCAAGTTCCGCGAGCTGCCGCTGGTGACGGTGGACGGCCAGTTCGGCGGCTGGCGCAAGGCGCACGCCACGCACTTCGCAGACGGCGGCGTCTTCGACCGCATCTACCGGCGCTAGGTCCAGGACGCTCCGGGCCATGACGATCGCCGCCGTAGCCGGGCCGCCCAAGGTCCGGCGCCGCTGGAAGCAGCCCAGCATCCTGCCCGGCTTCGGCCTGGCCATGGGCTGGACGCTGACCTACCTCGGCCTCCTGCTGGTGCTGCCGCTGGCGGCGCTGATCCTGCGGCCCTGGGAACTGGGGCTGGACGGCGTCTGGGCGACCCTGACCGAGCCTCGGGTGCTGTCGGCGCTTCGGCTGAGCTTCGGCGCGGCCGCGGCGGCGGCCCTGGCCAACGTGCCGCTCGGCCTGCTCGTCGCCTGGACCCTGACCCGCTACGAATTTCCTGGCCGGCGCGTGCTTGACGCCTTTGTGGACCTGCCGTTCGCCCTGCCGACGGCCGTGGCGGGCATCGCCCTGACGGCCATCTACGCGCCCACGGGCACCCTGGGCGAGCCGCTCGCCGCGTTGGGAATCCGCACGGCCTACAATCCGATCGGCGTGTTCATCGCCCTGGTGTTCATCGGCCTGCCGTTCGTGGTCCGGACGGTGCAGCCGGTTCTGGAGGACATGGACGCGGAGGTGGAGGAGGCGGCCCTGACCCTGGGGGCGACCCACCTGCAGCGGTTCTGGCGGGTAGTCCTGGCGGGTCTTGCGCCGGCGCTGCTCTCGGGGTTCAGCTTGGCGTTCGCCCGGGCGGTGGGCGAGTACGGCAGCGTGATCTTCATCGCCGGCAACATGCCGCTGAAGTCCGAGATCGCTCCGCTGCTGATCGTCATCAAGCTCGAGCAGTACGACTACGCCGGCGCGGCGGCCGTGGGCCTGGCCATGCTGGTCATCTCGTTCGGGGCGCTGCTGGCGGTGAACGCCCTGCAGGTGTTCCTGGCCAGGCGGGGGCGCGCATGAGCCCGGCCGTCCGTCTCCCGGGCCTCGCCCCGCTGTTCCTGGCCCTGACCGTCGCGGTCCTGGGCGTGCTCATCGTCCTGCCGCTGGGCGTGGTGTTCCAGCAGGCCCTCTCGCAGGGGCTGGGCGCCTATCTGGAGCCGCTGAAAGAGCCCGACGCTCTGGCGGCGATCCGCCTGACCCTGTTGGTGGCGGCGATCTCGGTGCCGCTGAACGCGGTGTTCGGGGTGGCGGCGGCCTGGGCGATCGCCAAGTTCGAGTTCAAGGGCAAGAGCCTGCTGGTCACCTTCATCGACCTGCCGTTCTCGATGTCGCCGGTGGTCTCGGGCCTCGTCTGGGTGCTGCTGTTCGGCGCCCAGGGCTGGTTCGGCGAGTGGCTGCGCGAGCACGACATCAAGATCATCTTCGCCACCTCGGGCCTGGTGCTGGCCACGGTGCTGGTGACCCTGCCGTTCGTGGCCCGGGAGCTGATCCCGCTGATGCAGGACCAGGGCTCGGACGAGGAGGCGGCGGCGCTGACCCTGGGCGCCGGCGGCTGGACAACCTTCTGGCGCGTGACCCTCCCCAACATTCGCTGGGCCCTGCTGTACGGGGTGCTGCTCTGCAACGCCCGGGCGATGGGCGAATTTGGCGCCGTCTCGGTGGTGTCCGGCAGCGTCCGGGGCCTGACCACGACTTTGCCGCTGCATGTCGAGGTGCTCTACAATGACTACGAATTCGTCGGCGCCTTCGCGGCGGCCTCCATCCTGGCCGGCCTCGGACTCGTCACCCTCGTCCTCAAGACAATCCTCGAATGGCGTCATTCCGGTGAACTTTCGGCCCGTCGACGACACTGACCGCGCCGCCGGCCAAGCCCTGGCCCTCGACATCCGCGGCGTCTCCAAGGCCTTCGGGCGCTTCCCGGCCCTGAGGGACGTCTCGCTGCAGGCGCGGGACAAGGAGTTCCTGGCGCTGCTCGGGCCGTCGGGCTCGGGCAAGACCACGCTGCTGCGGGTGCTGGCGGGGCTGGAGAAGCCCGACGCTGGCGAGGTGCGGTTCGGGGGCGAGGACTTCCTGGCCCTGCCGGTGCGCAAGCGCCGCGTCGGGATGGTGTTCCAGCACTACGCCCTGTTCCGGCACATGACGGTGGCGCAGAACATCGCCTTCGGCCTCACGGTCCGGAAGGGTTCGGAGCGTCCGCCCAAGGCCGAGATCACCGAGCGCGTGCGCCAGCTCCTGTCGCTGGTGCAGCTGGAGGGCCTGGAGAAGCGTTATCCCTCGCAGCTGTCGGGCGGCCAGCGCCAGCGCGTGGCCCTGGCCCGGGCCCTAGCCATCGAGCCGAGGCTGCTGCTGCTGGACGAGCCGTTCGGGGCGCTGGACGCCCAGGTGCGGCGCGAGCTGCGCCGCTGGCTGCGGGAGCTGCACGAGCGCACCGGCGTGACCACTGTCTTCGTCACCCACGACCAGGAGGAAGCCCTGGACCTGGCCGACAGGGTGGCGATCCTGAAGGACGGACAGCTGGTGCAACTGGGGACGCCGAACGAGGTGTATGAGCACCCGGCCAATCCGTTCGTGTTCGACTTCCTGGGCGCCGCCTGCCGGATGGCCGGCGTCGTCGCGGGCGAGCGGCTGCGGATCGGGTCCTGGGAGACAGCGGCGCCGGCCGGCGCGCCGCAGGGCGCCGTGGAAGTGTTCTTCCGGCCGGACGAGGTGGCCTTCGCGCCCGCCGACGGCCCTGGTCTGCTGGCCGAGGTGCGGGCGGTGGCCGCCCGGGGACCGGACGTGCGCATCGAATGCCAGGTGCAGGGGCAGCTCCTGGAGCTTCAGACCCACGGGTCGATCCTGCCGCCGGGCGTGACCGCGGGCCAGCCGGTGCGGATCCAGCCCCTGCGGCCGCAGGTTTACAGCGCCTGAGGCTCGGTTCCGGCGGAGGCCGCGGCCTGCGGATTCGCGGCGCCCGAGTCTGCCGCGGAGTCGAAGCGGCGGATGAAGCGCGCGCGGCTCCACAGCTCCATCCGCCGACCGTCGGCCTGGGCGGCAGCGTGCTCAAGGGCGGCGCGATCGTCGTCGCACTCGAACTCCAACACCCCACGGATGTGGTTCGCCTGATCCAGGAAATAGAGCCGGTAGTCGGCCATGACGCCCTCTCGCCCTGGGCGCGAAGCTACCACACCCAGGGGTTGAGAAAAGCGTGGCCGTTCTCACGCGGCGTGAATTTTCCGCGCCCGGCTAGAGGACGCCCAGCATCTCGGCCACCAGCGGGTGGCGGACGATGTCGCGCTCGTCCAGCCGGACCACGGCGATGTTGCCCACCGCTTCCAGCCGCTCGGCCACAGGGCCCAGGCCGGAGAGCTCGGGCAGGAGGTCGGACTGGTTGGGATCGCCCGTCACCACCATGGTGGAGTGCCAGCCCAGGCGTGTGAGCAGCATCTTGAGCTGCACATAGGTGCAGTTCTGGGCCTCGTCGATGACCACGAAGGCGTTGTTCAGCGTCCGGCCGCGCATGAAGCCCACGGGGGCGATCTCGATGGCGCCCTCGGCCATCAGGGCCCGCACCCGCTTCATCGACAGGCGGTCGGAGAGGGCGTCGTAGAGGGGGCGCAGATAGGGGGCGAGCTTGTCCTCGGCGTCACCAGGCAGGAAGCCGATGGACTCTCCGGCCTCCACCGCCGGGCGTGAGAGGACGATCCGCCCGACCCGGCCGTTCTCAAGGGCTTCCACGGCCTTGGCGATGGCGAGGTAGGTCTTGCCGGTGCCGGCCGGGCCGAGGGCCATCACCAGGTTGCGGGAATCGATGGCCTCGATGAGCTGCTGCTGGCCGGGCGACTTGGCCTTGACGGTCTTGAGGTAGCCCTGGTCGCGGTCGTCGTTGTGATGGGCGAGGGGCGACCAGCCCCGGTCGAGCGGAAGCCGGCGCACCTTGTCGTCGCCGTCGAACTGACCAGCGTCGAACGCGCCTTCGCGCAACTGTCGCTTCAGGGCTCGCTTGCTCATCAGGGCCTCCTCAAGGGGCAAGAAAAAAGGGCGTCCCGAGACGGGAGCGCCCTTCGGATGGTGGATGAAGGCGAAATTGGCGGCGGGGTGCGCGTCCCGATGCGCCGCGGCGCGGCGCGGGGGCTCTGCGGGGCCGGGGCGCGATCCCCGGAAGGACAATGGACCAGGCGCCATCCAACTCCGTCCAGCGCGAGGCGCGGGGCCTGGGGCTCCGCGGCGGCGATCGAGAGCACTTTCGTACTTCCGAATCGCCCGACTAGAATGATCGTAACGACGTTTTCGAGTCGTTAAACGCCCTGGCGGCATCAAGAAATAAGGTCTGTGCATGAGTGTCTACAACTTGGGCAATGTGGCTCCTGAGTTGCCAAGCGATGGCGAATACTGGATCGCGCCGACCGCCGCCGTTATGGGCAATGTGATTCTCAAGAAGAATGCGTCGGTCTGGTGGGGCGCCACGCTGCGCGGAGACAACGACCCCATCATCATCGGCGAGAATTCGAACGTGCAGGACGGCAGCGTGCTGCACACGGATCTGGGCTCGCCTCTCACCATCGGCGCCAATGTCACCATCGGCCACATGGTCATGCTCCACGGCTGCACCATCGGCGACAACACCCTGGTGGGCATCGGCTCGATCGTCCTGAACGGGGCGAAGATCGGGAAGAATTGCCTGATCGGCGCGAACTGCCTGATCACCGAGGGCAAGGAGATCCCGGACAACTCGCTGGTCATGGGCGCGCCGGGCAAGGTGGTGCGCGAGATCAGCGACCAGCAGGCCATGGTGATCGCCGCCGGCGCTCAGCACTATGTGGAGAACTGGAAGCGCTACCGACGGGAACTCACCGCCGTCGCTTGACGGACGCCACGGCGCCCGGGTCGGATCGCCTCCCTAGACAAACAGACAGGGGAGGCGGCCCATGGCCTACGAGTTCATCAAGGTGGAGCGGGACGGGCCGGTCACCACCTTCGTCTTGAATCGGCCGGAGGTGATGAACGCGCTGCACTCGCCGGCGCACTTCGAACTGCATGAGGCGTTCGACGCCTTCGCCGCTGACCCGGAGCAGTGGGTCGGCATCGTCACCGGAGCGGGCGACAAGGCGTTCTCGGCCGGCAACGACCTGAAGCACCAGGCCTCGGGCGGGGCGATGAAGAGCCCGCCGTCGGGCTTCGCCGGCCTGACGTCGCGCTTCGACCTGAACAAGCCGCTGATCGCGGCGGTGAACGGGGTCGCCATGGGCGGCGGATTCGAGATCGCCTTGGCCTGCGACATCATCATCGCCTCAGAGACGGCGACCTTCGCCCTGCCGGAGCCGCGGGTGGGCCTAGCCGCCCTGGCCGGGGGGCTGCATCGTCTGCCGCGCGCCATCGGGGTGAAGCGGGCCATGGCCATGATCCTCACCGCCCGCCGGGTCTCGGCGGCCGAGGGCAAGGAGCTGGGCTTCGTGGCGGAGGTCACTGCGCCCCAGGACCTGATGCGCACGGCCCGGGAGTGGGCCCGGCAGATCTGCGAGCTGTCGCCGATGTCGGTGCGGGCGTCGAAGGAGGCGGTCTATCGCGGGCTCGACGAGCCCAGCCTGGAGGCGGCGATCCGCGGCCAGAACAAGTATCCGGCCATCGGCGCGCTGTTCACCTCCGAAGACTTCAAAGAGGGGCCGCTGGCCTTCGCCCAGAAGCGGCCGCCGCAGTGGAAGGGCCGCTGATCGGCGGCTTGTGACGTAGCGGCAGTCCCGTCACATTCCGGCGCTTCGACGGGGACGTGGCGCATGGTGGACGTTGACGCGACGGGCGTGGTGGCGGGGGCCGCCCATGGCGGGCTCGCAGGCGCTACGGTGGAGGCTCCGGCCGGCAGAGCCGGCGAGGCGCAGCACGTCTGCCTCGATTGCGGCGCGCAGGTGCATGGCCGCTTTTGCGCCAACTGCGGCCAGCCAGCCCACGTCCACCGGACGCTCGCACACCTCGGCGAGGAGGTGCTGCACGGGGTGATGCACTTCGACAGCCGCGTCTGGCGAACCGTGCCGCTGCTGATCTTCCGTCCCGGGCGGCTGACGCGGGAGTGGGTGCACGGGCGGCGGACCCGCTACGTCTCGCCGCTGGCGATGTTCCTCTTCACCATGTTCGTGCTGTTCATGGGGTTGAGCTATTTCCCGGCCAGTCACCGCTCGGATGTGGTGGGCGAGCAGGCCCTGGCGACGGTGGAACTGGCGCGGCGGAACACCGACCTCGCCAACGCCGAGGCGGCCCTCGAGGCGGCGACGACGCCGGAGGCCAAAGCCGCGGCCCAGGTCCGCATCGCCGAGGCCGAAAAGGCGGTGGAGAGCGCCAGTCTCAAGATTGGCGCCGCCGCCGGCAAGGCAGGAACGGAGGTCGATGCCGACCTCGCCAAGCAACTCAGCCAGCTCAATATCGAGACGGGCAACAAGAAGCTGGACGAGAAGATCAAGTACAAGCTGAAGAACCCGGAGCTGGCGCTCTACAAGCTGCAGCAGGCGTTCTACAAGTTCTCGTTCCTGCTGATCCCGATCTCTATCCCGTTCGTGGCCCTGCTGTTCCTCTGGAAGCGAGGCTTCACCCTCTACGACCACGGGGTGTTCGTTCTCTATTCGCTGACCTTCATGTCCTGGCTGGGCATGGTCCTGGCCATCGCCACGCGGATTGGCGGCCCCATTTCGGGGCTGGCCTGGACGATCCTGCCGTTCGCGGTTCCGGCGCACATGTATTTCCAGCTCAAGGGCGCCTACGGCCTCGGCCTCTTCTCGGGCTTGTGGCGAACCTGGTTCCTGCTGTGGTTCTGCGGCTTCGCCCTGGTGCTCTTCGTCCTGACGGTGACCCTGCTCTCGGCCTGACGCCGGGGCGGCCTTGCACGAACGTGACGCCTGCGTCACCTTTGCGCCCAACGAACAAGGGTCAAGGGAAGGACGCGTCCGATGGAACGCTACGACTACATCATCGTCGGCGCGGGGTCGGCCGGCTGCGTACTGGCCAACCGCCTGACGGAGGATCCGGCAGTCCGGGTGCTGCTGCTGGAGGCTGGCGGCAAGGACGCCTCGCTGCTGGTGCGGATGCCGGCGGGCGTCGGAGCGCTGATCGGCAAGCAGGGGCCGTACAACTGGGGCTTCTGGACCGAGCCCGAGCCGCATCTCGACAACCGCCGCCTGTGGTGGCCGCGGGGCAAGGGCTGGGGCGGCTCCTCGTCGATCAACGGCATGATCTACATCCGCGGCCACGCGCGGGACTATGACCAGTGGCGGCAGATGGGGCTGACCGGCTGGGGCTACGCGGACGTGCTGCCGTACTTCAAGCGCTCGGAAAGTTTCGAAGGCGGCGCCGATTCCTGGCACGGGGGCGAGGGGCCTCTGCACGTGTCCAGGGCGGCTTCGCCGAATCCGATCTACCGGGCCGCGGTGGAGGCGGGCGCCCAGGCCGGCCACCCGGTGACCAGCGACTTCAACGGCTACCAGCAAGAAGGCTGGGGGCCGTACCAGATGACCATCCGCGACGGCCAGCGGTGGAGCGCCGCGCGGGCCTATCTGCATCCGGTGCTGCAGCGGCCGAACCTCACCTGCCTGACCGGCGCGCGCACCACGAGGATCCTGGTGGAGAACGGCCGGGCCGTGGGCGTGGAGGTGGTCGAAGGCAAGAAGCCGGCCCGGGCGATCTACGCCGAGGCCGAGGTGCTGCTGGCGGCCGGGGCGGTGCAGTCGCCGCACATTCTGCAACTGTCGGGCATCGGCGATCCCGACGATATCGCCATGCACGGTATCAAGGCCGTTCACGAGCTGAAGGGCGTGGGCGCCAATCTGCAGGACCACCTGGACGCCTGCCTGTCCTGGGAGTGCCCCAAGCCGATCACGGTCTATTCCCAGCGCAAGGGCCTCAAGCAGCTCTTCGTGGGGCTGAACTATCTGCTCTTCGGCAAAGGGATCGGGCGGGAGAACTTCCTGGAGAGCGGCGCCTTCCTCCGCTCGCGGCCTGACCTCGACCGGCCGGACCTGCAGGTGCACACGGTCCTGGCCATCATGCAGGATCACGGCAAGGTGCAGGTGCCGAAGGACGGCTTCACCTTCCATGTCTGCCAGCTGCGCCCGGAGAGCCGCGGCAAGGTCAGCTTGAAGAGCGCCGACCCGCTGGCCGATCCCGCAATCTTCGCCAACTACCTGTCGGCCGAGGAGGATCGCCGGGCCATGCGCGAGGGCGTGAAGATGATGCGCGAGGTGGCCGCCCAGTCCGCTCTCGACCCGTATCGGGGCGACGAATATGCGCCGGGCAAGGACGTGAAGACCGACGCCGAGATCGACGCCTGGATCCGCCGCGCGGCCGAGACGATTTACCACCCGGTCGGCACTTGCCGGATGGGCGTGGCGGGCGATCCGATGGCGGTGGTGGACGGCGAATGTCGGGTTCAGGGCCTGGCCGGCCTGCGCGTTGTGGACGCTTCGGTCATGCCGACGCTGGTGGGGGGCAACACCAACGCCCCGACCATCATGATCGCCGAGAAGATCTCGGACGCCATCCGCGGCCGGGCCTATCTGCCGGCCGTGGACGCCCCAGTGTACGGCGACGAGAAGGCGGCGGCCTAGGCCGCTCCAGGCGCTATGGCGTTCAGGCCGGGCGGGCGGTCGCCTAGCGGCGGCTGTCCGCCCGGGCCATGCCGGCTCAGCCGGCTGTCGCCTCGGGCCGGACGATCAGGCGGAAGGCGGTCTCGTCCCTCAGCCACGTCTGAGCGGCGCGCTGCACATCTTCGGCGGTGACCTTCTCGGTGCCGGGAGTGATCTCGCGCACGATGTCCAGGCGACGCGGGTCGCGCTGGGCGCCTGAGAGCGTGGCCAGCCAGTACTGGTTGGTGATCCGCTCCTTCTGC
This sequence comes from Phenylobacterium composti DSM 19425, assembly GCF_059568645.1. Classification (NCBI taxonomy): domain Bacteria; kingdom Pseudomonadati; phylum Pseudomonadota; class Alphaproteobacteria; order Caulobacterales; family Caulobacteraceae; genus Phenylobacterium; species Phenylobacterium composti. The sequence continues at coordinate 5,773 of NZ_JCANTT010000013.1, read as the reverse complement.
AGCCGTTCGATGCGAGGCGACTTGGCCCGCTGCATCTCGTCCTCGGTGGGCGGCTTCGCCTTCAGGTCGGCGACGATCTTGGCCACGTCGTCGAAGAAGCTCTGCAGCTTCTCGGGCGGCACCTCGACGCTGGCGGCCACATAGCCCCAGCCGCTCCAGACCAGGCTGTGATTGACGCCCACGCTCGGCGAATAGGTGGCCCCCTGGGCCTCGCGCAGCTCCTCCAGCAGCCGGAGCTTCAGAATCTCGGCCATCACCGCGGTCACCCGCGCCCGCTGGGGATCGGCCCAGTAGTCGGTGGTGGGCCAGGCGACATAGCCGATGGACTGGTCCTGGCGGCCCTTGTGGGTCAGCACCACCGGCTCGCCGCCGCCCTTGGGGAAGCCGACCTTGCGGGCGCTCTCCGGGATCGGCGCAGGCTCGGGCCGGGGCGGCAGGGCGCCGAAGGTGGCGGCGGTGGCGGCGATGGCCTGATCGAGGCTGATGTCGCCGACGATCACCACCTCGACGGCGCCGTCCGCCAGATGCGGAGCCACCTGGTCTACGAGGTCGTCGAGCTTGGCCTGGGCGATCTCCTCGCGGCTGGGGAAGGTCCAGCGGCGGTCGCCGCCGTGCAGCAGGCCGGAGAGTTCGCGGTTCAGGACGCCCGTGTCGGTGGCCTCGTACTGGTCGTGGATGGTCTTGCCGGCGGCCTTCAGGCGCAGGAAGGCCTGCTCGCGGAAGCCCGGCTCGGACACATAGGCGGCGAGCACCTGCATCTGGGTCGCCAGGTCCTCCGGCCGGGTGAAGCCCGAGAAGACGAAGGCGTCGTCGCCCAGGCCGAAGCGGGCGCCAATCACCTTGCTGGCGAGGGCGCGCTCCATGTCGTCGGTCTCGATCTTCTTAAGGCCGCCCTCAATGTAGGCGTTGGCGGCCCAGCCCGGGCTCTGCCGGGTGGGCGAAAGATCGAGCAGGCCGTCGCCCACATTGACCCGAACCAGCACCTCGCTGTCGCGGAAGCGGGTGGACTTCACCGTCAGGCGCACGCCGTTGGCGAACCGCACGAAGGTGGCGTCCAAGTCGGCGATCTCGTGACGCTCGGCGACGTGGCCCGGCGGGCCGAAGCTCTCGTAGGGCCAAGCCACCTGACCGGCGGCGGGGAGGGGCTCCACGGGCGTCTTCCGGGAGGCGTCGAAGGCGGCCATCAGCGTGGCCTCGCCGCCCTCAACGGGACGCGGCGTGGCCATGAACACCAGCGGGCCAGATCCCTTGAACGCGTCTTTCAGCGCCGCCGAAGCCTGCTCGGCGGTGAGCCCCTTCACGGTTTCCTCGAACAGGGAGAGGTCGTCGGCGGGCGAGGTGACCACCATGTCGTCGGCCAGGGAGGCGACGATCTCATTGGCGAGTTCGGAGGGGCGTCGGGTGGCGGCGCCGGCGGCGGCGGTGCGCAGCAGGGCCCGCATCTCCTCGATCTCCCGGTCCAGCTCGTCCTGGCGGACGCCATAGGCGAGGGCGCGGCGGTGCTCCTGTTCGGCGGCGGCCAGGGCCTCGGCCCAGCGGTCGGGCTCGGCGGCGACGCTGACCACGGCGAGGTCGGCCTCGTCCTCCTGCTGGAAGGCATGGGCCGAGGCCGCGATGAACGGCGGATTGGCGCCGCGCGCCAGGCGCGAGAAGCGGCGGTTCACCACGGCCAGGGCCAGGTTCTCGATCACCTCGCGTTTGCGGCGGGCCACGGTGTCGGGGGCGAGGTTGGGCGGCGCCACCCAGGCGATCTGCAAGGTTAGCTGGGCGCCGGGCTCGACGACCAGCCGGGCTTCGGTCCCGCGGGGCTGGACCTGCCCCTGGACCGGGTCGGCGCCGGCCGGGCCAACGCCCTGCCAGTCCGAAAACCGGGCGCGAATCTTGGCCTCCATGGCGTCGACGTCGAAGTCCCCCGCGGCGACGAGCACCGTCCGTTCTGGGCGATAGTAACGGTGGTAGAAGTCGACCACCTCGGCGGCGGGGGCGGATTTCAGCACCTCGACCGTGCCGATGGGCATCCGCTGGGGCAGGCGCTGGCCCTTCAGCCAGAAGCCAAGGCGCTCCTTGACGATCCGATAGCCGGGGGTGTCGCGGGCCCGCTCCTCGGACAGCACCACCCCGCGCTCGCGGTCCACGGCGGCCTGTTCGATCAGAAGGTTGGAGGCCGACTCGCGCATCAGCATGAGCGAGGTGTCCACGGTCTCGTCATCGGTCTTCGGCAGCTCCAGCATGTAGATGGTCTGGCCGAAGCTGGTGGAGGCGTTGGTGTCGGGCCCGAACGCCAGGCCCAGGCGCTCGAGCATCTTGGTCATCTCGCCTTCCTTCACGTTCTTCGAGCCGTTGAAGGCCATATGCTCGAGGAAGTGGGCGAGGCCCTGCTGGGCGTCGGTCTCCATCAGCGAACCCGCATCGATCCGCAGGCGCAGGGAGGCCTGGCCAGCCGGGACGGACTGGCGGCGGATGGCGTAGCGCATACCGTTGGGCAGGACGCCGAAGCGGATGGCGGGATCAGCCTTGAGATTCGAGGTCGCCTGAGGCCAGCCGACTGCGGCCGGCGGCGAGGCGGGCTGCAGGGCGACGGCGGGCGGGGCGGCGAGCAGCAAGGCGGCGCCAAGCGCGAAAGCTGCGCGCAGGGGACGGGTCATACGGCGTGTTCCGGGAAGTCCTTCAAGGCGGGGCCACCATTGCGGACCGTCGTGGCCATCGCAAGGCGAAGGTCCGGCCGGGAAGATCGACGCGGAAGCACCGGCTTGGCCAAGGCTGCTCGCCTCACCGCAAAAGACCGCCTACATGGGAGCAATGCACGTCGCCCGTTTCGAAGCGCCGGCGGACGGAGGTCCGCACCTGCCGCCCTATCGCGAGCAGCCGGACCGCCGGGGCACGCCCGAGCCGGTGTTCAACGCGCCGTGGATCGTGCTTCTGCTCACCGCGGTGCTGGTGGGCGGCTATGCCATCCAGAGCCGGTTCCCCCTGGATGCGGTGGCGATGGACTTCGCCTTCTCCCCGGCCCTTCTGGAAGAGGGCCACTGGGAGCGGCTGTTTACGGCCCTGTTCCTGCACGGCAACTGGCCGCACGCCCTGATGAACGCCGGCTTCTGCCTGGCCTTCGGCACGCCGGTGGCCCGCTACTTCGGCGACCGGTTGCCAGGGGCAGTCCTGTTCCTCGGCTTCTATCTGGCATGCGGGGCGCTCTCGAGCCTGGGCTATGCAGCGCTCCATGCGGGCGAACAGAGCGCCCTGGTGGGCGCCTCTGGGGCCGTCTCGGGGCTGATGGGCGCAGCGGCCCGCCTGATCGCCGGCCACGGCCGGGTGGGGCCGATCCTCTCGCGGACTGTGCTGGGCATGGGGGCGATCTGGTTCGCCATCAATGCGGTGATCGGCGTACTGGGATCCGGCCTGCTGCCCGGTGCGCAGGGTGCGGCCGTCGCCTGGGAGGCGCACATCGCCGGCTTCGCGGCCGGGGTGCTGCTGATGTCGCCCATCGCCTGGATCGCCCGCCGGCGCTGAGCTCGGCCATTTCACGCGTGTGTGAGGCGCCGGTCGGCGCCGTTGCGCCCCTTGCGGTTCTGCGCAACGCTGTTCTCCAAGGGCGCGAGCGGGCGCAACAGAACAGGAGGCCCGATGCTGGTCTCGCAGATTCTCCGCACCAAGGGCGACAGCGTCTTTACGACGCGGCCGACCGAGCGGCTCGCGGCTGTGGCCGAGCTGCTCTGCGCCCGGAACGTGGGGGCTCTTGTGGTGATGGACGCGGAGCGGGTGGTCGGAATCGTTTCCGAGCGCGACGTGGTGCGGGCGGTGGCCGGGGACGGCCCGACGGCGCTGGAGCGCCCGGTCTCCGACTACATGACCGCCGATGTGCTGTTCGCCGAGCCGGGCGAGACCGTGGACAGCCTGCTCGGCCGGATGACCGACCGGCGAATCCGTCACCTGCCGATCTGCAAGGCCGACCGGCTGGTGGGGATCGTCTCGATCGGCGACCTGGTGAAGTCCAAGATTTCCGAGGTGGAGGCCGAGGCCGACGGCCTGAAGGCCTACATCGCCGCGAGCTGAGATACCCTCTGCGTGAGGGCTGGACGCCGGCTGCCCGCCGGTGAAAGGGCGAGGAGGCGCCGAGCGTCTTCCTCGCCCATTTTCATCTGGCCTTGGTAATCAGGCGAGGAGCGGCTGCGCGGGCTCGCCGGTGCGGGCGGCGTCGGCCAAGCTGTAGCCCTCCAGTACGTCAGCCGTAGCGTCGCGCGCCCGGGCCAGGGCCTCGCGCAGGGTGCAACCCTCAAGGGTCTGGCAGTCGGCGCATTTGCGGTAGCCCAGCCGCGGCGAGACGCAGGGTGCCAGGGCCAGGGGGCCGTCGATGATGCGGATGATCTCGGCGAAGGCGATCTCGGGGGCCGGGCGGGCGAGGGTGTAGCCCCCGAACTTTCCGCGTCGGCTGACCACCACCTGGTTGCGCGCCAGCTCCAGAAGGATGGCCTCCAGGAATTTGCGTGGCGCGCCTGAGCGCGCGGCGAGTTCCCCGGCCGAAAGCTGACCATCGCCCCGGGCGAGCTCCACCAGAGCCCGGAGCGCATACTTGGCCTTCTGCGACAGCATGCGTGCGCCACCTCCTTAGTAGGGCGCGTTGTGACCGGCGCGCGCTGGGTGCGCAAGGAAGCGCGCGTCGCAGCCGTGATTTCGGTGGCGCCAAGAGCCGCATTGGAGAAGGCTGAAGCGGCGCGCTCCCGAGGTCCCGATAGCGGCGGTCCGCCGAAAGTTTCAGCAAGCCGGTTGACGGGCCGGCGGCCGGCCACTAGATAGCCGCCTCCCGCTCGGGGCGGGGCGACGAAGACGCGAAATCGAGTCTCTAAGCACTTGAAATCGCGTCCAAAAATCGCCACATCACCGAGCACCGGCCGCGACGCCGGAACAGGCCTGAAGGTCTAGGCTTTCAGGCGGTTTCGACGCCGGTTCGACCCGAAGAAGCGGAGCTTGCGTGGATCGGTCGAAAGCCCTGCAAAGGGCCGGTTGACTCCCCGGGAAGCGGTCACTAACTAGCCGCCTCCCACTCGGGGTGGGGCGCACGAGAGAGCGAGACGGGGCCTTGCGGCGTCGGATCTCTCCCTCGCGGAAGAGCAGGCGAGAGGCTGAACAAGCCGCTTGATTTTCTCTTCCAAATGCGTATCTTCCCGAGCCTCAATCGAATCGCTACGGACTTTCGGGGCAAACCCCTGGGTGGCCCGAGGCGGTTCTTGCGGCCAAATTTCTGGGTTTCCTCGGAGGTCCAGAAGCTCCGCAAGAAGCTTGAAAAAGCCGATTGACACTAAAGGGGCCGGTCACTAGATAGCCGCCTCCGCCGCCCACCGGCGAAAAACAGTGGGGTCGCCGAAAGGCGGTCGGGTCTTTGACATCGTTGATTAGGAAAGAGAAACGCAGGCGGCGGCGTCCTGGCGATGGAGCTAACCACTCTATCTCGACGCTGACTGTGACTGCGGTCTCTTGAAGACACCATGAATATGGCTGGGCTTTGGCCTGGCCAAGATTTGTGGGAACTCGTCAAGAACTACGCAGACTATGCCAGCCGGTTCCGCAAGGGACTGGTTACGCTGAAGTCAGAACGTCAACTCAACCTGAGAGTTTGATCCTGGCTCAGAGCGAACGCTGGCGGCAGGCCTAATACATGCAAGTCGAACGGCTCTTCGGAGCAGTGGCGGACGGGTGAGTAACGCGTGGGAATGTGCCCTTAGGTACGGAACAACCCAGGGAAACTTGGGCTAATACCGTATGTGCCCTTCGGGGGAAA
>NZ_JCANTT010000012.1:0-5495 GCF_059568645.1 Phenylobacterium composti DSM 19425 | reverse complement strand
CTCTATCTCGACGCTGACTGTGACTGCGGTCTCTTGAAGACACCATGAATATGGCTGGGCTTTGGCCTGGCCAAGATTTGTGGGAACTCGTCAAGAACTACGCAGACTATGCCAGCCGGTTCCGCAAGGGACTGGTTACGCTGAAGTCAGAACGTCAACTCAACCTGAGAGTTTGATCCTGGCTCAGAGCGAACGCTGGCGGCAGGCCTAATACATGCAAGTCGAACGGCTCTTCGGAGCAGTGGCGGACGGGTGAGTAACGCGTGGGAATGTGCCCTTAGGTACGGAACAACCCAGGGAAACTTGGGCTAATACCGTATGTGCCCTTCGGGGGAAAGATTTATCGCCTTTGGAGCAGCCCGCGTTGGATTAGGTAGTTGGTGAGGTAAAGGCTCACCAAGCCGACGATCCATAGCTGGTCTGAGAGGATGATCAGCCACACTGGGACTGAGACACGGCCCAGACTCCTACGGGAGGCAGCAGTAGGGAATCTTGCGCAATGGGCGAAAGCCTGACGCAGCCATGCCGCGTGAATGATGAAGGTCTTAGGATTGTAAAATTCTTTCACCGGGGAAGATAATGACGGTACCCGGAGAAGAAGCCCCGGCTAACTTCGTGCCAGCAGCCGCGGTAATACGAAGGGGGCTAGCGTTGCTCGGAATTACTGGGCGTAAAGGGCGCGTAGGCGGATGTTTAAGTCGGGGGTGAAAGCCCGGGGCTCAACCTCGGAATTGCCTTCGATACTGGACATCTTGAGTACGGGAGAGGTGAGTGGAACTCCGAGTGTAGAGGTGAAATTCGTAGATATTCGGAAGAACACCAGTGGCGAAGGCGACTCACTGGCCCGTTACTGACGCTGAGGCGCGAAAGCGTGGGGAGCAAACAGGATTAGATACCCTGGTAGTCCACGCCGTAAACGATGAGTGCTAGTTGTCGGCATGCATGCATGTCGGTGACGCAGCTAACGCATTAAGCACTCCGCCTGGGGAGTACGGTCGCAAGATTAAAACTCAAAGGAATTGACGGGGGCCCGCACAAGCGGTGGAGCATGTGGTTTAATTCGAAGCAACGCGCAGAACCTTACCACCTTTTGACATGCCCTGATCGCTGGAGAGATCCAGTTTTCCCTTCGGGGACAGGGACACAGGTGCTGCATGGCTGTCGTCAGCTCGTGTCGTGAGATGTTGGGTTAAGTCCCGCAACGAGCGCAACCCTCGCCATTAGTTGCCATCATTAAGTTGGGCACTCTAATGGGACCGCCGGTGGTAAGCCGGAGGAAGGTGGGGATGACGTCAAGTCCTCATGGCCCTTACGGGGTGGGCTACACACGTGCTACAATGGCGACTACAGAGGGTTGCGATGCTGCGAAGCGGAGCTAATCCCTAAAAGTCGTCTCAGTTCGGATTGCACTCTGCAACTCGAGTGCATGAAGTCGGAATCGCTAGTAATCGCGGATCAGCATGCCGCGGTGAATACGTTCCCGGGCCTTGTACACACCGCCCGTCACACCATGGGAGTTGGCTTTACCCGAAGACGGTGCGCTAACCCGCAAGGGAGGCAGCCGGCCACGGTAGGGTCAGCGACTGGGGTGAAGTCGTAACAAGGTAGCCGTAGGGGAACCTGCGGCTGGATCACCTCCTTTCTAAGGATAGGCCTCCAGGACGCTCACGCTTCCTATTGGTCTTCCAAAGACACCAAACAGGTGCGGGGCGTCGCCGTCTCCGTTTCTCTTTCCGCTGACACCGCGACCGCCAGGTCGACGGTGCGATCGCGCATTCGGCGCCGGCTTTTGGGGTTGGGCGCTGAGCGGACCGCTTCAAGGGCCTGTAGCTCAGTTGGTTAGAGCACACGCCTGATAAGCGTGAGGTCGGCAGTTCGAGTCTGCCTGGGCCCACCACACTCTTCGTACGTTGTGTGACCCTCGGGCGGGCAGACGAAGATCGACACCCTCGGGGACGCCCCTCGAGGCTCCCAGCTGCAGCCGCCTCTCATTGAGTAGGGGCCATAGCTCAGTTGGTAGAGCGCGTGCTTTGCAAGCATGAGGTCGTCGGTTCGATCCCGTCTGGCTCCACCACTCTCCCGCGCGATCGCGGAAGCAAACGAGTTTCCGCTCCGGCCTCAGGGCCGGCTGCGGCATCTGACATCGTGAATTGAAGGGTTCATCCGCCCCACCCCTGGGGTTCGAGGATGGATCCGAGATGACATCATCATCAAAGCAAAGACAAAGCGCATGTGTGGGCGCTGCCTGGGTTTCGTACCCTGGGCGGCAACCGTCCCCACGCATGAGTTTTGCTGAGAACGATCAAGCGCATAAGGGCTTCTGACGGATGCCTTGGCACTGAGAGGCGATGAAGGACGTGGCACGCTGCGATAAGATCCGGGGAGGCGCGAGCATCCTTTGATCCGGATATTTCCGAATGGGGAAACCCACCTTTACGGTCTGCGAATGTGATCATCAGCTCCGGCTGGTGATCTGGTTCGTAGGTCGTTCAAAGGTACATTGACCTGAATACATAGGGTTCAATGAGCGAACCCGGGGAACTGAAACATCTCAGTACCCGGAGGAAAGGACATCAACCGAGACTCCCGTAGTAGTGGCGAGCGAACCGGGACCAGGCCAGTGCTGTCGTGACATAAAGCCGAACGATCTGGAAAGGTCGGCCATAGCGGGTGATAGCCCCGTAGGCGTCAATTAGCGACAGACTCGAGTAGGGCGGGACACGTGAAATCCTGTCTGAATATGGGGGGACCATCCTCCAAGCCTAAGTACTCCTCAGTGACCGATAGTGAACAAGTACCGTGAGGGAAAGGTGAAAAGCACCCCGACGAGGGGAGTGAAATAGAACCTGAAATCGGAAGCCTACAAGCAGTCGGAGCCACCTCGCGTGGTGACGGCGTACCTTTTGTATAATGGGTCAGCGACTTCATGTGCCGTGCAAGCTTAAGCCGTTAGGTGTAGGCGCAGCGAAAGCGAGTCTGAATAGGGCGATTAAGTACGTCGCATGACGACCCGAAACCAGGTGATCTATCCATGAGCAGGTTGAAGGCTGGGTAACACCAGCTGGAGGACCGAACCCGTGCCCGTTGAAAAGGTCTGGGATGACTTGTGGATAGGGGTGAAAGGCCAATCAAACCTGGACATAGCTGGTTCTCCGCGAAATCTATTTAGGTAGAGCCTCGGACGAATTCCTTGGGGGGTAGAGCACTGGATGGATGCGGGCGGCGCGAGCTGTACCAATTCTAACCAAACTCCGAATACCCAAGAGAACTATCCGGGAGACACACGGCGGGTGCTAACGTCCGTCGTGAAAAGGGAAACAACCCTAACCATCATCTAAGGCCCCCAAGTAACGGCTAAGTGGGAAACGATGTGGGATTGCTTTGACAACCAGGATGTTGGCTTAGAAGCAGCCATCATTTAAAGAAAGCGTAACAGCTCACTGGTCAAGCGATCCTGCGCGGAAAATGTAACGGGGCTTAAGCCGTTCGCCGAAGGTATGGGTGTGCGCAAGCACGCGGTAGCGGAGCGTTCCGTAAGCCTGTGAAGGTCGGTCGTGAGGCCGGCTGGAGGTATCGGAAGTGAGAATGCTGACATGAGTAGCGACAAAGAGTGTGAGAGACACTCTCGCCGAAAGTCCAAGGGTTCCTGCGTAAAGTTAATCTGCGCAGGGTTAGCCGGCCCCTAAGGCGAGGCCGAAAGGCGTAGTCGATGGGAACCAGGTAAATATTCCTGGGCCAGTTGGAAGTGACGAATGGCGTAAGTTGTCAGGGCTTATTGGATTGCTCCTGGCAGCGAAGTTGTTCCTGGAAATAACTCCAACAGAGACCGTACCCGAAACCGACACAGGTGGACTGGTAGAGCATACCAAGGCGCTTGAGAGAACTATGCTGAAGGAACTCGGCAAATTGCACGCGTAACTTCGGGATAAGCGTGACTCACCCTGGGCAACCAGGACTGAGTGGCACAGGCCAGGGGGTAGCGACTGTTTATCAAAAACACAGGGCTCTGCGAAACCGTAAGGCGACGTATAGGGTCTGACGCCTGCCCGGTGCCGGAAGGTTAAAAGGAGGAGTGCAAGCTCCGAATTGAAGCCCCGGTAAACGGCGGCCGTAACTATAACGGTCCTAAGGTAGCGAAATTCCTTGTCGGGTAAGTTCCGACCTGCACGAATGGCGTAACGACTTCCCCACTGTCTCCAGCATAGGCTCAGCGAAATTGAATTCCCCGTGAAGATGCGGGGTTCCCGCGGTCAGACGGAAAGACCCTATGAACCTTTACTGCAGCTTCGCTTTGGCGTTAGCGGCAACATGTGTAGGATAGGTGGGAGGCTATGAAACCGGGGCGCCAGCTCCGGCGGAGCCAACCTTGAAATACCACCCTTGTTGCCGCTGACGTCTAACCGAGGTCCGTTATCCGGATCCGGGACATAGCGTGGTGGGCAGTTTGACTGGGGCGGTCGCCTCCCAAAGTGTAACGGAGGCGCGCGATGGTGGGCTCAGAGCGGTCGGAAATCGCTCGTCGAGTGCAATGGCATAAGCCCGCCTGACTGAGAGACTGACAAGTCGATCAGAGACGAAAGTCGGCCATAGTGATCCGGTGGTTCTGCATGGAAGGGCCATCGCTCAACGGATAAAAGGTACTCTAGGGATAACAGGCTGATTTTGCCCAAGCGTCCACAGCGACGGCAAAGTTTGGCACCTCGATGTCGGCTCATCACATCCTGGGGCTGGAGCAGGTCCCAAGGGTTCGGCTGTTCGCCGATTAAAGTGGTACGTGAGCTGGGTTCAGAACGTCGTGAGACAGTTTGGTCCCTATCTGCCGTGGGTGTACGAAGCTTGAGAGGATCTGTCCCTAGTACGAGAGGACCGGGATGGACACACCTCTGGTGGACCTGTCGTGGCGCCAGCCGCGCAGCAGGGTAGCTAAGTGTGGAATAGATAACCGCTGAAAGCATCTAAGCGGGAAACTAACCTCAAAACAAGGCTTCGCTGAGAGCCGTGGTAGACCACCACGTTGATAGGCCAGGTGTGGAAGTGCGGCGACGCATGGAGCTTACTGGTACTAATCGCTCGATCGGCTTGATCGTTCTTATCAAAACTCATGAGAGCTTCGTCCTTGCTCTCGATGATGATCTCATCTCGAACAACGCATCCGCTTCGTTGACCTGGTGGCTATGCCGAGAGGTCCCCACCCGATCCCATTCCGAACTCGGTCGTTAAGCCTCTCTGGGCCGATGGTACTTCGTCTTAAGGCGCGGGAGAGTAGGTCGCCGCCAGGTCTACCAAGCGGATGCAGCCGTCCAAGAACCCTTCAATCCACTACACCAGTACCGGCTTTGCCGCGGGATGGAGCAGCCCGGTAGCTCGTCAGGCTCATAACCTGAAGGTCGCAGGTTCAAATCCTGCTCCCGCACCCAACCTTCCAAACAACACCAAAACGCCGCCCCCAAATCAGGGCGGCGTTTTCCTTTGACCCAACACCCAAAACCTGCCGC